>JADJEE010000001.1:0-314380 GCA_016709225.1 Deltaproteobacteria bacterium | reverse complement strand
CGACCGCGGTCTGCGGTCATCGCGAACGTCGTCGGGCCCGCACCGCTGATGCTGCACGCGATCGCTCCGGCCTCGCAGCACGCGGCCTTGGCGTCGAGGTAGCCGGGGATGAGCCCCGCGCGCGCGGGCTCGACGATGTCGTCGGTGATGGCCTCGCCCACGAGCGACAGATCGCGCTCGTGCAGGCCGTGCACCAACAACGCCAGCCGCGCGGCCTGCTGCACGCACGCCGCCAGCGACACCGCGGCCGGCAGCACCGCGCGCGCGGTCGCGGTGGGCACCTGACAACCGGGCGTGTAGATCGCCAACCACATCGACGGCGGCGTCGGCAGCGACACCAGGCGCAGCGGTGACAACGAGGGGATGAGCACGATGCCGCCGACGATCGCCGGCGCGACGTTGTCGGGGTGACCGGCGCCGCACGCCGCGGCTTCACCGGCGCGCGCCGCCTCGACCAGCGCGGTCGCGGGCAGGCCCAGCGCGAGCGCAGCGTCGACCGCCACCACGGCCGCCGCCGCCGAGGCCCCCGAGCTGCCGAGCCCGCTGCCGAGCGGCAGCCCCTTGTCGAGCTCGAGCTCGACGCCGGCGTGGGGCGCGTGGGCAGCGAGCAACGCCGCCGCGGCCACGGCGGCGGTGTTGCGCGCATCGCAGGGCAGCGCCCCGCCATCGCCGGTGACACGCAGCAACGCAACCCCGGCGTCGTCGCGACGACGCGCGCGCACGGTGTCGCCGCGGCTGCGCAGCGCGAGCCCGAGGCAGTCGAAGCCGGGGCCCAGGTTCGACACCGTGGCGGGCGCGAAGGCCTCGATCCACGGTCGCGGCTGCACTCGAGGGGCCTCGCTCACGCGCCCACCACCGTCAGCGCTTGAGCGCGTCGTCGATCCACCCGGGCAGCGTACCGCCGAACAGCAGCTCGTTCATCATGCGACCGTTCACGAACACCGCCGGGGTCCCGCCGATCTCGAGGGTCTCGCCGTCCTTGCGATCGGCGTCGATGCGGGCATCGCCCTTCTTGCCCTCGTAGGACGCGCGGAACTCGTCGAGGTCGAGCCCGACCGCCCGCGCATAGCCCATGATGTCCTCGTCCTCGAGCACGCCGAAGTGTTCGAAGATCTGATCGTGCATCTCCCAGAACTTGCCCTGCTCGTGGGCAGCCTCGGCGGCCAGCGCGGCGAAGCGCGAGCGCTCGTGGCCAGGGCCCTGCAGCGGGAAGTACTTGAACACGAGCTTCGCGCGGCCGCGGAACTGGTCGATCGCCGCGCGCAGCTTCGGCACCTCGGCGCGGCAGTGCGGGCAGGTGAAGTCGGCGAACACCACCACCGTGACCGGCGCGTTCTCGTTGCCCCACACCGGCCGGCCCTTGGTGGGGATGTCCCGCGGCTTCAGGCCCGCGACCACGACGTCGAGCGCGTCACGGATCGCCGACACGGTCGCGCCCTGCACCAGCGCGTCGGCGATGAGCTGCGCGACCACCAACGAGTCGCGACAGGAGCCGTCGTCGCGCAGCGACACCGCGATGCTGTGCGGCTTGTCGCAGGCGCTCGGCTCCGAGTTGATGATCTGGAAGAACGAGGTCTTCTGGGAGTCCGACAGCTTGTCGAGGGAGACCCCGCGGGCCTCTTTGATCTCTTCGCCGCCCGCGAGCTCGCTGCGGGCCTTGTCGCGCTCGCTCGGGGGCTCGGGCGCCTGTTCGGCCGGCGTCGCGTCCGGGGTCTTGGCCTCGGGCGTGGTGCAGCCGCTGCACGCCGAGAGCACGAGCAACGCGAGTGCGAGCAGGGAGTGCGAAGTCGGTCGCAACGGCGTGGACGCTAGCGCAGCGCCTGGGCGCCCGCAACCGCCAACGCGGGGTCGACGGCGGGCCGCGAGCACCGGCGCACGCATGGGCCCTCGCACCGCGTGCACCGCGAGCGCCGGCGCCCCGAAGCGTCCGCGCCGGCGCCACCTGCAGCGATGCCGGTGGCGCCCGCGACCGCGCACGTGGGCCCGCGCCGCCCCCGACGCCCTTGCGCGGCTTTGGCGTTTGACAGCCTGGGGCTCGCTTGCGATACAGCCGCGGTCTAAGGAGGGTCGATTCATGAAGATCCTGGTGACCGTCAAACGGATTCCCGATCCGGTCGAGCCGCCCAAGTTCGCCGGCGGACAGATCGACACCACCGCTGCGAAGTTCGTGCAGAACGAATTCGACGAGTACGGCATCGAGACCGCGCTGCGCCTCGCCGAGGTCGGCGGTGGTACCGAGCGTCTCGCCGAGGTCGTCGTCGTCAGCGTGTGCCCGCCCGGCAAGCGCGAGCACGTCACGAACTTCCTGGCGATGGGTGCCAACCGGGCCATCGTGGTCGAGGCCGACGACGCCCAGCTCGACGCCCAGAGCGTCGCGCAGCTGGTCGCGGCGGTGTTCCGCCGCGAGAGCGCCGACCTGCTGATCTCGGGCAAGCTCTCCCAGGACAACGAGGGCAACGAGGTGGCGCAGCGCATCGCCGGTCTGCTCGACCTGCCGCAGGCGACCTTCGCCGCGTCGGTCACGTGGGACCGCGAGGGCAACGCGCTGCAGGTCGCGCGCGAGGTCGAAGACGGCGTCGAGACCAAGCGCGTGCCGCTGCCGGCGGTGCTCTCGGTCGACCTGCGCATCGTGCTGCCGACCAGCGTCCGCAACGGCGCGACCCCGGCCGACCACCCCTACCCCGACAAACCGCGGTTGGCGTCGCTGCGCGGCATCACGATGGCGAAGACCAAGAAGGTCGAGGTGCTCAAGCCCGCGGATCTCGGCGTGACGCCGGGCCAGGCGGTGCAGAGCAAGGGCGCCGTGGCGCCGCCCAAGCGCCAGGCCGGCAAGATCGTCGGCTCGGTCGAGGAACTGGTCGAGAAGCTCGCGACGGAGGCGAAGGTGCTATGAGCAACGTTCTTGTCGTAGTCGAGATCGGGGACAACAAGCTGCGCGCGCACAGCCTGCCGGGCATCACGGCCGGGCAGCAGGTCGCCGCCGCGCTGGGTGGCGAGCTGCACCTGTTGGTGCTCGGCGCGTCGCCGCAGGCCGCCGCGGCAGCCATCGCCGCCGAGGGTTACGGCGCCAAGACCGTGCACGTCGCGGCCCATGCCGCGCTCGAGCCGTTCACGGCCGAGGCGTGGTCCGACGCGATCGTCACCGCCGCCAAGACGCTCGGCGTGGCAGCGATCGGTGGCACCGCCACCTCGACCCTGCGCGACACGCTGCCGCGCGCGGCCGCAGTGCTCGGGGCCCCGCTGGCACCCGAGGTCACCGCCGTGAAGGGCCCGCGGCTGTTCGCCCGCGAGGTCTCGGCCGGTCGTGCGATCGCCGAGATCGAGCTGGTCGGGCCGCTCGTCTGCTTCACCGCACGCGCCAGCGAGTTCGCGCCGGCGCAGCCCGGCGGCGCAGCGGCCAACGTCGCCCCGCTCGCGGTCGAGACCTCCAACCGCGGCACCCAGGTGATCTCGCTGGAGAAGACCCAGAGCGCGCGACCAGCCCTCACCGAGGCGAAGGTCGTGGTCTCGGGCGGCCGTGGCATGCGCGAGGGCGCCAACTTCAAGGTGCTCGAGGAGCTCACCGACCTGCTCGGCGGTGCGCTCGGTGCCAGCCGTGCGGCGACCGACGCGGGCATGGTGCCCGCCGATCTGCAGGTGGGTCAGACCGGCAAGGTCGTGGCGCCGAACCTGTACATCGCGGTCGCCATCTCGGGCGCGATCCAGCACCTCGCCGGCATGAAGGGCAGCAAGGTGATCGTCGCGATCAACAAGAACGGCGAGGAGCCGATCTTCCAGATCGCGGACTACGGCCTGGTCGCGAAGTGGGAAGACACGCTGCCCAAGCTGGTCGAGCTGGTCCGCGCCCGCAAGGGCTAGGCGCGACCGCGCCGGCGCACGCATCCACGCGCGCCTGCCAACGCACGGCCCCCACGCGCCCGCGCCCCCTCCGGGGTTGCGGGCGCGCTTGCGTGCCGAGCTCGCAGTTGCAGTATCCTATCGGCTCCACGCGATGAACGACGAGTCGACGCAAGCAGCTCGCGGCGACTCCGCGGGCGCGCTCGGCATCGTGCTCGCCGCATCCGCGGTGCATTTCGTGATTGCGCGGGTGCTGCTCACCGCCCAAGGCGGCGCGGCGCGGGTCGGCGCGGCTGGTCGCGACGCGCTCGACCTCGCGGTGGTCACCTGCGGCATCACGCTGCTGTGCGTGCTTTGGCTGCGCGCGCGAAAGGGCCGCGCGGCTGCGCTCGCACGCGAGCTACCGCTGCTACAGGTGGTGGTGCCGACGCCCGCGTGCGTGGTCGCGATGTGGTGGAGCGGCGACGACACCCACGGCGCCGCGGCGGTGCTGCCGGTGCTCGCGAGCGTGTTCGCGGCCGGCTGCCTGGTCGCGGTGGTGATGGCGCGGGCGATGGCGACGTTGGTGCTGCGCGGCGGCGTCGAGGGGGTCGAGCTGGTCGATCCGGCGCCGGCCTGGCGTGCCCACGTCGCGGCCATGCTGGCGCCCACCGCCGCGGTCGCGGCCATCGCCGCCGCGAGCCTCGCGCAGGAGTCGTGGCCGGTCGGGCTCGCGCGCGGCACGACCGCGATGTGGACCGGCGGCCTGCTGCTGGTGGTGGTGGCGATCGCGGCGGCGCGCAGCGGGGCGGTCGCGCTCACGATCGACATCGAGGGCGTCGCGCGTCGGCTCGATCACCTCGGCCACGGCACCGCGCCGATCGAGGCGCGCCCGTTCGTCGCGGTCGAGCCCGACGACGTCGCCGCGCTGCTCGGCGAGCTCGAGCGCCTGCGCGCGCGACTCGAGCAGGAGCAGCGCGTCTACCAGGAGGCGCTCGAGCGCACCCAGGCCGCCGACGCCGCCAAGGCCGAGTTCCTCTCGGCGGTGAGCCACGAGCTCCGCACGCCGCTGCACACCGTCGGCGGCTACGCGCAGCTGCTGCTGTCGGGCATCCCCGCGCCGCTGTCACCCGCGCAGGCCGACGACGTGCGGCTGATCCAGGCCGGCGGTCGACAGCTGCTCGAGCTGGTCAACGACATCCTCGATCTCTCGATGATCGAGTCGGGCGACCTACGGCTGCACTTCGCGAGCCACGACGTCGGCGCGCTGCTCGACGAGGTGGTGCGGATCCACCAGCCGCTGCTGCGCGACCGCGACGTCACGCTGCGGGCCGACCTCGCCGAGCTACCCGACGTGGTCTGCGATCGCCGTCGCATCGGCCAGATCCTCACCAACCTGCTCAGCAACGCCATCAAGTTCACCGAGCACGGCAGCATCGTGGTGCGCGCCGACGCGCTGGGCACCGACCGCGTGGCGATCGCCGTGAGCGACACCGGCGTCGGCATCGCGCCCGACGAGCTGCCGCTCATCTTCGACGAGTACCAGCAGGCCGGCACCATCTCGCGCCGCAAGAAGGGCACCGGCCTGGGCTTGGCAATCGCGCGCAGCATCGCGCTGGCCCACGGCGGTACGCTGTCGGTCGCGTCGGAGCCGGGCCGCGGCTCGACCTTCACGCTGGTGCTGCCCCTCGATCCGCCCCGACGCCCGACCACCATCGACATCGCCGAGGAGGCCGCGCGCGCGGTGGTGCGGGCACGCAGCCGCAGCGACACCTGGGAGCAGGCGCAGTGACGGACTCCCACAGCGACTCGGGGCCCGAGGTCGACCCGCTGACCTCGTCGAGCGCCGCGCTGCCGCCGGCCGAGGTGGTGCAGCAGCGGCGTCTGGGCAGCTGCGGTCGCCTGCGGGCCGAGCTCGCGCTGCTCGGCCGCATGGTGGCGGCTTCGCTGGTCGCGTGGTCACTCGCGGGTGCGTGGGTGGTGGTCGCGTGCGGCGAACGTGGTGCGCCGGCGCTGGTGCTCGCGCGGCTGGCGGTGCCGCAGTTCATCGCGGTGGCCGCGGTGGCGCTGCGCACGGTGGTCGATCTGCCGGCGGCGCGCTGGGATCGGCGCGGCCACGCGAGCAAGCCAGGGCTGCCGTGGAGCTTCATCGCGGTGGGCTGGCTGCTGTGGCCGGTCGCGCTGGTGTTGTGGATTCGCGATCGCGCGGCTCGTCGGGTGCCGGTCGGTGACGAGGCGATCGCCGGCGCCCACGCACGGCTGGCGCGGGTGCCCTACGCGGTCGCGCTGCGGTTCTTTGCATGGTCGGCGATCGCGTTCGCGGTCGACCTCGTGCTGCTGGCGTCGGAGCGACCGCTGTCGAGGGCACAGGAGCTGGCGCTGCTGCTCGCGTGGTGGGGCGGGCTGGCGGCGGTGTCGTCGTGGCTGGCCAACCTCGGGCGCGATTGCCTGCGGCCCGAGCTGCTCACGGTGCCGCTGCACCCGAGCGTGCGGGTGCGCGTCGACCTGCGCGTGCGACAGCTGGCGCTCGCGCTGCCGGCCGGGCTGGGCCTGGTGATCGCGACCGCCGCGGTCGCGACGCTGGCACGGGACGCCGTCGCGCAGCAGCACGCGGTCGCCCACGCCCGCGCGCTGGCCGAGGACACGCGGGCGCTGCTCGACGCCGGCGACGAGCGCGGGCTGGGGCGCATGCTCGCGCGGACCCCCGGGCTCGGCGTCGACGACGGCCAGCGCCGACTCGGGCGCGCCGCCAGCTTGCCGGAAGAGGACGGCCCCCACGACACCGACGACGACGGCATCGATGATCTCTACGTCGAGCACCACGGCGAGCGCACGATCGCCGTGACCGTCGTACCCCATGGCGAGGCCTCGCTGACGCCGCTGGCGATCGTCGCCGCGCTGGCGGCGATGACCCTCGGCCTCACCTATGTGCCGCTCGCCAACGATCTGCGCCGCGACGCCCGGCGAGCGCTGGCCCAGGTCGCCGCGGTTGCCGACGGCCGCGTGCCGCCGCCGCTGCCCGCCCACGCGCTCGCGACCGCCGAGGTGCGCCGCCTGGTGCACGCCGTCGATCGGCTGGTGTCGCGGATCACGGAGTCGAACGTCGAGAAGTACGTCGCCATCGAGAAGTCCAAGGAGGCCGACCGGCTCAAGAGTCAGTTCCTCGCCAACATGAGCCACGACCTCCGCTCGCCGCTCAACTCGATCCTCGGCTTCTCGGAGCTGTTGCTCTCGGGCATCGACGGCCCGCTGCAGGGCGAGCAGCGCGAGCTGGTCGAGACCATCCACACCAGCGGCCGCGAGCTGCTGCAGGAGATCGACGACATCCTCGACGCCGCCAAGCTCGACGCCGGGCGGCTCGAGCTGCACGCGGAGCCGACCCCGCCGGTGACGTTGGTGACGCGCGCGGTCGCCAACGCGGCCCGGCGCGTGCCCGCGGCGGTCGAGTACACCACCGACGCGGCGGCGACCCTGCCCCCGGCCTTCGTCGATCCCTACCGCACGGTGCAGGCGCTCGAGAACGTGCTGGTGTTCGCCGCCACTCGGGTGCCCCGCGGGACCTTGACCGTGCGGGTGCAGATGTCGAGCTCGGGACGACGGCGCGTGATCGTGGTCGAGATCCGCACGCCAGTCGCCCCCGCGACCGCCGCCCAGCTGACCGCGGCCCGCCGGGGTTTCCACCGCATCCCCGGACACCACGGGCTCGGCCTCGCGCTGCCCATCGCCGGCGCGATCCTCGAGCTGCAAGGCGGCGCGCTCGCGATCCGCGAGAGCACCCGCGGCATGGTCTTCCGCATCGAGCTGCGGGCGCTCGAGCTGCGCCGCGCGGGCACCAAGCCACCGCGCGGCACCACGACTTGAGCCGTCGGGGCTTTCGGACGAAGCTCGGGCTCCGCCCATGCTGACGCTGGTTCCACCGGACATCGAGCGCTACGTCGAAGCCCACAGCCCCGCCGCGTCGCCGTTGCTCGAGCAGCTGCGCGAGCGCACCCGTGCCGAGCTGCGCGCGCCGCAGATGCAGGTGGGCCCGGTCGAGGGCGCGTTCCTGCGGCTGCTCGTGGGCCTGTCGCGCGCCCGCAACGTGCTCGAGCTCGGCACCTTCAGCGGCTACTCGGCGCTGTGCATGGCCGAGGCGCTGCCCGACGACGGGCGGCTGGTGACCTGCGATCTCGATCCGATCGCGACCGCGGTCGCGCGCGAGTTCTTCGCCAAGAGCCCGGTCGGTCATCGCATCGAGCTGCGTCTCGGGCCCGCGCTCGACAGCATCGCGGCGCTGAAGGCCGAGGGGCGCCGCTTCGACCTCGTCTTCATCGATGCCGACAAGACCAACTACGGCGCGTACTACGATGCGGTGTGGGACCTGCTGCCGCCCGGCGCGTTGATCGTCGCCGACAACACGCTCTGGAGTGGGCGCGTGCTGGCGCCGAGCGACGACGAAGATCGGGCGATCGTCGCCTTCAACCGGCGCGTGCACGCGGACGAGCGCGTCGAGCAGGTGCTGCTGTCGGTGCGCGACGGCATGATGCTCGCGCGCAAGCGTTGAGGCGCGGGCGGGCCTGTGGTTCTCGCGCGCGTGCGCTCGCCGTCGACCACAGGCGAGGGCCGCCAACGTGGCACATGGACCGCGCGTGCCCGTGATCGTTCGTCAACCGCGAGCGGCCGCTCGCGGGCCGCTTTGCAGCACCGCCGACGTCGGCATAGACTGGCGGTTGGATGTCGTCCGTACTGCCCGCACCGAGGCCGGTGACCCCACCCGAGGCCGGTGCGTCGGACGCCGCGGAGGCCCGCGCAGCGGTCGAGCGGGTGCGGCGGGCGGTGTGCGCGGTGATTCGCGGCAAGGATGAAGTCGTCGAGCTGGCGCTGGTGGCCCTGGTGGCGCGCGGGCACCTGCTCATCGAGGACATCCCCGGCGTCGGCAAGAGCACGCTCGCGCGCACGCTCGCGCAGTCGGTCGGCGGCGAGTTCCGGCGCGTGCAGTTCACCAGCGACCTGCTGCCCGCCGACCTCATCGGGGTCTCGGTGCTGCGGCCCGGCTTCGAGCGCAGCGAGTTCCGCAAGGGCCCGGTGTTCGCGAACTTCGTGCTCGCCGACGAGATCAACCGCTCGCCGCCGCGCACCCAGAGCGCGCTGCTCGAGGCGATGGGTGAGCAGACGGTGTCGGTCGAGGGCGAGAGCCACCCCCTGCCCTCGCCGTTCATGGTGATCGCGACCCAGAACCCGACCGAGCACCACGGCACCTATCCGCTGCCGGAGTCGCAGCGCGATCGCTTCATGCTGCGGCTCTCGATGGGCTACACCGCCGCCGAGGTCGAGCAGGCGCTGTTGGCCCAGGGCGGCACCCAAGCCTCGGCGGAGGTCGCCCACGCCGGCACGCTCGCGTCGATCCTCGCGGCCCAGCTCGCCGCCGAGCAGACCTTCGTGCATGCGGATCTGGCCGGCTACGCGCAGCGCGTGGTGCAGGCGACCCGCAGCCACCCTGGTATGCGTTGGGGCGTGAGCACCCGCGGTGCGCTGGCATGGATGCGCGCCGCCAAGGCGCGTGCGTACCTCTCGGGTCGCGCGCAGATCGACATCGACGACCTGCAGGAGCTCGCGGTCGCGGCCCTGGCCCACCGCATCATCGCCGCGCCCGGGGCCGGCGACGAAGGTGGTGCGGTCGCGGCCGAGCAGATCCGCGAGCTGGTCGCGACCACGGCGGTGCCGCGCTAGCAAGGACGCATGGCCGCCAAGCGACGCAAGCGCTCGCTGGTCCGTCGTGCGCTCACCGCTCGCGGTCGCAGCCTCGAGATCACCCGCGCGGGCTGGCTGTTCATCGGGCTCACGCTCGCGGTCGGCTTCGCGGCGATCAACTCGGGCGCCAACCTGCTGCACGCGGTGTTCGGGGCCCAGATGGCGCTCATCATCGGCAGCGGCGTGCTCAGCGAGTCGATGGTGCGGCGGGCGATTGCCCGGCGCGTGCCGGTCGGTGAGGTCCACGCCGGTGTGCCGGCGGCCTTGCGCGTCGAGCTGACCAACACCGATCCCCACGTCGACGTGCTGTCGGTGAGCGTCGAGGACGACGATCGCGAGGGCACCGCGGGCAGCTGCGCGCCGGTGTTCGCGGTGCGCCTGCCGGCCGGTCGCACCATCGAGGTGCCGTCGACCGTGACGTTGCCGACCCGCGGGCGCCATCCGCTGCCACCTTCGGTGGTGGCCACGCGGTTCCCGTTCGGCCTGTTCGTGAAGCGTCGCGAGCTGGTCGCCTCGGCGCCGGTGCTGGTCTATCCCCGCGTGCACGAGGATCGCGGCGGCGAGCCGACCTCGCTGCGCACCGACATCGGCGAGTCGGCCCGCCGGCCCGCGCGTGCGGGCGAGTTCTACGCGCTGCGCGAGTACCGAGACGGCGACGATCTGCGACGCGTGCACTGGCCCGCGGTGGCCCGGCTCGGCCGCGCGGTGGTGCGCGAGGAGGAGGCCGATGGCGATCTCGAGATCGTGCTCGCGCTCGCCCGCGGCCGCACCGGCGAGCCCGCGTTCGAGGCCGAGGTCGAGCGCTGCGCGTCGGCGGCGGTCGCCGGGCTCGCCCACGCCGGCACCGCCGTCGCGCTGCGCTACGACGGTGCGCTGGTGGTGCCCTCGGGCAGCGGCGACGAGCAGCGCCGCCGCGTGCTCGAGTTCCTCGCGCTGGTGGGTGAGGCATGAGCGAGGAGCCCGTCGTGGTCGGCAGCAGCGCCCACGCGGCCTTGCTGCGCCTGCGCGATCGACTGAGCCTGCTGCAGATCGCGATCGCGACCGCCACCGTCGCGCTGGGCGACGGCATCGCGCCGTGGTCGCTCGCGCTGGCGTGCGCGCTGACGCTGCTGGCGTTCGTGCGCCCGCTGCCGCCGGTGCCCTCGCGCGCCGGTGAGCGGCTGTGGACGCTCGGCATCGCGGCCGCGTTGGTCGCGACGCTGGCGCGCGCCGTGCTCACGCTCGAGGTGCTCGACGCCGGCATCGACTTCCTGCTGCTGTTGGTGGTGCAGCGCTTCTTCAACCGCCAGCGCGCGCGCGAGCACATGCAGCTGTTGCTGCTGGGCTCGCTGCTGCTGGTGACGGGCGCCGTCATCAACGCCGGCATCAACTTCCCGCTGCTGTTCGCGGCCTACCTCGTGGTCGCGGTGATGACCTTGCTGCTGAACCACCTCGCCGCCGAGGGCGAGCGGCTGGGCGCCCGCACGGCGGTCTCGGTGGGCAAGGAGGGCATGCGCGCGCGCGGCTTCCTGTGGCGCGCGGCCGTGCAGGTGGCCGTGATCGCAGCGGTCGGCGCCGCCATCACCTTCATCGCGTTCCCGCGCTGGGGCGTGGGCTTCTTCCTGCGCGGCGGCATCGCGCGCGATCGCACCAGCGGCTTCGCCAGCACCGTCGATCTCGGCGACTTCGGCCGCATCAAGTCCGACACCACCGTGGTGATGCGCATCGAGCCGGTGCAGCGCACCACGGTCGAGCTTGCGCCCGACTGGCACCTGCGCGGCAGCAGCTTCGACGCCTACGAGCGCGGCCGCTGGTCCCACCGCGACGACGCCGAGGCCACCATCGTCGCGGGGCCCTACGGCTACCGCCAACTGCTCGACGATCGCGGCGGCAACCAACTCCAGCCGGGCTTCACCGGGCTGCCGCGGGCGATCGCGATCCCCGGCTTCGCGGCCGCGACCGACGTGCTGGTCGCGACCGTGACGCTCGAGGACATCGGCGTCGACGTGTTGTTCGCGGCCAGTGAGCCGCTGGCGGTGCGGGTGGCCCCGCGCGGCCCGATCGAGTCGCGCACGGAGATCCGCGCCGGCCGCAGCGCAGAGCTGCGCGCCGACAAGGCCCCCGGTCCGATCCGCTACGAGTTCGTCTCGCGCATCGGAGTGCCCACCACCAAGGAGCTGATCGCCGTCGGCAACCCCGATGCCCGCGCGCTCGCACCGTACCTCGCCCGCGCACAGGGCCTGTCGCCCGAGTTCGCCGCGCTCGCGGCCTCGCTGGCGCCCGGCGCGGTGAACCGGTTCCAGAAGGTCGACGCGGTGATGAAGCACCTCGCGGGTTTCCGCTACACGCTCGACAACCGCCCCAGCGATCGCGTGCTCGCGGGTGCCGATCCGATCGAGGGCTTCCTGTTCGACACCCAGGCCGGCCATTGCGAGTACTTCGCGACCGCGATGGCGCTGCTGCTGCGCGAGCTCGACGTGCCGGCGCGCATCGTCAACGGCTACTACGGCGCGCACTACAACCAAGTCGGCGACTACTGGTCGGTGCGCCAGGCCGACGCGCACTCGTGGGTCGAGGTCCACTTCGGTCACCTCGGGTGGGTCACCTTCGATCCCACGCCGCCGGGTGGACGCGAGGCCGCCGACGATGCGGCGTGGTGGCCGGCGGCCTCCGAGCTGGTCGACGCGGTGCGCAACGCGTACCTGTCGTGGATCATCGACTACGATCTCGGCAAGCAGCTGACGCTGTTCGAGAACCTCGGGCTGCGCAACCGCACCGGTGAGTCGTTGGTCGCGCGCTGGCGATCGCTGCTGCTGAGCCTGGTCGCGGTGCCGCTGCTGCTCGCGCTGGCGTGGCGGCTGCGGCGGTGGCGACGGCGGCGACTCGCGCCCGCGACCGCCGCGTGGCTGTCGATCGAGCGTCGGCTGGCGCGGCGCGGCTTCGTGATCGGTGGCCACGAGTCGCTGCCCCACTTCGCTGCGCGCGTCGCCGACACCGATGCGTCGCTCGGCGATGCACTGACCGCGTTCGCGCGCCACTACGAGCAGGCCCGCTTCGGCCCGCCGAGCGAGCCCGGCGCGATCGAGGCCGTGCGCACGGCGGCGCGGCGGGTGCTCGAGGTGCTGCGGCGCTGAAGCCAGGGGCGGCACCACGTCGCGGTTCGGCGAAACCATGCGAGCCTGGCGGCCGCTTGCCATGAACTCGCCGTCCCCGAGCGACCTCCATCCACTGCGCGACCTCCTTCCGCTGCGCGACCGGGTCGCGCTCGTCACCGGCGCCAGCAGTGGCATCGGCACGGCGATCGCCGAGATGCTCGCGGACGCGGGCGCCCGCGTGGCGTTGCTGGCCCGTCGCGCCGATCGACTGCAGGCGCTGGTCGACGCGCTGCGCAGCCGTCATCCCACCAGCGATCCGATCGCGCTGCCCTGTGATCTGCGCGACGCCGACGCGATCGCCCGCAGCTTCGCCGAGCTGCGCGCCCGCACCGGCGGCGTCGACATCCTCGTCAACAATGCCGGCCTCGGCCGGCTCGCGCCGCTGTGCAGCGGCGCCACCGCGGACTGGCGCGAGATGCTCGAGGTCAACGTGCTGGCGCTGGCGATCTGCACCCGCGAGGCGATCGCCGACATGCAGCGCCGCGGCGACCGTGGCCACGTGATCCACGTGTCATCGATGGCCGCGCACCGCGTGCCGGCCGGCAGCGGCATGTATGCCGCCAGCAAGTACGCCGTGCGAGCCCTGCTCGAGGGCCTACGACAGGAGCTGCGCGCCGGCGGCAGTGCGATTCGCGTGGGCGCGGTGAGCCCCGGCTACGTGCGCACCGAGTTCGCCGAGGTCTACGAGCGCGACCCCGAGGCCGGCGCGCGCACGTATGGTCGCTTCACCGTGCTCGAGCCCGCCGACGTCGCCGCGTGCGTGCGGCACATGCTGACCGCACCGGCGCACGTGCAGATCCACGACGTGTTGATGCGCTCGGTCGATCAACCCGACTGACCCAAGAGGGGTCCGCCGGTGCCCGTGGGGGCGACGGGAGAATCGGGTCGACAGCAGTGTGCGTCGCCGCTAGCGTGGACGGTGCGATGCTCTTGGGTGTGGCACAGCGGATGCGAGCGGCGCCGATCCTGGTGGCGCTGACGCTCGCGGGCTGGGCGTGCGGGCCCGTGAAGGGCAGCGGCGACGGTTCCGGCTCCGCGTCGGCCGACGGGTCCACGGCGGTCGACGCGACGAGCGCGAGCGTCGGCTCGTCCAGCGAGGCCAGCGGGTCGGCGGCGAGCACGACCACGGCGAGTGATTCCAGCACGGGCGCTGCGGTCGAGTGCCCCGACAATGTGGCGCTCGAGCCGTTCTGCTACCGCAAGTTTCCGATTGCGTGGGAGGGGCAACTCGGTGCGGGATGGCGTGGTCCACCAAGCGCTCGTGTCGGCAACTTTGGGGCCGACGGCGAGGAGGCATTCTTGCTCGCGGGCCGCGAAGGCGGCACGCCGATTGGCTTGGCGTTCTGGAATGGCAATGGGTTCGACGTGCAGCCCTGGGGTGTCGTGCCAGAACTCTCGAGCGCCGAGGCGCGAATCCCGATACGCCTTTTCGACGGCCTGCACTCTGACCTCCTGGTAGGGTCGCGCGGGTTCGAACCGATGCTCGCGGTCGCGCCGTGGACACCAAACGGGCCCGGCGAGCCGATCGCGGTGCCCCCCCCCCCCGAATGCTCTCATCGTCTCAGTCTTCGAGCAGCAGCCGATCATGGATGGCGATGGCGATGGTCGGCAGGACTTCGCCGTCTACTCGCAGGACTCGGTGTCAGGAGGCAACGAGCACTACCTGGTCCGCAACGTCGACGGCGCGCCGGGATTCTTCAGCACACCAATCACGCACACCGGGGCGTGCGGTGGCAACGTGAGTGGCATTTCGCCGGGCCGCTTCGATGACGACGCGTTCGTCGATCTGGTTGCGATCGGCTACTGCGATGTCGACGACTACGACGGTGCCTTTGCATTCGCAGCGGAATGGGGCGATGGAGCGGGGACATTCGAATCGGTCGGCATTCCATTTACTGCAAGCTTGCCAGCTGCCTGGCTGGGCGCCGCGGATTTCGATGGCGACGAACTCGATGACGTCGTCATCGCCATGGACGACTACGGCGGAAGCGGTGAAGTTGCCTACATTGAGCTGCACCGCGCCCGCGGCGATCGCAGTTTCTCCCCTCCCGCAGTGATTTGGAATGACACTATTGCGCCGGGCGGCTATCACCCATTTCCTGGATCGCCGCCGACCAACTCCTCCTTCATCCTCGGAGACGTCGACGGTGACGGCCGGAGCGATCTGATCTTCGCCTACTTCATGAGCGCGCTGATCGGCGCGCCAGAGAGACCCGTATCGTTCTCCATGTTCGCTGAACCGTGGCCGAATGAGCGTAAGATCGCCTCAGCATTCGACTTCAATCACGATGGGCGCCTCGATTTCGTCGTGCAAGATGAGGCCTCAGGCATCTACGCACTCATATCCTCATGACAGTCAACGCGACGCGTCGAACTCGAACGTAGAAGTGCAGAGCAAGACGAGCTGCCGGGCGTGGCGCTGACATCCGACTATTGAGGGTCATTGGGGTCATCGCTCAGAGGTCCCGCAGGACCCGCAGGTTCCGCAGGCTCCGCAATCGAGCACGGCGTCGGCTTCATGTTCGAGGCCGGTTGGGCCAACATCCCCGCCTACGGCAAGTTCGAGGTCACCCTCGACGTGCCCTGCAACGGCATCGTCGCCGAGGTCTCCGCGACCTTCGACGCCGTCGCCAGCAGCTGGCTCGGCTCGCCGCCCGAGGCCGAGATCACCGTGCCCTCGACCGTCACCTGCCCCAGCACCGTCAGCCTCACGATCGACACCGATGACGCCGAGGCCGACATTGCATCGGTCCGCTGGCGTGTCGACGGCGTGCTGCTCGACGACGCGCTCACGTCGATCCCGTTCACGCAAGCGCACGAACTCACCGCGATCGTCCGCGACGCCCGCGGGGCCACCACCACCGTGCGCAAGTCGATCGCCTGCCTGTGAGCCCGCGACGTCTCCCGCCCTCGCGCCCGCGGCAATCGCCCTCACCCGTCCGCGAGGTGGCCGAGCTTCGCGACCTTGGTCGCGAGGTAGCGCTCGTTGTGCGGGTTCTTCCCCGCATGCAGCGGCACCGGCTCGACGATCGCCATGTCGAAGCCCGACAGGCCCGCGCTCTCGCGCGGGTTGTTTGTGAGCAGCTCGAGCCGCCAAACGCCGAGTTGGTGGAGCATCTGCGCGCCCACGCCGTGGTCGCGCAGGTCGGCCGCGAACGACAGCCGCAGGTTCGCCTCGATGCCTCGTCCTGCAGCGCGCGGCCGAACGGCCGTCGACACGTCTCGCGGAGCACACGGCCGCCGGTGTCGGAGCGAAATGCCCATACGGGCGAGAAGGTCCTCGAAACCTCGGCTCGACGCCGGTAGAGTCCCCGTGCGATGCTCGTGGACGATGAGCACGCCGGCATCCGGCATCCGGCATCCGGCATCCGGCATCCGGCATCCGGCATCCGGCATCCGGCATCCGGCATCCGGCATCCGGCATCCGGCATCCGGCATCCGGCATCCGGCATCCGGCATCCGGCATCCGGCATCCGGCATCCGGCATCCGGCATCCGGCATCCGGCATCCGGCATCCGGAGGTGCGCGGTGGCTGAGCGCTGCGGTGCGGTCCAGCCCCGCATGGCGTGGGCCCTCCGAGCGCTGACGCTGGGCTTGCTTGCATGCGGACCTGTGAAGGATGACGGCGACGGCTCGGCGTCGGCCGAGGGCACCAGCGCCGATGCGACGAGCGCTTCGGTCGGCTCGGGCGAGAGCATCACGTCGACGTCGACGACGTCGGGCGCCAGCGTGGACGCATCGTCGACCGGGGCGCCGATCGCATGCCCCGACAATGTCGCGAACGAGCCGTTCTGCTATCGGAAGTTTGCGATCCCATCGAACGGCGAGCTCGGCCCCCTGCCCACCGGGGGGCAGCGGGCCCAACCCGTGGGCGCCGGACACTTCGGGCCCGATGGCGAGCTCGCGTTTCTGCTAGCCGGTCAGGACGCTGGGATGCCGATGGCGCTGGCGTTCTGGAACGGCGACGGGTTCGATGTGCAGCCGTGGGGCGTGGTGCCGGGCTTCGAGTATCCGCACACGCGTTGGCCGGTGCGGATGTTTGACGGCGTTCACTCCGATCTCGCGGTGGGACGTTCGGACCAGCCCAGCTATGCGTTGGCGATCGCGCCCTGGACGCCGGACGGCCCCGGCGAGCCTGTGGTGGTCGAGCCGCCGAGCCCGGACTACATCATCACGCTCTTTCGTGCCCAAACAGTGCTGGATGTGAACGGAGATGGGCTCGAGGAGATCGCTGTCCTCGTCCAGCCATTCGTGCATCGACTCGTGGGGAACGTCGATGGCGTGCCATCCTTCTTCGGCGACGAGCTCACGCACGATGGCAAGTGCGGGCGCGAGATCCTCGGCATCGGCGCTGGTCAGATCGACGGAGATGGCCTGGTCGACATCGTTTCCATCGCCGCCTGTGAACTGAGGAATCTCGGTGGAGTACTCGCGTTTTCGGCGGAGTGGGGGGACGGCGCCGGGGGATTCGCGTCCGAGGGCGTTACGTTCTCGGCGACGTCTCGTCCTGCGTGGGCCGGCGTCGCCGACTTCGACGGAGACGGCTTCGACGACGTCATGACCGCCACGGAGGACAACTCGAAATACTACGAGTCGTATCTCGACTTCCATCGCTCCCGCGGTGACCGCACGTTCGAAGCCCCGCTCAAGTTCTGGACGGAACTTGACCCGCCCGGCAGCTTCATACCTCCGCCGATACCGCCCTCGGCCGCGACACTCGGCCTGGTCTTCGGCGACGTCGATGGGGATGGCGCGGACGATGTCGTGTTCCAGGGGTTCATGCTCGCGGTCGTGCAGGTCGCCGGCGAGACGCAGTACCTCGAGATGTTCGACATCGCCTTGGACGAAGACTCCACGCAGATGGTCTCGGCGTTTGATCTCAACGAGGACGGCCGGCTCGATTTCCTCGTCTGGGACGCAACCGAGGGCGCCTACGCACTGATGTCCTCCGCATAGCGGGGACAATGTGGCTCTCTCGCCGTCGTCATGAGGCCGCCGTCCCGCGGGTGCGGCGGCCTCATCTGCGCCACGACGGGTCGCAGGCGCATTGTCGTTCGCTCGGTTGGAACTTCGCTCGTTCGCTTGTGCTCGGAGGTTTCTCGATGGTCCTCATCCACGACGCGTCCAACAAAGTTCAGCAACTTCACCCGGCGACCCTAGGAGACCATCAGCAATGCCGCGCCGCGCAACACGCGGATCTGCACCCGTGATGCCTCCGCTCGGATTGGGCTGCTCTTGTCGCTGGCAGCGTTTCCCCATCGGCGACACGGTACCCGCCGCTCTGGTCGAGAACGCCCAGGTCGAGCTGGCCCTCTACGTCGAGAGAATGCACCTGCCGGTCACGGCGTTCTCTCTGGCGATCGGCGGCGCGCTCCAGCTCGGTGGTTTGGACGGAAGCTTCGTTGACGTCGACGACGAGACGGGAGGAGAGCCGAAGGGGCTCTGGCCCGGCGCGCGCATCACGAATGCGACGGCACAGCGCTGCGCACACGAGGAGCCACTCCCAATCTGTGGACCTCCCGTGGGCCGCAACCTGCTCTCGTTCGTCGGCTTCGACCAGGACCTCGAGGTGTTCGACCATCAGTCCGCACAGACGGCTGAGTTCGAGATGCGCGTGGGAGACGCCCTGGTCATCATCGACGACGGAGAGCCTTGGGACTGTGGCGGTCCCATCGAGCGCTATCAGTTCCTCATCCTGCGCAAGGACTGACGGCCGTGGACGACGGTGCCTCGCCCTCGTTCGGCTGCGAGTACCGCGGGATCGATCTCGCCGATCACCCCGCCGAATCCCTCGAGCCGCCGCGCAGGTCCTCCGCGTACGCGACCCGATCCACGAACGCCGGATCGAGCCCCACCCGCACCAGCCCGCGCGCGAGCGTGCTCGCGTCGGTCGAGCGATACCGATCCCGCACCCGCTTGCCGCCGAAGACCCCGACCAAGGCCAGCGCCGCATCGCCGACCGCTGCGCCCGCGCGCTCGAGTGGACGCGACTCGTCGCGGTCCGATCCGGTGATGAACGACGGCCGCGCGATGGTCCACGGCAGGCCGCTGTCGCGCAGCACCGCCTCGGCGCGGGCGCGCGCGGCGAGGTAGGCGTTGCTGCTGCCGGGCTCGACGCCGAGCGACGAGAGGTACACGAAGCGCGGGCCACCACCGGTCGCGGCCGCGGCCTCGATCAGCCACTTGGTGAGGCCGAAGTCGACCCGCGCGTAGGCCTGCTGCGCGGCCATGCCGTCGGCCCGCGCGCGCGCGCGCGTGGTGCCGAGCAGCGCGAACACCAGCGTCGGGCCCCAGCGGCGCAGGCTCTGACGCATGGCCTCGAGCTCCCACGGCGTGCTGTCGACCTGCGCGCCCAGGGCCGCGAAGCGCGACTCGAACTCGGCGCGTCGCGACGAGTCGGGCCGCACGTGGGCGAGCGTCGTGATGCCGCGCTCGCGCAGCGCCGCCACCACGGCGCGTCCGGTGTAGCCGGTGGCGCCGGCGACGAAGGCACGCTGCAGCGAGGGCTCGTCCATGCGAGGGGCTCTTGGGCGGCGCGAGCGTAGCACCTCGGCTGCGTTGCGGGTTTTCGCCAGCCACACTAGCGTCGGGCGGCATGGTCACACCGGCCCCCTCGAGCCAACCGCGTGCCGTCGTGCTCGCGGCGTGCCTGCTCGGCTGCCACGCCAAGGAGCTGGTGCTGCCCGAGCCACCGCCGGTGCAGGCGCCGTGCCCGAGCGGCGCTGCGATGCCGACGGCGACCGCGAGCGGCGACGTGCCCGAGTCGCCGCCGCCGGCGGGCCTCGACCTCGTGCTCGAGCAGGTCGATCCCTCGCAGCTGCGCGTGCACGTCGATCGCTTGGCCGGCTTCGGCACCCGCCACACGCTGTCGGACACCGTCTCGCCGGTGCGCGGCATCGGGGCTGCGCGTCGCTACATCGCCGAGCGCATGGGCGCAGCCGCGGTCGCCCGCGGCGGCGCGCCGCCGCTGCAGGTCTCGCTCGACACCCACGCGGTGAAGCCCGACGGCAAGCGCATCGATCGCGCACTCGAGCTCGTCAACGTGGTCGCGACCCTGCCGGGCACCCGCGTGCCCGCGCGCCACGTCTACGTGGTCGCGCACTACGACTCGCGCGCCAGCGACGTGATGAACGCCGAGATCGACGCCCCCGGTGCCAACGACGACGGCTCCGGTACCGCGCTGCTGCTCGAGCTGGCGCGGGTGCTCGCGCCGCGCATGACCGACGCGACCGTGGTGCTGCTGGCGACCGCCGGCGAAGAACAGGGCCTGGTCGGCGCGCGGGCCCACGCCGAGGCCGCGCGTGCGCGCGGGCTCGACATCGCCGCGGTGCTCAGCTTCGACATCGTCGGTGATCCGCAGGTGCCCGGCGCCGCGCCGCGACGCGACACCATCCGCGTGTTCTCCGAGGGGCTGCCGCTGGCGGCCGACGACGCGGCGATCGCCGCCCTGCGCCGCGCGGGCGCCGAGCACGACGCACCCTCGCGCCAGCTCGCGCGCTACGTCGCGACCGTGGCGGCGTGGCAGCGCACCGCCGTGCGACCGCAGCTGGTCTTCCGCCCCGATCGACTGCTACGCGGCGGTGACCACACCGCGTTCGCCGAGCAGGGCTACCCCGCGATCCGCTTCACGGAGCCCGGCGAGCACTACGATCGCCAGCACCAGGACGTGCGCGACGAAGATGGCCACGCCTTTGGCGACGTGCCGCAGCACGTCGATCCGCACTACCTCGCCGACGTCACCCGACTCGCCGCGGCCACCGTGCTGCAGCTCGCCAACGCGCCGGCGATCCCGGCGGGCGCGCACATCGTCGACGCCACGCTCGGCAACGACACGACCCTGCGCTGGAACGCGGTCGCCGACGAAGACCTCGTCGGCTACGAGGTGCTGTGGCGCGAGACCACCGCGGCGCAGTGGCAACACGTGCAGGCGGTCGGCGACGGCACCACCGTCACGCTGCCGCTGCACCGCGACGACTGGCACTTCGGCGTGCGCACCGTCGATCGTGACGGCTACCGCAGCCCGGTCGCCGCCTGCGGCGTCACGCCACCGCCGCCGGGCAGCCGCTAGCGATCGCGCGGCACCACGGCGACCAGCAAGAAGCTCGCGGCCGTGGTCGCGTGCAGCCACAGACCCGGGCCCTGGCCACCGCGCACCTGCAGCTCGAACCACGCGAACGCGCCGAAGCACGCCATGGCGCCGAAGCGCACCGACGCACCGACGTCGCGGCGGTGCATCGGCGTGTGCGGGCTCGCCATGCGCCGCCACCACGCCGACGCCAGCACTGCGGCGAAGCCGATGAGTGCCAGCGGTGCGCGCCCACCCTGGCCTTCCTGCAGACCGTGCAGCACGATCAACGCCAGCAGCACCAACTCGACCATGAGCCACGCCGTCAGCGCGCGGACCCACGCCGGCGCTGCGCCATCGGGCGCGCGGCTGGCCACCATCGCCGTGGCCGCGAACAGGTGCGGGCCGCCGAGCACCAGCGTCGCCAGCAGCCCCTGCAGCCAGTCCTCGCGCCACGCCGCGAGCAGCAGCCCCGCGAGCGTGCCGTCTTGGCCGGCCGAGATCGGCAACCACGCGCACGCCAGCAGCACGGCTGCGGCCAGCGTCACGCGCCACGGAAGCGCCAAGCCCATCGAGTGCGCGGACATCCTCGCCAGGATACCGCGATCGACCGCGGCGACTACTGCGGGTTCGGCACCACCGCGCCGCCGCTCGGCCGCGGGTGCTTGCGCTCGTAGGCCTCGATGTCCTTCTGGCGGATCGCGTTCAGCTCGCCGCGCAGGGTGTCGGCCTTGCGGAAGGCCTCGTCGAGATCCTGCTGCGCCGCGCGCGGCTCCTGCATCGCCTTGATCGCCTTCAGCGACTCGAGCAAGGTCCCGGCAACGCCGTCCTTGCCGCGCACGAACAGGCCGCCGCGAACCAGCACGCCGTCGCCCTCGACCACCGCGTTGCCGGCGAGGCTGCCCCACGGCCGCACGGCCCTGCCGATGCGCGCGACCTCTTCGGCCGAGCGGCGCTGCTCGAGCTCGTCGATGCGGGCCTGCGCCCGGTCGAGCTCGCGCTGCTTGGCCTTGTACGCCTTCGACTTCGGCACCGTGGCCGTCCACGGATCCTCGAACATCGACGCGGTCGCGAAGCCGCCGAAGCGGGCGCTGGTGCCGATCGCGATGGCCTCGAGATCGAGCAGCGCCCCGATCGCCGCACCCGTGAGGGACGCCGCAGCGATCGCCGCCGGCTGGCCCTTGGTCTTGATGTCGCCGGCCGCACCCGCCTGCAGCCGCTTGCCGAACCCGCGGTCGGTGCTGATGACCAGGTGGTGGCCGCGCACCGCGATCTCGAGCGTGCGCCACTGCGGCACCGCGAGGCTCCACGTGCCGTCCTTGCCGCGGGTGAGCTTGCCGATCGGCTTGGGGTTCTTGCTGGCCTTGCCGCCGAGTTGGGCCAGCGCGAGCTTGCCGAGGCGCTCGAGCATCGCGGCCGCCTGCTCGGCGTCGGCGAGCTCGATGTCGACCGACGCGCCGAGCTGCGCCCGCAAGTCGGTGGGCATCGGATCGAGCGCACCGTCGAGCGTGACCGCGAACGATGCGTTGCCGGTCAGCAGCGGCCGCAGCTCGCCGTCGAGATCGATCGCCAGGTCGCGCTTGAGCTCGGCCACCAGCTCGGCCCAGCTGGTGCCATCGGCCTGCAGCGCGAGGTCGGCGAACGCGACCAGCTCCGAGACCTGGAACGCGCCCTCCATCAGCCACACCGGGCGGCCATCGAGCGACTTGATCAGCGCGGGCTCGCCGGCACGGTTGCGCAGCAGGGAGCGCACCGCCGCCTCGCCGCCGTACTCGATGCGGCCTTCGGCGACGATGCCGGTGGGCTTGGCGTTGAACGCCCACGCCGCGCGGCCGATGCCGAGCAGCAGGCGCTCCCGCAGGGTCCGCTCGGCGTGGCGACGCTTCTCCCAGCGGGCTTGATCGGCCTCGATCTGCGCGGCCTGCTGCTCGAGTTCCTGGATGCGCGCCGGCGTCTCACCGCGTTCCTTGGCCGCCGCGAGCTCGTCGGCCGCCCAGTTCGACGGCTTGCTCGGGGTCTCGCCGCCGGCGAGTGCGGTGGCGACCGCCGCGGCATCGACGTACGCGATGCCATCGGGCACCCCGAGCGCGCCGGTGGCCTTGCGGTAGCCGCGATCGTTGGCGAGCGAGGTGTGGGGGTCGGCGCCCGCGAGCTCGAGTGCCGGATCACCAGGCCCGTCGCCGTCGCGGATCACGAACACCGCGTAGGGACCGCGCAACACCAGCGCGGCGCGCTTGTCCTTGATGCGCAGCACTTCGGCGCCCGCGAGCGGCACCGGCACGACGTCGCCCCGGTTGCGGCGGATCGCGTCGAACATGAACTGCCGGAAGCGGCCGGCGTCGGCGACCGGCACGAAGAATGCGACGGTGAACGGCTCGGCGGCGATCACCGCCGCGCCCATCCGCCCCTCGAGGTCGACGCCGATCTCGCGCAGCTTCGCGGGATCGAAGATGTCGGTGCCGATCGAGCTCGCCATGTCGCGGGTGATCTGCGCGTACTCCTGCGGGAACGCGGCGACCAGCGCGTCGCGGCCGACGATCTCCATCACCCGGCGCGGGCCCGCGACCTCGAGCAGCGCCAGCGTCTTGGGCGGCAGCAGCTCGGCCATCTTGGTGACCGGCGCCAGCGGCGTCTGATCGTCGACGCTACCGCCGCCGCCGCCAGCGGTGGTGGGCGCGACCGGCTGCCCCTTCGGGTGGCAGCCGAGCGCGAGGGCGAGGGCGAGCGGGGCGAGGGCGGCGACGCGTCGGCGGGACATGGCGCCCGTTCATACCGCATCGTCGTCGGACGCGCGCGCGGGCTCGCCGAGGATGTTGCGTCGCAGCCGTTCGGTGGTCTGCGCCACGCGATCGACCTCGGCGGCCGAGAAGCCCGCGAAGGCCTCGTCGAGCAGCGCGTTGCTGACCGCGATGAAGCGCGGCAGCGCGCGATAGGCCTTGGGCGTCGGCGCCAGCAGGATCGCCCGCGAGTCGTCGGGGTCGGGGTCGCGACGGACCCAGCCGGCGTCGTGCAGCGCGTGCACGAAGCGCCCGACCGTCACCTCCGAGAGCCCCAACGCGCCCGCCAGCGCGCGGGCCCGCAGCGGCGCGCGGGCCTGGAACAGCACCATCAACGCGCCGGCCTGCGCCGGGGTCACGTCGCGCAGGCCCTGCGCGGCCAGCAGCTCGGCGCTGCGTCGCTCGATCATGCGATGGATCCGCGTGAGATCGAGGTAGGCCTGCGCCTGCCGACGCCGCTGCGCCAACGCGGCCCGGGGCTGCGAGTCCGCCGGCGCCGACGCGCCGCGCGTGGATCCGCGGGGTCGGGCCCGTGTGCCGGGCGGTTCACGTGCGTTCGCAGACATCGATCGTGGGCGCACGGCCGGCCCGCCGTGCTTGCGGCGAGATACTAAGCATGCTTAGTATTCCGCCGCAAGGAGTTCCGATGCCCGAAGCATTCCTGTTCGACGCGGTCCGCAGCCCCCGGGGTCGCGGCAAGGACAACGGCTCGCTCTACACCGTGCGACCGATCGACCTGCTCGCGCAGTCGTTGGTCGCGCTGCGGGATCGCAACGGCCTCGACACCTCGCAGGTCGAGGACGTCGTGATCGGCTGCGTCACCCAGACCGGCGATCAGGGCGCCTGCATCGCGCGCTTCGCCGCGCTCGAGGCCGGCTACGACGTCGACGCACCGGGCGTGACCGAGAACCGCTTCTGTGGCTCGGGTCTGCAGGCGGTCAACACCGCCGCGGCGATGGTCGCCTCGGGCTACTTCGACATGGTCGTGGCCGGCGGCATCGAGAGCATGTCGCGCGTGAAGATGGGTGCCGACGGCGGCGCGATCTGGGACCCCAGCACGCAGTGGAACGTCGGCTCGGTGCCGCAGGGCATCAGCGCCGATCTGCTCGCCACGCTGCACGGCATCACCCGCACCGACGTCGACGCCTTCGCGGTCGAGAGCCAGCGCCGCGCCGCGATGGCGATCGAGACCCACCGCTTCGATCGCTCCATCGTGCCGGTGGTCGACGTCAACGGCCTCACGATCCTCGATCGCGACGAGTACCCGCGGCCCGACACCACGGTCGAGAAGCTCGGCGAGCTGCAGCCGTCGTTCGCGGTGATGGGCCGGCAGTTCGGGCTCGACGCGCTCACCAAGGATCGCTACCCGCAGGTCGAGCGCATCGATCACATCCACCATGCCGGCAACAGCTCCGGCATCGTCGACGGTGCCGCCGCGGTGCTGGTGGCCAGCGAGGCCAAGGGCAAGGCGATGGGCCTGAAGGCCCGCGCGAAGATCAAGGCGGTCTCGCTGTGCGGCACCGATCCGATCCTCATGCTGGCGGGCCCGATGCCCGCGGCTCGGCGCGCGCTGAAGAAGGCCAAGATGGAGGCGAAGGACATCGACCTCTTCGAGGTCAACGAGGCCTTCGCCGCGGTGCCGCTGGCGTTCATGAAGGAGCTCGGCGTGCCCCACGACAAGCTCAACGTCCACGGCGGCGCGATCGCCCTGGGTCACCCGCTGGGGGCCACCGGCGCGATGCTGCTCGGCACCGTGCTCGACGCGCTCGAGCAGCGCAACCTCTCCACCGGCCTGGTCACGCTGTGCATCGGCGGCGGCATGGGCATCGCCACCATCATCGAGCGGGTCTAGCCCACGAGCGCGCCAAGGGACCAAACACATGAGCACCGAAACCACCAAGAACGGCATGGCCACCCTCGCGTTCGACGACGCCACCGGCGTCGCGACCATCACGCTGGCGATGGAGGGCAAGGTCAACAAGATCAACGACGACTTCGGCGCGACGCTGCATGAAGCGCTGACGTGGGCCAAGGCCCGCGCCGGCCTGCGCGGCGTGATCCTGGCCTCGGGCCACAAGGACTTCTGCGTCGGCGCCGACATCGAGCGGCTGTACCGCGAGCGCAGCGCGGCCACGATGGCCGCACGCCTGAAGGATCTGAACGGCATGTACCGCGCGCTCGAGACCCTCGGGGTCCCGGTGGTCGCGGCGCTGACCGGCAGCGCGCTCGGGGGCGGCTACGAGCTCGCGCTCGCGTGTCATCGCCGCATCGCGCTCGACGACGCGCGCGTGCAGGTCGGCCTGCCCGAGGTCGGGCTCGGCGTGCTGCCGGGCGCCGGCGGCACCCAACGCCTGCCGCGGTTGGTCGGCATCCAGACCGCGCTCGAGCACATTGCCCAAGGCAAGATCGTGCGCGCGCCCAAGGCCGTGAAGGTCGGCATGGTCGACGAGCTGGCGGCCTCGCCCGAGGCGCTGCGCACCCAGGCGGTCGCGTGGATCCACGCCAACAAGTCGTTCAAGCAGCCGTGGGATCGCGGCGCGCCGATCCCCGGCCCGCAGCCCGGCAGCGCCGAGGCGCGACAGATCTTCATGGCCGCCTCGGCGATGCTGCGCAAGAAGACCGCCGGCGTGTTCCCGGCGCCCGAGCTGGCGATCTCGGCGGTGCAAGAGGGCCTGCCGCTGAGCTTCGATCGCGCGATCGAGATCGAGAGCCGCTACTTCACCAAGCTGGCGATCTCGGACCAGGCCAAGGACATGATCCGCACGCTGTGGTTCCACCGCACCGCGGCGGAGAAGCACGACGGCCTGCCCAAGGTCGAGGACGCCCACATCCGCAAGCTCGGCATCCTCGGCGCCGGCATGATGGGCGCGGGCCTGGCGTTCGTGTCGGCGCAGGCAAAGCTGGCGGTCGTGCTCAAGGACGTCAAGCAAGAGCAGCTCGAGCGCGCCAAGGCCCACTGCGAGCAGCAGGCCGCCGAGCTCAAGCACCTCGATGCCGCCGCCCGGCAGGCGATCCTCGATCGCATCACCTACACGCTGGCGGTCGACGACCTCGACGGCTGCGATCTCATCATCGAGGCGGTGTTCGAGAACCTCGAGCTCAAGCACACGGTGACCCGCGAGGCCGAGCCCAAGCTGGCCAAGGGCGGCGTGTGGGCCAGCAACACCAGCGCGATCCCGATCGGTGATCTGGCCAAGGTCTCGAGCGCGCCGCAGAACTTCATCGGGCTGCACTTCTTCTCGCCGGTCGAGAAGATGCAGCTGGTCGAGATCATCACCACCGCGCAGACCTCCGACGAGACGCTCGCGCGCAGCCTCGCGTACACCCGCATGATCAAGAAGCTGCCGATCGTGGTCGGCGACGGCTACGGCTTCTACACCACCCGCGTGTTCTCGGCGTACATCCTCGAGGGCGCGCAGCTGGTCGCCGAGGGCCACGACCCGGTGGTGATCGAGTGGGCCGCCCGCAAGGCCGGCATGGTGGTGCCGCCGCTGCAGGTGTTCGACGAGGTCACGCTCAGCCTCGGCGTGAAGGGCTTCAAGCAGGGTCGCGCGTACGGCAAGACGCTCGACCTGCCGGCGGTCGCGATGATCGAGCGCATGGTCGAGGACGGCCGCGCGGGCAAGGCCGCGGGCAAGGGCTTCTACGACTACGGCGGCGAGGGCCGCTCGCTGTGGCCGGGGCTCTCGCAGCTCGCGGTCGGCAAGCCCGCCGCCGACAAGACCGGCGTCGAGTACATCGCACGGCGATTGCTGACGCTGCAGGCACTCGAGGCGGCGCGCTGCGTCGCCGAGGGCATCGTGAAGAACCCGCGCGACGCGGAGGTCGGCGCCATCTTCGGGGTCGGCTTTGCGCCCAACACCGGCGGCCCGCTGGGCTACATCGACCGCCGTGGCGTCGCGCAGTTCGTCGCCGACTGCGATGGCTTCGCCGGCGAGTGTGGCAAGCGCTACGAGGTGCCGCAGCTGCTGCGTGACATGGCGAAGGACGGCAAGACGTTCTTCGAGCGCGTCTAGCGGCCCCTGGTGGCGGACGAAGACGCGATCGGCCGGGGATGGTATCTACCTCCCCGGCCGATGCCATTCCACGCCGCGCCCCCCCTGCCCCAACGACTCGCCGAGCTCATGCCCCTGCCGCGCGGCGACTTCGAGCTCGAGCGCGGCCGTCATGCCGGGCGCGAGATCCACTACGTCGACGCCGGCCCCCGCGACGCCGATGCGATCGTGATGATCCACGGCAACCCCACGTGGTCGTTCCTGTGGCGCAAGGTGATCGCCGCGCTGCCGCAGCGGCGCTGCGTCGCGCCCGACCTGCTCGGCTTCGGGCTGTCGTCGCGGCTGCCCCACCTCGCCGATCACACCGTCGACGGCCACGCCGACGCGATCGCGCAGGTGCTCGAGGCGCTCCAGCTGCGCAGCTTCGTGCTGGTCGGGCAGGACTGGGGCGGACCGATCGCGGCCTGTGTCGGCGCGCGCCTGCCCGATCGCGTGCGCGGCCTCGTGTTCGCGAACACCTCGGTGGTGGTACCCGAGCGGCCCAAGGGCACGTGGTTCCATCGCTTCGCGCGCATGCGCGGCATCTCGGAGGTCGCGTTCATCGGCCTCGGCATGCCGCAGCGGGTGCTGTGGAGCGTGCAGGGTGATCGCAGCAGCATGCGCGGCGCGACCGGCTCGGCGTACACGTGGCCGCTGCGACGGTTCCGCGATCGCGTGGGACCACTGGCGCTGGCGCGCATGGTGCCGGACTCGATCGCGCACCCCAGCGTCGACGCGCTGCGCCGCGGCCAGGCCTTCGTGGCCGGCTTCGGCGGACCGGCCGCGCTGGTGTGGGGCACGAAGGATCCGATCCTCGGCCGCGCGCTCGAACGCCACCGGCGCCTGCTGCCCCAGGCCGAGGTCACCGTCACGCAGGCGGGCCACTTCCTGCAGGAAGAGGTGCCCGAGGCCCTGGTCACCGCGATCGAAGGGGTGTGGCGCCGTGCCGACGCGGCACGATCGGCGACCGGGAACTGACATGTTGTCACGCGCACGACGGCCGCCGTCCGCCGGGCCCACGGCTATGCAGCGCGCGTGCGCGTGGCATCATGGTTGCACCGTCCGCGAGGCCCCATCGGCCACCTGCGAGCGGTCACCGTCGACGGTGCACGCCCCGCGAGCCCCCGCACGAGCCCCCATGGACCCGCTCCGCTCCCCGCGTTCCCTCCTCGTCCGCATGGCCGGCCCGTCGACGATCGCGTTGGCGCTCGCCACCGGCCTCGCCCGCGAGGCCGCGGCCGCCGAGCCGCCCACCGGGTCGAGCTTCGACATCTGGTACTACGCCACCGACGCCAACGGCGACCGCGCACGCCTGTTCTCGGACACCGACCTCGCCGGCTTCGTGAACCGGGCCCGCTGCGAGTGCGGTCAGGACATCTCGACCAAGGTCCTCCTGCAGCGCGCGATGACCTCGTACGACAACAACGTGCGGGTGCAGACGTTCATCGGCAGCCGCTGCGACGTCGCGGTCGGCTCGCCGCAGGTGCAGGCGAAGCCGTGCGTGCGTGTGATCAGCACCTCGCCCAACGCGTACACCAAGGCACTCAACTTCTCGTTCGACCCGGTGTGGCTCGCCGGCGGCGTCGAGCTGAGCAGCTCGGTCGACATCGCCGACGCCGTGCCCTCGGGCAGCTGCACCGCCGGCCAGGGCGATGCGGGCATCTGGGTCTGCATCGAGAACGGCATGCAGCCCGAGTGTCAGGCCGACGAGTTCGAGGTCCAGGGCACGCAGAACAAGAACGCCAGCGCGTCGTCGATGGCGCAGGGCATCCACTACGACTTCGAGCCGCCGCAGACGCTGCCGCAGTCGTTCAGCATCTCCGCCGGTGACGGCGCAATCGAAGTCACGTGGGAGCAGATCGCGACCGGTGACGTGTCGGGCTTCCGCGTGCTGTGTGCCGACGAGAACGGCGACCCGCTGCCGGGCAAGGGCATCAAGGCGCCGTCGCTCACGGGCATCAACCGCGGCACGATCTACTTCACGAAGGAGAACCTCTGCCCGGGCGGCGTGTTCGCGGCTCCGGGGAGCGAAGACACCACCGGCGGCAGCGACGGTGGCAGCGATGGCGGCTCGACGACGGGCGCGGGCGAGCTCTGGGAGGGCATGGAGCTGGTGGTGGATCCGGATCCGTTCGCGGCGACGGGGAGCAGCTCGGGCACCTCGGGCACCTCGGGCTCGTCGGGCACCTCGGGCTCGTCGGGCGGCTCGGGCTCGTCGGGCACCGGCACGGACACCGGCAGCACCACGCTGCCGAGCTCCGGCATCGAGTCGCTCGACTGGGCCTACGTGTGCACCGGCCACATCAGCGGCACCTCCCGCGAGGCCCGCATCAGTGGGCTCGAGAACGAGAAGCCGTTCCAGTTCCTGGTCGTCGCCTACGATCTCGCGGGCAACCCCATCGCGGCCTCCGACGTGCTCATCGGCACCCCCCGCGAGACCCTCGATCTGTGGGAGGAGTGCGAGGCCGCGGGCGACATCTGCGGCAACGGTGGTTTCTGCAAGTGCACCACCGACGGCGACCGCGACGACGACCGTGCCGCGTGGTCGCTGGGCCTACTCGCGCTCGGCGCGTGGGTGCGTCGGCGGAGGCGCGCGTGAGCGCGGGCGTGCAGCTGCTGGCGTGGGCCCTCGGGGTGACCGCGCCGCCCGAGGCCGTGGCCGACGACGCGCCGACGCCGGTCGTCGAGTCGCAGATTCCCGACGATGAAGGTGTCGATGCACCGGCGCCCAGCGACGACGGTGTCGACGCGCCGACGCCGACCGAGGTGCCCGCGCCGACCGCCAGCCAGGCCGCCGCACCGACGCCGGGGCCCGAGGGCGCCGACCGCTGGAAGAACCCACCGCGGCAGGGCAAGCGACCGCCGCCATCGGACGCCGCCATCGCCCGGCAGAGCACGGTGCCGCCCAAGAGCGACGGGCCGCGCCGTTTCGCCAAGGCGCGCCCCGGCAGCAAGCAGCGCTTCGAGGCCGAGCTCAAGCTCGGGCCGTACCTGCCCGAGGTCGACTCGCGCTACAGCGGGCCCGGCTTCGGACCGTACGCGACGATCTTCGGGCAGGTCGACTCGACCGGCAAGACCGTGAAGAAGCCCAAGCAGGGCGTGATGCCGCTGGTCGGCTTCGAGTGGCAGTTCGCCTACCTCGGCGGCCCGCTGGGCTTGGGCACGCAGATCGGCTTCTTCCTCGATCGCGCCGACGCGTTGCTGGCCAACCCCAAGGCCGGTGAGAACCTGCGCAGCAAGGCCGACCGCATCAAGTTCGGCATGGTGCCGATCTCGGCGCTCTTGGTGTACCGCTTCGAGCTGGCGGCGGATTTCTTCCGCGTGCCGCTCGTGCCCTACGCCAAGGCCGGACTCACCTACGCGTTCTGGTGGGTGAAGGACGGCAGCGGCCACATCGCGCGCAACAGCAGGGGCGAAAAGGGCTCGGGTGGCGTGGTCGGCTGGCAGATCAACCCCGGCGTCATGCTGCGCATGGACTTCCTCGAGCGCAGCGCCGCCAAGAAGCTCGATCAGTCGACCGGCATCAACCACACGTACTTGTTCGGCGAGTTCCAGCTGACGCGCCTGCGCAACTTCGGTGCCGGGAACTTCATCGACCTCGGCGACAAGACCTTCTTCGCCGGCCTCGCGATCGAGTTCTAGTACCTCGCCACAGGGATTGTGATGCAGTACTAGTCGCCGTCGCAGGCCACGCGGAAGCGATCGTCGAGCTCGAGCGGCATCAACAGCGTGGTGGTGCCCGCCGCCTGCGCCCGCGCGCACAGCTCGTCCTCGCGCGCGAGCGCCTTGGCCTCGCTGCCGGGATACTCGACGTTCAAGATCGGTTTGTCGGCGTCGAGGAACGGCTGCAGCTGCCCGCACTCGTCGTAGTGGTGACACTCTTCGTTGAGGCTGAAGTCGTAGTAGTCGACCAGCTCGCGCGCCTGATCGCCCTCGTTCTTGAGCGCGATCGCCAGCCCGCGCTCGTGGGCCTCGTTGGCGAGCCTGCGGTTGTAGCCGAGCTGGTTGTCGGCGCTCAGCCGAAAACCCGTGCGATTGAGGAAGCCGTCCATGTTGTCGGGCTCGACGCCGTCGCAACGCTTGTCGACCGCGAGGTCGAGCCGATCGAGCATGATGGCAAGCACATTGGGCGAGCGCACGTCGAGCCAGCGCTCACCGGCCCAGCCATCGAGCTTCCAGCCCTTGTCGCGCCCGGTGAAGCGATCGTAGTCGGGCCGATAGGTCTCCGACGAGCCGGCCGAGAAGTAGCAGATGACCGTGCGGCCCTGCTCGTGCAGGGCGTCGATGGTGGCCTGCGGCGTCTCGAAGAGATCGACGTCGTAGAGCTGGACGTCGTAGGCGGTGTCGATGGTGCCGTCGAGCTGCCACTGCCAGGTGGTGCTGCGATCGGGCCGCACCCACTCGCCCTCGGTCACCGGCTCGACGTTCGGATCGAGGCCGGGCCCGCCGCAGGCGAGCAGCAGCGACGCCAGTGCGACGGCGACGCGCGTCACGGTGGCGCCCCATCCTCGTCGGCCCGCGCGACGCCGTCGGGGGCGGCCGCCTGCGCCCCATCGCTCGCGGCCTGGGCGGCCTCGACCGCCTCGCGCAGGCGATAGGGCTCGAAGCGCAGGCTGCGACCGACGTTGAACCGCTCGAGCTCGGCGGCCGTGAACGCCTCGGCGCGGCCGCGCGGCAGCTCGCGGCGCACGAACGCCTCGATGACCCGCCGCGCCTTCGCACAGCCCTGCGCGCGGGCGCGCTCGTCGTCGCTGGCGTCGGCGTCGAGCTCGAGGCAATCGGCCCAGCGCGCCAAGATGGCGGCGCGTCGCTGCGCCGCGGAGCGGCTCCGATCGGCCCAGATCGCCCGCAGCACCTCGCCGAGGTCGGCGATGGCCTCGCGCTCGAGACCGCGGCGATGCTCGGCCGCGAGCTGTTCCCGCAGCGCGCGCGTGCGCTCGAGGAAGTCGCGCTTGGCCTTGGCGCCCTTGGAGTGCAGCAGCAGATCCGCGAGCCCACCGAAGCGACCACCGACGGTCGCGAGGATCGGTGGCGCACCGTAGGGTCCCCAGTTGACGATGGGATCGTGCTTGCTGTCCGCGCTCGAGCCCCGGTGCACGAGCGTGTTCGAGACCGCGTTGAAGCGCTCGTCGGGGTTGGGCGCCTTGCCGCCGCCGATCTCGTAGCCGAGGATCGTTGGGCGTCGGAACTCGAAGGGCACCAGCGGTCGGAACGTCACGCGGCCGTCGGGGTGGACCGTGGCCGCGAAGCCGGCATCGCGATCGCGATGCTCGTAGCTGCCGTCGACGCGGCGATGCAGGTCGCTCGGCTGGGCGCCGCCGAGCTCACCACGGGAGCCCGGCGACAGCCGCGGCGCCGGCGGAGCCGCGAGCACGAACGCGAAGGTGAGCAGCGTCGCCGACATCTCGAGCCAACCCAGCGTCGATCGTAGGCCCACGGCCGTGGCGATCGCAACACTACTGCCGCGCGATGTATCCCAGCAGCTCGATCGCGGGCTGCCGGGGCGAGTTCGCGGGATCGCGTCGGACATACCCGCCGCGCGCCAGCGTGCGCAGCGCCTGTCGCCGCGCCGCGACCCGCTCCGGGCGATCGATGTGCGAGCTGACCACGAACACGCGCGCGGGCGCGAGTCGGGCCAGCTCGTCGAGCAACGTCGGCGACGCGCCATCGAGCACGACGGTCGGCAGCGGATAGACCTCGAAGGGGAACCGCACCAGCGCGTGCGGCACCACCACGGTGACGTCGCCGGGCTGGGCCTCGGCGGCGATCGTCGCGGCCACGCCACGCCACGGCTCGTAGCCGGCGGTCGCATACTGCTTGCGCAGCGCCGGGATCGCCAGCCGCTCGATCGCCACCGCGGAGGGTGCGATCGCGATCGCGGCAACCAACGCGGCGGACCAACGCGGCAACCGTGGCAGCCATCGCGTGCGCGCGCGCTCGGCCAGCTCGAACGCCGCCGCGACGCCGGCACCGAGCAGCACCGCGATCGGCACCAGCGACATCATGAAGTAGCGCAGCGTCACGAAGTGCTCGGGGTTGCGCACGAGCACCACCGTCATGGGCAGCACCGCCAGCGCGGCCAGGCCGAGCGCGAGCCCGCGGCGAGACCACGGGCCCGGCAGGCACGCCAGCGCCGCCAGCAGCACGACGTGCGGCGTGTCGAGGCCGAAGCTCCACAGATCGATGAGCAGCTCGCGGGCGTTCTCCACCGGACCCGCGCGCGAGCTCAGCTGCCCGCCCCCGTCGGTCAGCCACACGCGCACGAGGCCCGGCAGCAGCGGCGCGCTGGCCAGCGCCGCCACGCCGAGGCACAGCAACCACGCGCGCGGTGATGGGGCGCGGCCGTGTCGACGCTGCACGAGGTGCCACGACGCGCACCACAGCGCGAGCGCACCGAGGAACGGCAGCGCGAAGAGATGCAGCCACAGCGCCCCCGCAGCCACCAACCCCAGCGCCACGAAGGTGCGGCGGCGAGGCGGCTGCGCGGGCGCGTGCCGCCCCAGCTGCAACGCCTGCGCCGCGAGCAGCAGCGCGAGCGCGGCCATCAGCGCCAGCAGCCCGTACTGGCGCGCCTGCTGGGCGTACTTGATCGCATACGGCATCGCTGCCCACGACAGTCCCGCCGCTGCGCCCGCGACCGTGCCGAAGCCGCGTGCGCCGAGCAGCACCAAGACCGCGGCGAGCACGGCGTTGCCGACGATCGACGGCGCACGCACGCACGGCTCCGCGACGCCGCACACCGCGATCGTGGCCTTGAGCAGCACGAAGTACCCGGGCGGATGGTGGGCGCCGCCGAAGGCCTCACCGCGCATCGCGAAGATGTCCGCGAGCGAGCGGCGGGCGTCGAACACCGAGAAGGTCTCGTCGAGCCACAGGCTCGCCTCGGCCACGCCGATGCTGCCGAGCACCAGCGCCAGCACGAACGCGACCAGCGCCAGCGCCAGCGCCGGCTCCCGCCGCACTCGCGCCCACGCTGTCGGAAGCCCCGCCACGCGTCCTTCGCCCGCTTCGGCCGTCTAGGTGGCGAGCTTGCGGATGAGCGCGAACTCCAGCTGCCGCCGCGCGATGCTGGCGTCGACCAGCTCGACGATTACGCGGTCGCCGATCGCGATGCTCATGCCGCTGCGGTCGCCGACCATGCGCGCGACCAATTCGTCGACCTCGAAGCTCTCGCGGGTCTCCCGCTCGAGCGCGGTGCGGCGGATCATGCCGTCGACCGGCGGCTCGTCGAGGTTGACGAAGGCGCCCGCGTTCGACATGCCGGTCACGCTGCCCTCGAAGCGATCGCCGATGCGGTCGCGCATGAACGCGGCGCACAGCAACGCCTTCGCGTCGCGCTCGGCCTGCGCGACCGCCCGCTCGCGCTCGCTGGCCCGGTGCGCGATCGCGTTGGCGACGTGGCGCTCGGGCATGCGCGGCACCGGCTCGGCGCCCGCGTGGCCGCCGACCCGCGCGAGGTGGGCCTTGAGCACGCGATGATCGACGAGATCGGCGTAGCGGCGGATCGGCGAGGTGAAGTGCAGGTACGCGCCCGACGCCAGCGCGAAGTGGCCGACGTTGGCGGTCGCGTACTCGGCCTGCGCCAGCGCGCGCAGCAACAGGCCGTGGATGGCCTGGCGACGCGGGTGCTTGGCGAGCTTGCGCAGGAAGGTCTGCATCGCCTTGGGCGAGCGCAGCGCCTCGGGATCGACCTCGACGCCCAGCAGCCCTGCGATCGCGCAGAAGCGCTCGACGCGTTCCTCGTCGGGGTTGGCGTGCACGCGGTACAGCACCGGCAAGCGCACGCGCGCGGCCACCCGCGCGACCGACTCGTTGGCCGCGAGCATGAGTTCTTCGATGAGGTTGTAGGCCCGCGCGATCTCGGGGCGCGCGCGCGAGTGCTCGACCGATCGCACGCGCTCGGGGTCGTCCTGGTCGAGCTTGACCTTGACCTCGGGCAGGTTGAGCTCGATGGCGCCGCGGCGCATGCGAGCCTTGCGGAGGCGGTCGGCGACCTCGCGCAGCTCGATCACGCGGGCACGGACCTCGGGCGCGCCGACCTCGTGCTCGAGCATCTCGGCGGCCTGCTCGTAACTGAGCCGCGCGCGACTGCGGATGACGGACGCTGCGATCGCGGCATCCTCGACGTGCCCGCGCTCGTCGACATCCATCGACACCACCATCGCGAGGCGGTCCTGGTCGGGCACCAACGAACAGATGTGGCTCGACAGCGACGGCGGCAACATGGGTACCGCGCGGTCGGGCAGGTAGCAGCTGAAACAGCGCAGCGCCGCCTCGGTGTCGAACACGTCGCCCTCGCGCACGTAGTACGAGACGTCGGCGACCGCGACGTGCAGCCGCACGCCGTCCTTGCCGATGCGCTCGATGCAGACCGCATCGTCGAAGTCGCGCGCGTCGGGCGGGTCGATGGTCATGAACGGCAGCGCGCGCAGATCGGCGCGGCCGACATGGTCGGCGGCGGTGACCTCGGTCGGCACCTGCTCGGCCGCGGCCAGCAGCGCCGGCGAGAACTCGGGATCGACACCATGCTCGAGCAGGATCTTGATGGTCTCGGTGGCCAAACGACCGGGCACGCCGAGCACCCGATCGATCGTCACGAGGATGCGCTCGCCGTGCGTGCTCGGATACTCGACGATGTCGGCCAACACCGTCATGTCGAGCGCGTCGGGGGGCAGCTCGCCGACCACCTCGACCGCATCGACCACGCGCGGGTCGTCGGGTTGCAGGGTCAGCCGGCCGCGTTGGCGCCGGAGCAGGCCGCTCAGGCGCGTGCGCTGGCGCGAGACCACCGAGCGCACCACGCCCTCGTCGCCGCGCTCGGCCGGCCAGTGCGACACCAGCACGGTGTCGCCATCCATCGCGCCGCGACGGTTGGCGGCGGGGATGAAGATCGTGCCGCTGCGATCCTCGCGCTCGGCGAAGCCGAACGCCTGCGGGTGCAGCGACAGACGACAACGGACCGTCTGCGGCGGCACATCGGCGCCATCGCTGCGAGCGGCGTCGACCACCACGTGCGCACGGCGGGGCTCGTCGCCGCGGCCACGACCGCGGCCGGCGTCCGCGGGCCCGCGCCCGGTCCCACCGCGTCCGCGCCCGGTCTCACCGCGCCCGCGCCCGGTCTCACCGCGCCCGCGCCCGGCCTCAGCGCGCCCGGCCTCGCTGGGCGCGGCCCCGTCGCGACCGCTGCGACGGCCCTGCCCTGCGGCCGCATCGCGGGTGCGGGCCGCGTCGCCGCGCCGCCCCGGGGTCACCGCCGGCGTGGTCGCGACGGCGTCGCGGGTGCCACCTGCGCGGCTGGTCGCGGCGCCTTCGCGGGTCGCAGGCGCTCCCTCGCTGCGGCCGGGCTGCGTCGCGCCGCCCTTGTGCCGGCGGTTGCGTGCGCCCTTGCTCGCCGCGGCCGCGATCGCGGCCGTGCTGGTCTTGGCCGCGCGCGTCTTGCTGCGCTTGGCCTTCTCTCGTCGTTGCTGTTTTCGTCGCGCCAATGTGCTCGTCGGTTTCCGAGGCGCACGCTACCGCATTTTCGCGGCCGCGATCGTCATGGCTCGGACAGGGCGCGCACGTAGCCGTCGTCGCCCACGACGATCAACCAGCCGGCGGGCGTGACCACCACCGGGGCGTCGAGGTCACCGGGGAATTCGAGCGACCACATCGGCTTGCCGGCCGGCGTCAGCGCGTAGAGGCGATCGTCGCGGCTGCCGACGTAGACGTGCCCTGCGCGATCGAGCGTGGGCGTGGCCGCGAGCGCACCGCCGGTCGTGAACGACCACGCCAGCGCGCCACCGGGCGTGAGTGCGTAGAGCGTGCCGTCGGTCGACGGCACCAGCACATGACCATCGGGTGCGATCGCGACGGCCGCGATGATCGGAGCCTTGGTCGCGAAGCTCCACCGCGCGGCGCCCTCGGGTGACACCGCCCATAGCTTGCCGTCGTCGGCACCGGCGTAGATGTCACCGGTCACGCCCGCGATCGGATCACCGTCGACGTCGGCGCCGATCGGCAACACCCACGCCGGCGTGCCGTCCTCGGCGAGCGCGGTCAGGTTGCCGTCGTAGCCGCCGAACACCACGCGACCGCCGGTCACCAGCGGCGCAGTGCCGACGTGGCGCGCGACGCCGTCGGCGGGCGAGTGCCAGCGCACCGCGCCCGCACGCGACAGCCGATAGACCCCGTCGGCCCCCACCAACAGATCGCCATCGGGCATCACGGTGGGCCCGCCGTCGACGTCGCAGCGCACGCCCTCGGGCCCGCGCGCGCGCGGGGGATCGCAGCTGCCCAGGCGCACGCGCTGGAGCACCGCGCCCGTGCGATCGAGGGCGTAGAGCACATCGTCGTCGGCCCCCACCCAGATGCGATCGTCGGGATCGAGCGCGGGCGACGACCACACGATGCCGTCGAGCCACGCCTCGAAGACGGTCGCGCCATCGTCGGTCGCGAGCGCCAGCACCCGCCCGGCGTGGCTGGCGACGACCACCTGCACGGGCGCGCCGGCGGCGGCCAGCAGCAGCGGGCGCGCGGTCACGACCGCGCCCACGTCGACCTGCCAGCGCAGTCGAGGCGTGGCCGTTGGGCCGGCCGCGGCTTCACTCACGCCGGCAGGGGATGCTCGACGTGACGCAGGCTCCACGTTCGCAACGCTGGCCGTCACCACAGTCGCGATCGCTGCGGCAGCCCGAATCGGTGTTTCCGGGGCCGCTCGGGCGGCACGCCAGCAATGCCGCGGCGACGGCCCCGACACGGAGCCGGCGGGTGCGCCGCCTCGGGGTGGATCGAGCTGCAACCAAAGGTGGGATATCCTGCACGCTGGGCGGTCCATTCTGAAGAAAACGGCCTTTGACTTCCAATTCTGTAGGTGGTAGTCGTACGGAACGGTCGAGGGCTCAATCAGGCATAAACCTATGTAGTTCCGAGGGTTTATGTGAGTCCGCCACGGTGGTCAGCCGCCGCGACCGCGCCGACCCGACTCTTCGCGAGCCGGGCGTTCCGAGCGGGGTTCGAAGCCGCGCTCCGAGGTACGAACATGGTTGCTGATCAGGCCGCAAGCGCACACGCCACGGAAGAACCCGTCGAAGAGATCTACTACCGCAAGGGGGACATCGACTTCTGCTTCCTGCTGAACCGGCGGCATCACAACCTGCGCGTGTTCGACTACCGCGTGGGCAACTACCAGCAGAAGCGCGACTTCTTCGATCGCATCGCGCGGACCGAGGGCCTGCGCAAGGTCTTCACGGTGGTCGAGAAGCAGGACAGCAAGAGCTGGCGCTCGGTCGGCTTCTCCCGCGAAGGCGCGATCCCAGGTTACTTCCGCACCGCCGACGCGTACATCATGAGCCGCGTCTACACCGACGACGGCGAGCCGATCCAGGGCGGCGCGCCGAAGCTGGTGGCCCCGAGCGCACACTCGAAGGAGAAGGTGCCGGCCAAGCCGCGCGGGATGACCTCGGAGGTCATCTCGGATGGTCGTCGACTGCAGTCGGTCGCTGGCTCGCTGGCGGAGTCGGCCATGTACGCGCCGTTTCGCCGCGGCACCTTCCACCCCGACATCGGGCTGGTCGCGAAGATGGGCAAGAAAGAGTACTGGGTCGGTGCGGAGACCGACAGCTCGTTCGGCCACGCGAAGGTCGACATGCTGACGCCGCCCGACAAGGACGTCGACGTGCCGGTGCTCGCGTTCTGCGTGCGCGCGCTGCTCGACGAGCTGCTCAAGGTCGAGACCGCCTCGGTGTTCTCGCTGTGCGCCGTCGACTCGCCGCTGTCCAACCAGGTCTACGCCGAGCTGGGCTTCAAGGTCACCGCGCGCCTCACCGACCACGTCACGCGCGACGAGGAGTTCATCGGCGCGCAGCTGTGGCACCGCCGACTGGCCAACACGCCGACCCCGCGGCTACCCTCGTTCATCTGAGCCCACCCGCCGTCGCACGCGACGGCCGAAGCGCCCTGACGCCCCCGCGAGCATGTCCGACGAACACCTCGCCACCGTGACCCGCTCGTCGTCGTCGGAGACCCGACGTGACGCGGGTACGGCGGCGCGCCTGAGCGTGGTTCACCCGCGCGGGGTCGAGTGGTCGTGCACGCTCGACGATGGTCCGCGGGTCATCGGACGCACGTCGACCGCGGCTCCGGGTCCGCTCGATCACCCGACGGTGTCGCGCAACCACTTCGAGATCCGCTACGACCCCTCGATCGGGCAGTTCGTCGGTCGCGACCTGGGCAGCCACAACGGCAGCCGTGTCGACGGCCACCCCCTGGGCGGCAGCGCCGTCGCACTCGGCGAAGAGTCGATCCTGCAGCTCGGCGACGTCACGCTGGTGCTCGAGCGCGGCCTGCCGGTGCCGGACGACGACGTCGAGCTCGCCGAGGTCCCGGGCAGCTCGCTTGCGATCGCGGCCCTGCGCGCCCAGCTGCGGCGCGCCGCCGACGACCCCTCGCCGGTGCTGCTGTTCGGCGAGACCGGCACGGGCAAGGAATTCGCGGCGCGGGCACTGCACGAGCAACGCGGACGCGGCCCGCTGCTCAGCATCAACTGCGCCGCACTGTCACCGCAGATCATCGACAGCCAGCTGTTCGGACACGTGCGCGGTGCCTTCACCGGGGCCAACGCCGACGCGCCGGGGTTGTTCCGCGCCGCCGACGGCGGCTCGCTGTTCCTCGACGAGATCGGCGAGCTCCCGCTCGAGCTGCAGCCCAAGCTGCTGCGTGCGCTGCAGGAGGGCGAGGTGCAACCGGTCGGTGGCACGCGCGTGGTCAAGGTCGACGTCCGCGTCATCGCGGCGACCAACCGCGACCTCGCCGGGGCCGTCGACGCGGGCCAATTCCGCCGCGACCTCTACGCGCGCCTGTCGCTGTGGGAACTGCACCTGCCGCCCCTGCGTCGACGGCGACGCGATCTGCTGACGTGGATCGATCGCCTCACGGGCGCGTGGTTCTCGCGGCGCGAGCAACACGACGCCGGCCTCCCGCGCTTCGACCCCGAGGCGGCCGAGGTGCTGCTGCTGCATCGCTGGCCCAACAACCTGCGCGAGGTCGACCGCCTCGTGCACGCGCTGGCGTCCTCGCACCCGCCCGGCGAGCGCATCGGGCGCTCCGACCTGCCGGGGTGGCTGGCGGCCGCGCCGAGCCCCGAGCCAGCCCGGGCTGCGGCCGAGGCCAAGCCCGCAATTCCAACCCGCGACGATTTCGTGGCGGCGTTCGAGCGCCTCTCCGGCAGCGTGCGGGGGCTGGCGAAGCACTTCGGCCGCGATCGTCGGCAGATCTACCGCTGGATCGAGAGCTACGGCCTACGCCGCGACGACAGCGACGACTGACCTGCAGGTTCGCCGCGTGAGCGCGCGTACAAGCGTTGCATCCCCGGTTGTCGCCGCGAAAAACTCCGCTTGGCGAAGCCCTGGGATTCGCGGTAGGAGAGAGGCCGGTTCGGGTCGAAATCTACGCGGCCCATTTCTGGAGAACACGACGATGAAGATCGCAACCAGCATGTTGTTCCTCGCGGCCCTGGCTGTCGCGGGCTGCGAGAAGAAGGACACCACCACCCCGGACGACGCGACCAACGCGGACACCCCGGCGGCGACCGAGACCCCGGCGGCCGATGCCGCCGCGGAGACCCCGGCGGCCGAGGAAGCTCCCGCCGAGGGCGAGGGCGACGCGGCGGCTGCCGAGGGCTGAACCCCAACCGTTGGCATGACGTCGCGCGGCTCGCCGTCGCGACCCGTGCCACCGCTCGAGCTGACGAGGGCTCCTTCCGCGCTGCGGGAGGGGCCCTTCGTCGTCGTGGCGCCCGCGTTCGCTGCGCAGCGCCGGGCGAGCGACGACCGCACGACGACGCGGGAACATCGGAGCGACACCGGTCAACTTGCCCATCGAGGCCGCGACGGCGTCGCCCCTCGACGACGGCGCTGGGCAACTCGCCCGCGCGCCCGTCGGCCCTTTGGCTTCGATCGCGACGACCGACCCGACGCGCCGCATGCTGGCTGCCGACCCATGCGTTCCCCCGATCGCCACCGCGCCCCCACCCTGCTGCTGCTACTCGTCGTCGCGTGCGTGCAGGCGACCGCGAGCGACGACCCCGACCCGCAGGCGAGCGGTGGCACGGCGCACGGCGACGAGGCCAGCGGGAGCGAAGCTGCGACGCCCGACGCAGGTGACCCGCTCGGTCCCGACGACGGCGCGGTGACGTTCTACCGCGACGTGTTGCCGGTGATGCAGGCGCGCTGCACCGCGTGCCACCACGACGGCAACATCGCGCCGTTCTCCCTCGAGCGCTACGAGGACGCGTGGCCGTGGCGTGAGGCGATCGCAGCCGCGGTCACGGCCGGCACGATGCCGCCGTGGCTGCCGGACTCGAGCTGCGCCGAGTACAGCCACGATCCCACGCTGCCACCCACCGAGATCGACACCCTGGTCGCGTGGGCCGCCGAGCAGGGCCCGCGCGGCAACCCGGACGATGCCCCGGCCGCGGTCGACCACGGCGACGACGGCCTGCCGCGGGTCGACGTCGAGCTGTCGTCGCCGCTCGCGTACACCCCCGTCGGCGCCGACGACTATCGCTGCTTCCTCCTCGATTGGCCGCTCGACACCCCGTCGTTCGTGACCGGCTTCCACGTGCGCCCCGGCAATCCCTCGCTGGTCCACCACGTGATCGCGTACCGCATCGCGCCCGATCGCGTGCCCGAGTACGAGGCCCTCGACGCTGCGGATCCCAGCGCGGGCTATCCCTGCTTCGGTGGGCCGGGCGGCGCGGTGACGGATCCCGGCGCGGGGCTGTGGCTCGGTGCGTGGGCGCCCGGCGGGCATGCGACGCCCTATCCCGAGGGCACCGGCCTGGCGATCGAACCCGACGCCAAGGTCGTGCTGCAGATCCACTACAACACCGCCGCCAGCGACGGCGACAGCGATCGCACGAGCATCGAGCTCATGACCGCCGACACCGTCGAGCGCGAGGCCTTCATGTTGCTGTGGGCCGACCTCGACTGGCTCGCCGGCAACATGCCGATCCCCGCGGGCGACGCCGACGTCGTGCACAGCTGGGCCCTCGATCCCACCGTGGTGATGGACTTCCTGACCGACGTGATTCCCCCGAACGCGCCGTTCCTCATCCACTCGAGCGCGCACCACATGCACCTGCTCGGTCGCTCGGCCCGGCACCGCATCCTCCACCCGGACGGCGGCGAGACCTGCCTGCTCGACATCCCGCGGTGGGACTTCGCCTGGCAGTCGGCCTACGGTTTCGCGACGCCACAGCGCTTCGAGCCCGGCGACACGCTCGAGCTGACCTGCCACTGGGACAACGGCGCCGGCGACGAGGAGGTCAACTGGGGCGAGGGCACCCGCGACGAGATGTGTCTCGGCATCTACTACGTCACCGGCGTGTGACGCCGCGCGGCCTCGGTCGCGACCGCGTCATGCACACGTGACGAGCCGAGGTTGCCGCGAAGTCACGCAAACGGATCCGCGCTGCGCGGGCTTCGTGACCGCGGGCGGCCAGACTGCCGCCACAGGTGAAGCCCATGCCCACGAACCATCGTGCATCCGTGATGGACCATGAACTGCTCCCGCTCGCGCTCGCGATCCCGCGTGCGCTGCTCTGGGAAGGCCCGGTGCGCATCGCCCACGACGACGGCGAGCGCCTCGCCGAGATCTACGTGAACCGTGGTTGCGTCATCCATGCCAGCGTCAATGGGCTCGACGGCCTGCCCGCCGTGGCCGCGATCCTGGGTGGCGACACACTGCGCTTCCGTCTCGAGCCCGGCCGCTGGCCGCGGCGGTGCTCGATGCTCGCGCCGTGGGAGTCGCTGCTGCGGGAGGTCGAGCGCATGCGTGCGAGCCGTCGCTTGCCGCCGCCCCGCAACGACGACGACGCGACCACGCCGCTGGTGTGACGAGCGCCAGTTCCGCGCCACGCTGCGACGCGTTGGTCCGCTTGCCGCGTTGGGCGAGCGGCTCGTGCGGCGGCGGTGGTGTCGGCGGCGAGGCCCCGCGCTTGTCACCTCGGCGTGACACGGTGCTGCCTATCCTCGGCCCGCCTTGCCGCCCACCGCGAGCTTCGGCGACGTCAACCAAGGCCCCTGACGACGGGCCGTCGCCGTCGCGCGTTGCGGCTACGGCAGCGCCTCGCCCGGCGAGGGCGCGAGGAACGGCTCGAGGGCCTCGGTCGCGTGCGCGTCGACCAGCCGCGAGCCGGGGCCGATGCGGAAGTCGTGCCCCCGCCAGTGGACGCCGCGGATCACCCATGCGGCCAGCCACAGCGCCAGCATCGCGAGGTCCTTGAGCGGGGTCGCGAGCAGGCGTCGCCACGACGGCCGCGCGTGGTGCAGCGCCCGCGCCTGCACGCCCTCGATGGCGCACGCGATCGCGAGCCCCAGCACCGCGAGCGCGCCGAGGCCCATCGGCGACACCGCGGCCTGCCCGGCCCATGCCGCGGGTGCGAACGCCAGCACCAGCAGCGCGAGCGCCCACGCCGACGGCATCAACAGCGGCTCGAACGCGTAGGCCGTCGGTGCGATCCATCGCCGCATCTGGCACCACCGCAGATGTCGCGCACCGAAACGTCGCAGCGACCACGCACCCCCCTCGGCGTGCACGACGTGCGACGAGATCTCGACCCCGAGGCCGGCACGCGCGAACGCCTGCCCCATCACGTAGTCCTCGCCGAGCACGTCACCGAAGGCCCGCAGGCCGCCGAGCGCCGACAGGTCGTCGCGGCGCAGCAGCATCGACTTGCCGATCACACAGGGGTGGCCGATGAGGTCGCCGGCGGCGACCCCCGCCGCGATGATGCCGCCCAGCTGCAGCTGCTCGAACACACTGCCCAGCCCGCGACCATCACCGGCGACCACGAGGTTCGCGACCAGCCCGACGTCGCGCAGCTGCAGGGTCGCGACCATGTCGCGCAGGTAGCCCGGCGCGACGCGGACGTTCGAGTCACTCACCAGCCACAGGCCGTGGCGGGCGTGGGGTGCCATGCCGAGCAGGTTCGCGACCTTCGGGTTCTTGGCCGCGTCGGGATCGCCGACGACGACCGCGATGTCGGCAGCCGGGAACGACGACGCCAGCCGCCGCGCGACCGCCAGCGCCGGGTCCGTCGGCGAGGTCACGCCGAAGATGACCTGCACCCCGCCGTCGCGCATGCCGGGGTAGTCCTGCAGCAACAGCGCACGCAGGTTGTCCTCGAGCCCGGGATCGAGGCCGCACAGCGGCTTGAACACGCTCAGGCCGGGGGCGCACACCAGCTCGGGCCGCCGACGCGCCGCGTGTCGGCAGGTGATCCACGCCAGCCCCGTCCGCACCACGAGCCCGAGCGTCGCGCCCGAGGCCACCACGATCACCAGGGTCCGCCACAGCCATGCTTCGTCGTTCATGGTTCGTCGCCGCTCCTCGATGTGCAGGAGATCAGGGCTGCGCGCCGATCCGAGGGCGCTGCGGTGACGCGAACGTGAACTGCGATCGCGTCTTCGGATCGTCACGGCGGCGACGCCCGATCGTGATCGACAGCCGTCAAGGTGGGCCGCGGAAGCGAGGTCCGATGCCGAGCAGCCTGGTCCATCTCTCCGATCTCCACTTCGGTGCCGGCCGCCGGCTCGAGCGCCGCACGAGCGCACTCGTGCAGCGATTGGTCGACGACGACGTCGATCACGTCGTCGTCACCGGCGACGTCACCGAGAACGGCACCTTCGCGCAGTTCGAGCGCTTCGCCCGGGTGTTCGAGCCGCTCGCGGCCCGCGGCCGCCTGACGGTCGTGCCCGGCAACCACGATCGACTGGGCGACGACATCGCCGAGCTGACCATGGCCGGCGAGCGCGTACGCGTGCGCAGGGCTCCGGGCCTGCACCTGGTGCTGTGCGACAGCACGCGCCGACGCCCGGGCCTCGCCATCGTCGCCCACGGCGAGCTGCCTGCGCCCGAGCTCGACGCGATCGAGGCCGCGCTCGCATCGGCCGAGCCCGGCGCGTTGGTGTGCGTGCTGCTTCACCACCACGTCACGCACATGCCCCATGAGTCGCTGTTCGAGGCGCTCGGCAGCGCGCTGGGGCTGCCCTTCGCCGATCCGCTGGCCAGCGGCCCCGAGCTGCTGCGACGCCTACGAGGCCGCTGCGACCTCGTGCTCCACGGCCATCGTCACCGGCCCTCCGAGCGCTGGCTGGGCGGCCCGCGACCGCTCGGCATCTTCAATGCGGGCTGCTCACCGGCGCTGCAGACGGCGCGCCGGTTCGTGCACGCGGCCGGTCGGCTGCTCGGCGCGCCGCAGTGGCTCGCGAGTCAGCAACCCTCGGCCTCGCACGCACAGCTGCTGACCTTGGCCGCGACGACCTGCTCGCCGCTCTGAGTCTCGCCGCAGATCAAGTGGCCGTCGTTGCTGCCGCAGTGCAGCGTGACGCCGTGGCAGACGTTGCCCGCGGGCGCGAGGCAATCGACACGACAGGTACCGTCGCCGCAGTGCACGTTGGTGTCGTGGCAGGCGTTGGTGTCGTCGCAGCTGACGTGGCAGTCGAGCCCGCCGGACGGACAGTGGATGTCGGAGCCGTGGCAGGCGTTGTCGCCGTCGCAGTCGACCTCGCAGTCGAACCCCGCCGGACAGTCGACCGCGATGCCCTCGCAGCCGTGGGCGCCGCAGCCGATCGTGCACGTGTTGCCCTGACAGCCGCCGCTGCACGCAGCCGGACACGCGCCGCCCGGCGCGGCCTCGTTCTCGCCGCAGGCCAGCACGCCGCCGCCGCTGCTGCCCCCGTCGCCGCTGCTTCCAGCACCGCTGCTGCCACCGGCGTCGCTGGTGCCGGCGCCGGTGGATCCCGAGGCGTCGCCCGCCGATGCGCCGCCGCTGCCGGTCGAGCCGCCGCCGGTCGAGCCACCGCCATCGGTGCCCGCGCTGGTGTCGAGCGTCAACCCCTGCGAGGCGCCGCCAGAGCCGTCGGCCGAGCCCGTGCCCTGGGTCGCCGTCGCGCTGCTCCCCTGCGAGGTCTCGCCGAGCGAGCCCCCACCCTCGCCGCCGTCGGCCTCCTTCGGGTTCCCGGTGCAGCCACCCACCACGACGGCGGCCGCGACAACGAACCAGTGCAATCCCATGCTCGCATCGTATCGCAACACGCCCGCCCGTGGGGCGCGCCAGTCGTCGCTCTCACGTGCCCAGGGCGTCGAGCATCGCCTGGGTCACCAGCGTCACACCGGCATCGGTGCGCTCGAACACACGGGCATCACGGGCGGCGTCTTCGCCCACCACCACGCCCTCGGGCACGCGCACGCCCGGCGCCACGATGCACTTGCGCAGCACCGCGCGACGACCGACCTCGACCCCCGGCAGCAGCAACGAGTCGCTCACGTCACAGTACGAGTTCACGCGGACGTCGGTGAACAGCAGCGAGCGTCGCACGGCGCCACCGGAGACGATGCAGCCCGCCGACACCAGCGAGTCGACCGCGAAGCCACGACGATCGGGATCGTCGAACACGAACTTCGCCGCCGGACGCTGGAACTGGTAGGTCCAGATGGGCCAGTTCTCCTCGTACAGATCGAGCGAGGGTGTCACGCGCAGCAGGTCGGTGTTGGCCTCCCAGTAGCTGTCCAGGGTGCCGACGTCGCGCCAGTAGGGCTCGGTCGCGCCCTCGGGCATCACGCAGCTGTCGCCGAACGCGTGCGCGGCCACGCAGCCGCGCCCGACCAGGCGCGGCAGCACGTCGTGGCCGAAGTCGTGGCTGGAGTCCGGGTCGCGATCGTCCTCGGCCAGCGCCTCCATCAGCAGCGCCGCGTCGAACACGTAGATGCCCATGCTCGCGTAGCTGATGCCGGGGCGGCCGGGGATCTCGGGTGGCTGTCGCGGCTTCTCCCAGAAGCGCTCGATGCGACCGCCGCCGTCGACCTGCACGATGCCGAACGCCGACCCGCGGGCGGTCGGCACCTCCACGCACGACACCGTCACCGACGCGCCCGAGGCGATGTGCGCCGCGAGCAGCCGCGAGTAGTCCTGGCGATACACGTGATCGCCGGCGAGGATGATCACCCACTTGGGCGCGTGCCCGCGGATGACTCCGAGGTTCTGGTAGACCGCGTCGGCGGTGCCGAGGTACCAGCTGGCCTGCTCGGTCTGCTGCTGCGCCGGCCACAGCTCGACGAACTCGCCCAGCTCGCCGCGCAGGAAGCTCCAGCCGCGCTGGATGTGCGAGATCAACGTGTGCGCGCGGTACTGCGTCACCACGGCGACGCGTCGTACGCCCGAGTTGAGGCAGTTCGACATCGGGAAGTCGACCACGCGGAACTTGCCGCCGAACGGCAGCGCGGGCTTGGCCTGATCGTCGGTGAGCGCACGCAGCCGCGTACCACGGCCGCCGGCCAGCACGATCGCGAGGGTGCTGCGCAGCGCAGCGTTGAGATCGACGCGTTGCGGTACCACGGCGGTGCGGTTGTGCCACGCCTTGCGGCCTCGTCCAAGTGCACCCGGTGCAGTTTCGTGGGCGCAGTGTGCGAACGTCATTCGCACTCGCGGTTGCGGCCGCCGACGCGTCGGCCGTACCCTTGGCCCCGCGCATGAAGATTCTGCAGGTCGCCTCCGAGGCGGTGCCGCTGTGCAAGACCGGCGGGCTCGCCGACGTCGTGACCGCGCTGTCGCAGACGCTCGCGTCGCAGGGCGACGACGTTCGCGTATTGATCCCCGCGTATGCCGGCGTGCTGGCGCGGGTCGCGGTGGAACGGCACATCGAGCTCGGTGATCCCCTGGGCGTGGGCCACCGCGCGCGTGTCTGCATCGCTCGCGTGCCCGACAGCCCGCTCGAGTGGTGGTTGCTGCAGTGTGACCCGTTGTTCGATCGGCCGGGCGGCCCCTACGGCGACCCCAGCGGCGTCGACTGGCCCGACAATCACCTGCGCTTCGGACTGCTGGCGCGCGCGGCTGCGATGCTCGCGATCGGTGGCGCGGCGCTCGGCCATCCGGTCGACGTCGTGCACACCCACGACTGGCAGGCCGCGCTGGCGGCCGGCTACCTGGCGTGGTGGGGCCGCGGGCGCCCGGCCTCCGTGCTGACGGTGCACAACCTGCAGTTCGCCGGTCGCTTTGCGCTGCAGCTCGCAGGCGCGCTCGCGCTGCCGCCGGCTGCGGTGACCCCCGCCGGGCTCGAGTTCTACGGCGAGCTGTCGCTGCTGAAGGCCGGCTTGGTGTGGGCCGACCGCGTGACCACCGTCAGCCCGACCTACGCCGACGAGATCCGCACGCCCGAGGGCGGCATCGGGTTCGACGGGCTGCTGCGTCACCGCGGCGACGCGGTGGTCGGCATCCTGAACGGCATCGACGAGGCGACCTGGGATCCGCGCACCGACGCGGCCCTGCCCGCGCGCTTCGACGCGAACCACCTCGAAGACAAGCAGCGCTGCCGCGCCGCGCTGCAGCGCGAGCTCGGCCTGGCGCCGCAGACCCACGCGCCCGTGCTCGGCCTGGTCGGTCGACTCACGTGGCAGAAGGGCATCGACCTCGTGCTCGAGGCCGTCGAGGTCTCGCTGGCCCAGGGCGCACAGCTGGTGGTGCTCGGCTCGGGCGAGCCCGCGCTCGAGCAGGCGCTCGACCAGCTCGTGGCCCTGCACCCGCTGGCGGTCGCACACCGGCGCGGCTACGACGAGGCGTTGTCGCACCGCATCTTCGCGGGCGCCGATCTCTTCTTGGTGCCGTCGCGCTTCGAGCCGTGTGGGCTCACGCAGATGTACGCCATGCGCTACGGGACTCCGCCGGTCGTGCGCCGCACCGGCGGGCTCGCCGACACCGTGATCGACGAGGACGAGCGACCGGGCGCGGGCTCGGGCTTCGTGTTCGATGCCCCGACCGCGCCGGCGCTGGCGGCCGCGCTGCAGCGGGCGACCAGCACCTGGCGTGACCGCGCCCACCACGAGGACGTGCAGCGCCGCGGCATGGCGCGCGCGTTCGGCTGGCGAGAGGGCGCGGGGGCGTACCGCAGGGTGTACCGCGAGGCGATCGCACACCGCGACGCGGAGCAACCGTGAGCGAGCGCGCGCTGCAGACCCGCGCGCGAGCGCAGCTGCTGCTCGCCGCGCTGTTGTTCTCGACCGGCGGCGCCGCAATCAAGGCCGCGTCGCTCACGGCACCGCAGATCGCCGGCTTCCGCTCGGGCGTCGCCGCGGTCGCGGTGTTGCTGCTGGCCCGCGCCGCGCGCTCGCGGCCGCGCCCCGCCGCCATGGCCGTGGGCCTGTTCTACGCCGCGACGGTGGTGTTGTTCGTGCTGGCCAACCGCCTCACGACCGCGGCCAACACCATCTTCTTGCAGTCGACGGCGCCGATCTACGTGCTGCTGGCGTCGCCGTGGCTGCTGGGCGAGCGCATCGGACGACGGCAGCTGGTGGTGGTCGCGGTCGCGGCCGCAGGCCTGTCGTTGTTCATGCTCGGCACCGAGCCGGCGCGCTCGACCGCGCCGGACCCCGCGCGCGGCAACCTGCTGGCGATCGTCTCGGGTGTGACATGGGCCGGCACCGTGGTCGGCCTGCGCCGCATGGCCCGCGGCGGCGCCGGGTCCGGCGGCGGTGCGCCCGTGCACGCGGTCGTGATCGGCAACCTGTTGGCGTTCGCGATCTGTGCACCGTGGGCGTTCCCGTTCACGCCGTCGCCGACCGACCTCGCGGTGTTGGCATACCTCGGGGTGTTCCAGATCGCGCTGCCCTACCTCGCGGTCGGGGCCGCGATGCGCCACGTCAGCGCGCTCGAGGCCTCGCTCATCCTGATGATCGAGCCGGTGCTCAACCCGCTGTGGGCGTTCTTGTTGCACGACGAGCGGCCCGGCCCCTTTGCGATCGTCGGCGGCGCGATCCTCATCGGTGCGACGTTGCTGCAGGCCTGGCTCGATCGTCGCGCCTCGCCGTGACCACCGCGGGGGCGCGCATGCACGAATGTGCGTCGGGCCCTGCAAGCTCGCCGCCGCAGCGGGCTCGACCCCGCGTGGTACCGTCGCGCCCGCCATGGCCAACGTGCTGACCGAGCTGCTCGACTTGCTGCGCCTCGAACGCATCGAACACAACCTCTTCCGCGGCCAGAGCCAGGATCTCGGCTGGGGGAACGTCTTCGGCGGACAGGTCTTGGGGCAGGCGCTGTCGGCGGCCGAGCAGACCGTCGAGCCCGATCGCTTCGCGCACTCGATGCACGGCTACTTCCTGCGCACCGGCAACGCCAAACGGCCGATCGTGTACGAGGTCGATCGCATCCGCGACGGCAAGAGCTTCACCACGCGTCGGGTGGTCGCGGTGCAGGACGGCCACGCCATATTCACCATGGCGGCGTCGTTCCAGCTGCACGAGCCCGGCTTCGAGCACCAGGCCACCAGCCCGGGCGCCAGCGCCCCCGAGACCCTGGCGTCGGAGCTCGAGCTGGCCCGCAAGTTCGCCCACCGCATCCCTGAGCCGCTGCGCGAGCAGGCCACCTGCGAGCGGCCGCTCGAGATCCGACCGATCGATCCCTACGATCCGATGCGCCCCGACGTGCGGCCGCCACAGCGCAGCGTCTGGTACCGCGCGATCGACAAGCTGCCCGATCGCAGCAGCGTGCACCAATACCTGCTGGCGTACGCCAGCGACTTCAACTTGCTGGGCGTCTCGATGCAGCCCCACGGCGTGTCGTGGATGACGCCGGGAATGCACGTCGCCAGCCTCGACCACGCGATCTGGTTCCATCGTCCGTTCCGCATGGACGAGTGGCTGCTGTACGTGATCGACTCGCCGTCGGCGAGCGGTGCGCGGGGCCTCGCGCGCGGACAGTTCTTCACGCAGGACGGCGTGCTGGTGGCCTCGACCGCGCAAGAAGGTCTCGTGCGGCTGCGCAAGCCCTGACGGGAGGGACCGCGCGAGCGGTCGCGCTCACCTGCGACGGGTCCGCGCGCCGCCACGGCGTGGCTCGGGCGACGACGCAGGTGAAGCCGCGCGGGTACGGCCATTGCACAGCAGGCCGGACACCCGCTCCGCGGGAGAAACGGAAAGCCTGTGCCATGAACGCTCGAAGCTACGCGCTCTCGCTCGCCATGTTCCTGCCCGTGACCCTCGTGGCCGGTGCGTGCGCCACCACGCGGCCGGTGACCGAGCAGACCGGCGACGCCGTGATCACCGGTCGCGTCGGCAACCGCCTGGTCGCAGACCCCGACGTCAAGCGGTTCGACATCGATGTCGACACCATCGCAGGCGTCGTCTACCTGCGCGGCAAGGTCGACTCCGAGACCGTGAAGACCTCCGCCGAGCGCATCGCGCTCGCCACCGACGGCGTGCAGCGGGTCGTCAACGAGCTGCAGATCGACGCCACCCTCGAGGGCGACGCCACCGACGGCGACCTCGGCATCAAGGCGCGCGTGGGCCGGGCACTCTCGGGCGACGATGACGTCCGCCGCGTGAACATCGATGTCGATGTGATCGACGGCGTCGTGACGCTGTCGGGTGTCGTGCACAACGAAGCGGAGCGCGAGCAGGCCGCCAGCATCGCCGCCGCCACCGAGGGCGTGGTGTCGGTCAACAACGAACTCAAGGTCGAGCAGTCGAACGCGGCCGACCCCGAGAAGCTCGGCAAGGTCGACGACGACGGCGACCGCAAGTAGCCCAGGCATGACGCCATCTGCGGCGGATGGACCCCGTCGGCCACCGCGTCCAGCGACGCGGGCCCCTCCGCCATTCCCAACTCGGCGGCTCGACCGACGCGTCGTCGACGCGTCGGTCGAGCCGCGAACGCGCGGACGCAAACAGGATCGAGACATGAACGCACCCGTGACGAATCCCCCCGAGACCCCGATCGACCACGCCCCCGGCGACGACGCCGAGACCCAGCGCGCGACCTTCCTCGCGCTGCTCGAACGCTTCGACGACGCCATGCTCGTCACCCACCAGGAGGACGGCAGCATCCACGCGCGGCCGATGCGGATCGCCCGCATCGGTGCTGGCGGCGACCTGTGGTTCGTCACCGCCTCCGACACACAGAAGGTGGAGGAGATCGAGAACACCATGCGCTGCGCGGTGACGATGCAGCGCGACCGCGCCTTCCTCGGCATGTCGGGCCTGGCGGAGATCGTCACCGACGCCGCGCTGGTGCGCGAGCTGTGGCAGCCGGCGTGGCGGGTGTGGTTCCCCGAGGGACCCACCAGCGCCAACCTCTGCCTGGTGCACGTCGTGCCCGATCGCGCCGAGTACTGGGACAACAGCGGCTGGAAGGGCCTGAAGTTCCTGCTCGCCTCGGCCATCGCGGCGCTGCGCGGGCGTGCACCGGACGATGCAGGCCCCGCGCTCCACGGCCGCGTCGAGCTCTGAACATTGGGCCCGCGTCGACGGCTCGTACCGTCGGCGATCGACGAATGTCAGGGTCCGCGACGCCACCATTGACGTCGCGGACCCATGACCCGGTTCGGTTCGAGGAAGACGCGTCGAGTTCGAGGGATCGAACGCTCAAGCGGAAGGGGCGCCCGCGGTCGTCGGCGACCAAGCTGGCGGATCGCTGGCGGGGAAAGAGGCATCTCCGGCGCGGTCGACATCGTCACCGCCGTCGTCTTCGACGTGGTGGAGCGACGCGGGGGTACGGGCGGGGCGCACGCGCATCGATCGCGCGGCGCTGGCCAGCAGCAGCCCGCCGGTCGCGGCAATGCCGAGCGACAACCAACCATCGAAGCGGCGGGCCAGACCCAGCGCTGCGAGCCCACCGACGCCGAGCGCGGCACGCTGCAGTCGGCTGCGACGGACCACGCACATCATCCGTGGGTTCTTGCGAGCCTTCTTGGATTCGTTCATCTCGACCTGCAGTCTTCTCCTCGGGCCGGGTTCGTCAAACTTCGGCGGCAGGCGACGTGGCCCGAGGAAGACGTCGCCCGCCGGCTCACGAGGCCTCACTGCACGAGGCCTCACTGGAAGATGCCGAAGTGACCGAGCACCCACCAAAGCAGCACGAAGATCAGCACCGTGCCGATCACACCGCCGCCGAGCTTCCACGCACCATATCCCGCTGCCACACCACGCAAGAGCTTGCTCATTGTCTGGAACTCCTCGGACTCGAGGATGAGCACCATCCGTGCCAGTGCGTTCGCGGGCAGCCGACGCGTGGAGCTGCGCGCAGACGGCCCTGGTCGCCATCGCGCATCCACCGGTGCCACCACAGCACTGCGGGCGCCTGCGCACGGGCGTCCGCGCCCGCATGGGGGCGCCGACGACGACACCACGACGCCCGGGCACGACCCGACGACGACCATGTTGGTGGTACGCCAAGTGCACTGCCGTGGCAGCGATGACACGCAGGTTCGGTTCACGCGGAGTGCTGGGCGCCTTGGCGCTGGTCTTGGGCGCAGGCATCGTCGCGACACCGGCCGAGGCCGGCGCCCGTCCGCTCTCCGAGAAGATGACCGAGCGGGTCGTGACCACCGCGGTGGACGAGTCGCTCGCGTCGCTGGAGCGCCCCGAGAACCAACGTCGCCTGGGCGCGATCATCGGCTCCCCGGAGCTGCGCGACGGCCTGCAGAAGCTCAGTGCGTCGATCGTCGAGGGCGTGGTCGACGGCATGGTCGCGTCGAGCAAGCGCAACGGCCTCGGCGTCGATGGCAAGCAGACCCGCAGCTTCATCGAGAAGCAGATCGCCCCCGCGACCGCCACGGTGGTGCACCGGGTGGTGGACGCGGCGCTCGACGCCGCGCTGTCGGAGGAGAATGCCCAGAAGGCCGCGCGCTTCGGTGAGGTCGCCACCCGCGGCGTCATCCGCGGGCTCGCGACCGGACTCGAAGAGGACCTCGGACCGGCGCTGACGCGCACGATGGGCCGCGATCTCGGCCCCGCGATCGGCAACATGCTCGGCGTGCACGTGCTGCCCGCGGTCGGCCGCGGCCTCGGCAGCGCGCCGATGCAGAGCGCGATCGGCCGCACGACCGGCGCGATCGCGTCCAACATCGTGCACGGCGCCGACGATGCCATCGCCGAGGTGCAGGCCGAGGACGGCCAGGCCGACAGCAAGGGCACGCTCAGCGTATTCGGCGACAACATCGCGCTCGGCTACGCGGTCGCGGTGTTCTTCGCGTTCGCGTTCGCGGCCCTGCTCATCGTCATGACGGTGTTCCTGGTGCGCAACAACCGGCGCCAGCGCGAGCTCGAGCGGCAGGGTCGTACCCGTGAGCAGGTGATGCTGGATCTGCTCGATCAGCTGGGCCGCGATCACCCCACCATGAAGACCGACCTCGAGGCGCTGATCCGCGATCAGCTGCGTCCCGAGGCCGAGCCGAAGTGACGCCTCACCAGGCCCACAACCACGCCAGCAACGACGCGAGCACCAGCACGCCGAGCCGCGTGGCCGCCGGCTGTTGCAGGCGACCCTTGGCATCCACGCCGCGGCGCAGGAACGCGACGGCGGCCAGCATCCACACCACGAAGGCGAGTGCAGCCGCACTCGCGCGCAGCGGCGAGGCCTCGCTCGCGACCCGCAGCCGGGCCAGCTGCTCGGCCTCGTCGGCGCGGGTGGGCACCGTCGCCGCCATCAGGGCCGCGATGCGGGCATCGACGGCGGCGAGCACGTCCGCGTGGGGCACCGACCAGTCGCGGCTGCCCAGCAGCCCTGAGCGGAGCTCGCGGCAGGCGACCAGCGCGGTGGTCGGATCGCCGTCGGCCTCGGCCGCGTCGGCGACCTCGAGCAGGCCCGCGATCGCGCGCTCGTCGGCGTCGCCCAGCGGCAGACGCCAGCGCAGCGCGCGACCGAGGTGGATGATTCGCGCGTCGGTGTCACCGGCGGCCGCGGCCTCGTCGGCGGCGCGCAGCTCGACGCGCCCTTCCCACGCGACCCGCAGCAGCGGCGGGCCCACGAACGCGAGCGCCCAGGCCCCGCGCACCAGCCACCGACGGGCGCGCAGGTTCACGTGAAGTCTCGCCGGGCGAACAGCAGTGCCGCCAGCGCCAGGCACACGCCACCGTAGCTGGCGCCGTACAGCGCGGCCTCGGCGACGTAGCCCCAGCCGATGAACCCGCCGTGGATCGACACCGGCGTGTCGTCGCCGAGCATCCCGCCCGACACGTAGAACACGTGGAAGTCCGGCAGCACCGCGGCGACCGTCTCGAGCAAGCTCGCCAGCGGAGTGCCGGCCAGCTTGCCGCCCGCGAACGCCCGCAGCTCGCCGCTGTTGCGCCCCACCACCCACAGCGACGCAGTGAACATCGCCGACAGGTACGGCGACGAGAACGACGAGAACAGCAGCGCGACCGCGACCACCAGCAGCAGCTCGCAGGCGACCAGCGTCTCGGCGCGGAGCAGCGCGATGTCGGCGCTGGCGCCCTCGATCGCCAACACCACCGCCAGCGTCGCCGACATCACCGCGACCAGCAGCAGCAGCGTCACCGCCAGCCCGAGGTACTTGCCCAGCAAGAACTCGTGGCGGTGCAGCGGCTTGGGGATCACGAAGAACACGGTCTTGCGATCGAGCTCCTTCGACAGCAGGTTCACGCCCAGGAACAACGCGATCACCAGGCCCACCAGGCTGATGCCCGCGAGTCCGATGTCGGCGATCACACGCTCCTCCTCGTGCAGCGAGAGCTCGCCGAGCACGATGGAGAACGCCATCAGCAGCGCGGCGAACAGCACCAGCACGTAGAGCACGCGGTTGCGCATGGCCTCGCGGAAGGTGTTGAGCGCGATGGCCCAGATCCGCTGCCACGCCTGCCCCACGCCCGCCCCGGTGGGCGCGCGCTCGTCGGTCGCAGCGCTCATGTGCGGTCCTCCGTCGGTGCCACCGCCCGCGCCTCTTGCAGGAACAGCTCTTCGAGGCTCTGGCGGTGTGGCGCGAGCGAGAGCACGCGACCGCCGCCCTCGAGCACGAGCCGCGCCGCACGGTTGGCCTGCTCGAGATCGGCGAGCTTCGCCAGGCGGCCTTCGCTGGTGCGGGTGTGCTCGCCGTCGATCGCGGCGACTCGCACCGCGAGGGCATCGTCGCCGTCGTAGAGCAGCTCGACCGCGTCGACGCGGGGATTGAGCAGCTCGCCGAGCGGGCCGGTGTCGCGCAGCGTACCGCCGGCGAGGATCGCCACGCGGTCGCACAGCAGCGTCGCGTCCGACAGGATGTGGGTCGAGAAGAACACGGTCTTGCCGGCGGCGCGCAGGCCGATGATGATGTCGCGCACCTCCTTGCGACCGATCGGATCGAGCCCGCTCATCGGCTCGTCGAGCACCACCACCTCGGGGTCGCCCATCAGCGCCTGCGCCAGCCCGGCGCGCTGCAGCATCCCCTTGGAGAAGCTGCGCAGGGGTCGACGTGCGGCGTGGGCCAGTCCGACCTGCTCGACCAGCGTCGCCGCACGGCGGCGTCGCGCGGGGGCCGTCATGCCGTGCAGTCGACCGACCATGTCGAGCAGCTCGTGGGCGGTGAGGTAGTCGTAGAAGTACGGGTTCTCGGGCAAGAAGCCGACCCGCTGCTTGGCGCGCCGATCACCGGCGGCGGCCCCGAGCACGCGCGCGTGGCCGCCGCTGGGGTGGATGAGTCCCATCAAGATCTTGATGGTGGTGGTCTTGCCGGCGCCGTTGGGCCCGAGGAAGCCGAAGATCTCGCCCTGCTCGACCGCGAACGAGACCCCGCGCAGGGCCTCGGTGCGCCGGCGCAGCAGCCCGCGGACGAAGGTCTTGCGCAGCGATTCGACCTCGAGGACGGGCACGACGGCGGCCCAGAGTGTAACGGCATGCGTGGCGCCGACCCAAGCCCATGGGCTACGCTCGGTCGACCGAGATGGAATCCGACCGACGACCGCGGGGTCGCGCGATGCCGCGACGGCAGTGGCTGCGCGCCGGCGCCAGCACACTCGCCGCGCTGCCGGCCCTGGGCCGCGCCGCGCCGCCGCCAGCCGCCAGCTGGCCGGAGGCCGAGGTCGACGACCCCATCACGGTCGATCTTCCCCAGCTGCGGTACGACGGCCACTGGCAGCCGCGGGGCTCCGCGATGCGGGTGCTCGCGCGCGAGCTGCGACTGCGCACGCGCCTCGAGCCGGTGACCGAGCCCAGCACCATCGAGGCCGAACGCACCGCGATGTTCGAGACCCCGTTCCTCTACATCGCCGGTGACGAGGCGCTGCCGAGCTTCTCGCGCGGCGCCGAGGCCAACCTGCGGCAGTTCCTCGACCTCGGCGGGCTCGCGCTGTTCGACGCCGCCGACGGCGGCACCGACAACGCGTTCGTGCGATCGGTCGAGGCCCTGTTGGGCCGCATCGCACCGGGCTCGTCGCTGTCCCCGGTGGCGCGCGACCACGTGTTGTTCCGCAGCTTCTACCTGGTCGACGCGCCGGTCGGCCGCACCGCCGCGTTCGACCACGTGCTCGCGATCCAGGAGGAGGGCCGCCTCAAGGCGGTGGTCATGCGCAACGATCTCGGCGGCGCGCTCGAGGAGCTGCCCGACGGGCGCTCCGCGCACCCTTGCTCGCCCGGCGGCGCCGAGCAGCGACAGTGGGCGATCCGCTTCGGCGTGAACGTCCTGCTGTACGCGACCTGCACCGACTACAAGGCCGACCGCGCCCACGTCGAGACGCTGCTGCGCGCGCGCAGGTGGCGATGAGCGAGACCTGGAGCTTCGCGCCTGGCCACGTGCCGTCGTGGCCGGCGTTGCTGCTGCTGGGGCTGTGCGCCGCGATCGCGCTGGTCGAGGCGACGCTGTCGTTCACGCGGCGTGGCCGCGCGATGCCGCGGCGCACCGCGATCGCGGTGCTGCTGCTGCGGTTGCTGGCGGTGCTGGCCCTGTTCGCGATCGCCTTCGAGCTGACGCTGCGCTTCGATCGCGTGGCGCCCACGAGTCGCCGTGTGGTCGTGCTGGTCGATCGCTCGGCCTCGATGGCAATCCCCGACGCGTCCGAGGGCGGCACCGCGACCGCCCGCATCGAGCGGCTGCGCGCGACCTGGGCGGCGGCCGCCGACGCGCGCGCGAGCTGGCGCGACGAGGGCCTGCGCCTCGACGTCCGCGCGTTCGCCCACGAGCTCGAGGTGCTTGGCGGCGAGGCGGCCGAGTCGCTGGCGGTGGCGCCCGACGGTGCCGCGTCCGATCTCGCGGCCGCGCTGGCCAGCCTCGGCGACGACCGAGCGCGGCCGGGCGAGCGCCTGGCGGCGGTGGTGGTGCTGAGCGACGGGCTGGTCGGCACCAACGACGACGCCGCCAGCGCGCAGCTGCAGGAGGTCGGCGCGCGCCTGGGCGTGCCCATCACCACGGTCAGCGTCGGCGCGCCGGCGCTGCGCGACGTCGCGGTCTCCGAGGTCCGCGCGGGCGAGTTCGCGTTCGTCGAGAACGTCGCCGCGTTCGAGGCCACCATCGTCGCGCACGGCCTGCGCGGTGAGCGGGCCACGGTGACGCTGCGTCGCAACGGCGAGACCGTCGGCGAGCGCCGCTTGGCGCTGTCCGGGGACGGCGTGCCGCAGCGGGTCGAATTCGAGGTCGCGCCCGATCGTGTGGGGCAGTTCGTCTACGAGATCCTCGTGACCGAGCTGCCCGGCGAGGCCACGGTCGCGAACAACCGCCGCGCGTTCGTGGTGAAGGTGCTGCGCGACAAGGTCCGTGTGCTGCACGTGGCCGGTCGCCCCGACTGGGACGTCCGCGCGCTGCGGACCCTGCTGCGCCGCGACCCCAACGTCGAGCTGCTGAGCTACTACATCTTGCGCGACTTCGACGACATCGCGCGCGAGGACAGCGAGGCGCTCTCGCTGATCCCCTTCCCCACCGAGGAGCTGTTCGAGCAGGAGCTGGGCTCGTTCGATCTGGTGGTGCTGCACAACTTCGACGCGGTCAAGCACTCGGTCGGGCAGTACGTCGACAACATGGCGCAGTTCGTCGAGGACGGCGGCGCGTTGGTGCTCATCGGTGGTGACCTGGGCTTCTCGGATCGCGGCTACGGCAGCCCCGAGATGGCGCAGCAGCTGCCGATCGATCTGCGCCGCCGCATCACCCACGAGCCCGATCGCGTGCGCCCCAAGCTCACCGACGCCGGGCGGCGCCATCCCATCACGGGGTGGTTGTTGGCCGGCGACGGCCTCGGCTGGAGCGAGCTGCCAGAGCTCGAGGGCTGGAATCCGGTCGAGCTGCGCGACGCCGACGACATCGGCGCGACCACGCTGCTGGCCCACCCGACCCAGCTCGATGGGCGCGGACAGCCCCGACCGATCCTCGCGGTGTCGGAGCCCGGCAAGGGCCGCGTGGTGGTGCTCGCGACCGGCTCGACCTGGCGCCTGGGCTTTGCGCCGGAGCTCGCGCTCGTCGACGGCGCGCGGCCCTACGATCTGCTGTGGCTGGGCGTGGTGCGGTGGTTGCTGCGCGACGACAGCTCGGGCCGCTTGCAGCTCGACACCGACGCCCCGCGCTACCGCGTCGATCAACCGGTCGAGCTGCGCGCGCGCACGCTCACCGCCGCCTATGCCCCCGAGGCCAAGGTGCCCCTGCGCTGGCAGGTCGAGGCCCTGCGCGACGTCGGCGAGGGCGCCTCGGACGAGGCCGCAGAGGCGATCGCCAGCGGCAGCTGGACCACCGACGATCTGGGCCGCGCGCAGGAGCAGGTCACAGGACTGCCGATCGGCGCCTACAAGGCGATCGCGCGGCGCGAGGGCGACGGCGAGGCGGGCCCGGACACCGCGACCGCGGTCGAGCGCGTGTTCATCGTCGAGGCCCCCGGCCGCGAGCTCGGTCGCATCGACGCCGACGCCGGCATCGCACGACTCGAAGGCCTCGCGACCGCGACCGGCGGGACCTTCGTCGACGCCGCCCAGGGCGCCGCGCTACCAGCGGAGCTGCCGACCGCGACCACCGACGACACCGGTGGCCGCGTGACCGCGCGGCGCGAACTCGCCCTGTGGGGCGGCCCCGGAGCACTGCTCCTGCTGCTCGTCGCGTTCGGCGGCGAGTGGTGGCTGCGACGACGCGCGGGCGCGAGCTGATCCGCCGAGCGCGAGGCATTCGAGCGCTGGCTCACCGTCGCGCCGGCGTCGCCTTGGCGCACCGCCGTAGTCGCCGACGCGACGGTGGTGCTACACACCGCGGCCATGTCCGAGCTGTTGCACCTCGACCCCGACGACTTCGCCCGCGAGCTCGCACGGCACGGCGGCCGCGCACTGCTCTACTGGGACCACGATCGCAACTGCATGGTCGCCGACGCGGCGTGGCTCGAGCCGTTGGCGGCGTGGTGCAACGCCGACACCCGCGACATGCTGCGCCACGAGGCGATCGCGTTCGGCGTCGGGCCCGAGACTGGCGCCCTGTTCGGCGCGTTCGTGCACCGCAGCGTGCGGGGCCAGGCCGCCGGCGGCCTGCGCTTCTGGCCCTACGCGACGCTCGAGTCGTTCGTGCGCGACGGCCTGCGACTGTCGCTCGGCATGTCGCGCAAGAATGCGCTGGCGGGGCTGTGGTGGGGCGGTGGCAAGGGCATCGTGCTGCGTCGTGACGGCGCGCCGTTTCGCGATCGCGACTACCGTCGCACGCTGTACCGCGAGTACGGTCGCTTCACGACCTCGCTGCGCGGCGTGTACATCACCGCCGAGGACGTCGGCACCGGCCCCGACGACATGGCCGCGGTGTTCGAGACCACGCGCTTCGTGACGTGCGTGCCGCCTTCGGTCGGTGGCAGCGGCAACCCCTCGCACGCCACCGCACGCGGGGTGGTGTGCGCGATGGAGGCCGCCCTCGATCACCTCGGCCGCGGTGACCTCGGCGGCAAGGTCGTGGCCATGCAGGGCGCGGGCAACGTCGCGAGCTTCATGATCGACGAGCTGCTCGCGCGCGGCATCGGGCGCGTGATCGCCTCGGACATCTCGCCGGCGCGCATCGAGGAGCTGCGACAGCACTACGCCGGCCGTGCGGTCGAGCTGCGGCTGGCCACGCCCGACGATCGCAGCATTTTCGCCGAGCCCTGCGACATCTTCGCGCCCAACGCCTTGGGCGGCGTGCTCGAGCCCGAGAGCATCGCGATGCTGCGCTGCGCGGTGGTCTGCGGCGCCGCCAACAACCAGCTGCTCGACGACCGCCGCGACGATCGCCTGCTGGCCGAGCGCGGCATCGTGTACGTGCCCGACTTCGTGGCCAACCGCATGGGCATCGTCAATTGCGCCAACGAGCAGTACGGCCAGCTCGATCACGACCCCGCGTTCGAGCGCCACCTCGGTCGCAGCTGGGACCAGTCGGTGTGGGCGGTGACCCATCGCATGCTGCAGCGCGCCGCGACCGAGGGCATCACCACCGCGCGCGCCGCCAACGCGCTGGCCGACGAGGCCTGTGGGCAGCCGCACCCGATCTGGGGGCACCGCGGCCGGGCGATCATCGACGCACTGCGGGCCCGCTGAACCCGCGAGCGCAGCCACGCGGGGCCCGAGCCGGACGAGGGTCCGTCGTCGTCACGCCGCTACAGCGCGCGGCGGACCGCGACCGGCAGCTCGGTCACGCTGCAACGCAGCTCGAGCCGCGAGTCGACCAGCTTCAGGCCCGGCGCGCACGGCAGCACCTCTTCGCCGGGCAGCGTGAACTGCATCGGGCGCAGGTAGTGCCGGGCCACCGCCTCGGGCACCTGCTTCGACGACAGGCTCAGGCTCACGCGACGACCATCGACGGTGAGCTTGGCGTCGATCTCGATCGAGTCGCCCATGCCGACCTGCGGCGGTAGCCCGCGCACCACCACCTTGGCGGTCTCGCCCTCGAGCTTCACGGTCTCGCCGATCACCTTCGAGATGGCCTCGCCGGTGACGCGCGCGACCACCTCGGCCCGTTCGATGCCGGTGACCTTCAGCTGCTGCGCATCGATGAGCTTGTCGCGATCGATGCGGATCTTGTCGACCACCAGCTCGACGTGCTCGACCTCCACGCCGTGATCGGCGACGCCATCGAGCTCGACGTGCAATCGATCGACGGTCGAAAACAACAGCACGTCGGCGAGGAACGGGAAGCCGTCGATCGTCACCACCGCGCGCTTGGTGTGGGGCAGCACCTCGAGCACGCGCGCGCTCGCGGTCTGCTCGGCGAGCCTGCGGGCGGTGCGATCGAGCCACCAACCCACCGCGAGCAGGATCGCCAGCAGCACGCCGACGACGATGAGCACGATGCCGAGCTTCTTCATGCGAGCGATGTGGACGCGCGCGCGCCCGCGTTCGATCAGTGCAGCTTCACGGGGCGCCCAGGCACCCACGCGAGCTCGAAGTGGCCGAGCATCACCGGCGAGTCCTCGGACAGCCGCACCACCGCGTGGCTGGGCCCCTCGGTCATGCCCGCCGGCCGCACGCCGTTGGTGCTCGCGAGGTCGTAGACCAGCAGCGAGCGCGGCGATTCCTCGGTCACCAGCGCGTGCACCCGCGAGAGGTTGCGACCGTGACCGGCGAGCGAGCAGCGGTCGCTGTAGCGGCCGATCAACAGCCCGCGCTGCAGCTGACGGCTGTCGAGCTCGAGCTCGCGAACCTCTTCGCCGCGGCCGGCCGGCTTGGTCGAGCGCAGCCGCAGGATGCCGCGCGGCTGCGGACGCGCGTCGACGTCGAGGCCGCGATAGCCCCCGAACTCGCGCAGCTCGTCGCCGCCCAGGTGCGCGACGCCGGGCTCACTGGTGGCGCTCACGGCCAGCCGCACACCGCTGCCTGCGGGATCGAGCCCGGTCAGGTTGCGGAACGACTCCTGGTCGCTGCCGTCGAGCAACGCCACGCCGGGCGTACCACCCGGCAGCACGAACACGATCGTGCGACCGAGGCTGACCAGCCCGTGGCCCATCAACGAGAAGCCCGGCACGCGCTTGCCATCGGCGAGCTGCACCCCTGCGCGCCCGCCGAGATCGTAGCCGCGGTAGCGAATCGGACCGTCACCGGCCCACGCCGTCAGAAGGACGTGACGCAGGCTCACGCGGTTGTCGTTCGGGATCGAGAGCGCGCAGCGGTTGTGGCGACCGATCACGACCGCACGCGGCAGGTCGCGAGGCCGACGGAGCACGCGCTGCGCAACCGGAAAGCCCTTGCGATCGGTCGCGACCACGAGTGCGTCACCGGCCTCGACGCCGGCCACCAGCGCCTTCAGCACCGGGCGCGCGCGACCGAAGCACTCGGCCAGCAACGCCGTGGGGTTGGGCTCGTCGAGCGCCTCGGGCGCCAGCTCGCCCCCCGCGACGACGCGATGCTCGTCTGCGCTGTCTTCGGGGTTGAGCGGCACCTTTGGTGGAGCGTAGACAAGCCCGCCGCCTTCCGCCAGTCGTGTTGCGCGAAGCATCGCGATGGGGATACTGGCACCGCTTCGCCGCTGAACGCTCGGCCAGGTATGCGGGGGCGGCCGATCCGGTTAAGGTCAGCGCCCGTCCCGGACTGCCCGCCACGCTCGGCCCGCCCGAGGATCGTGGGTGCCGAATCGGGCCGTGGAACCGCGGCGATCTCCACCGCGCCTGCGGTCGGAGATCACTCCCGCGGACCACCGCGAGAAGCCTCGAGGCCAGACGCCCATGAACACCCCCGACATCACCACGATCCTCGGCAAAGGCAGTGCATTCGACGGGAAGCTCACGTTCGAAGGTGCGGTGCGCATCGACGGCGAGTTCTCCGGTGAGATCCGCACGCAGGGCACGCTGATCGTGGGCGAGTCGGCCGACGTGCGCGCGCAGATCGTCGCGGCGCGGATCGTCATCGAGGGCACCGTGCGCGGGGACATCAGCGCCAGCGAGTCGATCGAGATCCATGCGCCGGCGCGCGTGTACGGCAACCTCTCGAGCCCGGCGCTCGAGATCCAGCGCGGCAGCGTGTTCGAGGGCAACTGCCAGATGGACGGCAGCGGCCAGCACGCGACCACCGGCAACGGTCAACGCAAGCGCGACAAGGCGCCGACGCCGACCGATACCGCCGCGGTCGGCTGAGCCAACGGCCGCAACCGAGCGGCCCCGCCGCACGCCCCCGCGAGCGGCGCGCGCACCGTCGACGATCGACGCGCTCGCCCGACGTGGGCACCGACACCAGCCGCGGTGGGGCCATCGCCACCAACACCACGCAATCGGGCCCATCGGCGCGCGATCGCCCGGCCGCAACGCGCCGACGGTGGCGTTGACGCCCGCGACGGCAGCGTGGTAGCTAGCGCGCGCGAGCGCGGGTCGTGGCGGACTCTGCGTCAGCGCTCGAGGTTGGACCGACGATGGATCACGCCGCACTTCTCTCGACCCTCACGGACGCGCTGCCCTCGTCGCTGGCCCTCGTCGGCGCACCGGTGGTCGACATCGACGGGACCCTGTTCGTGCAGGGGGGCATCTTCCTCGCCCTGGTGGTGATCCTCAATCCACTGTTGTTCAAGCCCTGGCTCGCGACCCAGGCCCGCCGCGCCGAGGCCATCGACGGCGCCGCTCGCAAGGCGGTCGCGCTCGAGCAAGAGGCCGACGCGCTGGTGAAGGACTACGACGCCAAGCTCGCGGCGGCCCGCGATCAGGCCGCGGATCTCCGCGGCGCCGCGCACCGCGAAGAGGAGCAGGCCCAGGCCGCGAAGCTCGCGACCGCCCGCGAGGCCGCCAGCGCCGAGGCCACCGCCGCGCGCGAACGCATCGCCCGCGAGTCGGAGGCCGCCCGCACCGAGCTCTCGGGCCGCGTCGACGAGCTCGCGCAGACCATCGCCAGCAAGCTGCTGGGAAGGGGAGCCGCCTGATGTCCCGCATCCCGCGTGTGATGTCCTTCGCGACCTGGCTGGCACTCGCCAACCTCGCGCTCGCCAACGTCGCCCTCGCTGCGCCTGCCCACGGCGAAGCGGCCCCGGCAGCCCACGCCGCGGCCCCGGCCGCCGGGCACGAGGCCGCCCACGGCGGCGGCATCGAGTGGATCTCGCCGATCTTCGGCAACACCGGCAAGACCGGCCTGCTGTGGATCCTCATCAACTTCGCCGTGCTCATGTGGCTGCTCGAGAAGCTGCTCTTCTCGAAGCTGCGCGCGAGCACGGCCCGCAAGAGCGACGAGATCAAGTCGCAGCTCGATCGCGCCAGCGCGGCGCGCGAGCAGGCCGAGGGCGTCATGAAGGACGTCCGCGCCCGCCTCGCCCGCATGGACGGCGAGGTCGAGGAGATCCTCACCGAGGCGCGCAGCCGTGCCGCCGCCGACCGCAGCCGCATCATCGCCGCCGCCGAGGCCGAGGCCGAGCGCATCCGCCAGTCGGCGATCGCCGCCGCCGAGCGCGAGGGCGAGCTGCGGCGCCGGCAGCTCGAGAAGGAAATCGTCGACCGCGCGGTCGCCCGCGCCGAGGTGCTCCTGCGCGAGCGCATCGGCGCCGCCGATCAGGTCCGCATGGTCGATGACTACATCCGTCAGACCGCCAGCGCCCCGCTCGGCGCCGCCGAGGGAGGACCGTCGTGATTCCCGGAAGCCTCGCCCGTCGCTACGCCCGCGCGCTGCTGCAGCTGGCGCCCTCGCCCGCTGCCCGCGACAAGTACGCCAAGGACCTCGGCGCGCTCGCCGAGCTCGGCCGCGCCGCCGACGAGAACGGCCTCACGCTGCTGGCCGCGCTGTCGAGCCGCCGCTTCTCGGTCGCCGATCGCAAGAAGCTGCTCGAGGCGCTCGGTCGCCGCGTCGGCGCCGACCCGATGGTCATCAAGTTCCTCGCCCACGCGATCGACAAGGATCGCATCGTCGGCCTGCCGGAGATCAGCCGCGCGTTCCTGCGGTTGTCCGACGAGGCCGCCAACCGCGTGCAGGCCGAGATCACCTCGGCCGCACCGATGAGCGCCGACGCGGTCTCGCGCCTGCAGCAGGCGCTCGCGACCGCGACCGGCAAGACCGTGGTCGTGACCACCGCGGTCGATCCCGCGCTGCTCGGCGGCGTGGTCACCAAGGTCGGTAGCTACGTCATCGACGGCAGCCTCCGCACCCAGCTCGCGCGCATGCGCGAGACCCTGCAGCACTGACGCTCCCTTCCCCTCTCGAAGCAACTGCGTTCCTTCACGGACCTTCCCATCGCGCCGCGACCGATGCGGCGCCACAAGCGAGCCAAATCATCATGGAGATCCGAGCCGACGAAATCAGCCGCATCATCCGCGAGCAAGTCGCGGGGTACGACAACAGCCTCTCGGTGCAGGAGACCGGCACCGTGCTGACGGTCGGTGACGGCATCGCGCGCGTGGACGGCCTCGGCAACGCCATGGCCGGCGAGCTGCTCGACTTCCCGCACGGCGTGCGCGGCATGGTGTTGAACCTCGAAGAGGGCAACGTCGGCATCGCGCTGCTGGGCAACGACCACCTCATCAAGGAGGGCGACACCGTCAAGCGCACCGGCACCATCATGAGCGTGCCGGTCGGCAAGGGCCTCATCGGTCGCGTCGTGAACGCGCTCGGCGAGCCCATCGACGGTCAGGGCCCGCTGGTCGACGTCGAGAGCCGCGTGGTCGAGATCAAGGCGCCCGGCATCGTGAAGCGCAAGAGCGTGCACGAGCCGATGCAGACCGGCATCAAGGCCATCGACGCCATGATCCCGATTGGCCGTGGTCAGCGCGAGCTCATCATCGGCGACCGCCAGACTGGCAAGACCGCCGTGGCCGTGGACACGATTCTGAACCAGAAGGGTCAGAACATGATCTGCGTCTACGTCGCGATCGGTCAGAAGCAGTCGACCGTCGCGACCGTGGTCGACCGCCTGCGCCGCGCCGGCGCGATGGAGTACACCATCGTGGTCGCCGCGACCTCGTCCGAGTCGGCCCCGCTGCAGTTCCTCGCGCCGTACTCCGGCGTGACGATGGGCGAGTTCTTCCGCGACAACGGCGGCCACGCGCTGCTGGTCTACGACGACCTCTCCAAGCAGGCGGTCGCCTACCGCCAGCTGTCGCTGCTGCTGCGCCGCCCGCCGGGTCGCGAGGCCTACCCGGGCGACGTGTTCTTCCTGCACAGCCGCCTGCTCGAGCGCGCTTGCAAGCTCTCCAACAAGGAGGGTGCGGGCTCGCTGACGGCGCTGCCGATCATCGAGACCCAGGCCGGTGACGTCTCGGCGTACATCCCGACCAACGTCATCTCCATCACCGACGGCCAGATCTTCCTCGAGGGTCAGCTGTTCAACCGCGGCATCCGCCCCGCGCTCAACGTCGGCATCAGTGTGTCGCGCGTGGGTGGCTCGGCGCAGATCCCCGCGATGAAGCGCTACGCCGGCACGCTGCGCCTGTACCTCGCGCAGTACCGCGAGCTCGAGGCGTTCTCGCAGTTCGCCTCCGACCTCGACAAGGCCACCCGCGCGACGCTCAACCGCGGCGCTCGCCTGGTCGAGCTGCTCAAGCAGCCGCAGTATCAGCCGCTCGACGTCGCGCTGCAGGTCGCGTCGATCCGCGCCGGCACCACCGGTGAGCTCGACGAGCTCGAGCTCGCCCACGTGGCGAAGTTCGAGAAGGAGCTGCACGACTGGCTCAAGGAGAAGCGGGGCCCCCTGCTCGATCAGGTCCGCGCCGCCAAGAAGAAGGACGAGCTGGTCCAGCTCGACAAGGACCTCGACGAGGCCATCGTGACCTTCAAGAAGACCTTCAAGGCCTAGTCAGCCCATCCGCGAGTCGACATGGCGAACCTCAAAGAGCTGCGCAACCGCATCGGGTCGGTCAAGAACACCCGCAAGATCACCGCGGCGATGAGCCAAATCGCGTCCGCGCGCCTCAAGAAGGCCCAGGACGCGGTCACGGCGGCCAAGCCCTACGGCGATCGCATGCGCGAGGTCATCGAGTCGCTCGTGAGCGGCATCGAGGCGTCCGAGCGCGGCGCGGCCCATCCGCTGCTCGAGCAGCGCAAGGTCGAGCGCGAGCTGTTGCTGGTGATGACCGCCGACCGCGGCCTGTGCGGTGGCTTCAACACCAACATCGCCCGCGCCACGATCGCCTGGATCCGCCAGCGTCGCGCCGAGGGCGTCGAGGTCGAGGTGGTCGCGATCGGCAAGAAGGCCGCCGCGGCGCTGCAGGCCGCGCGCATCGAGCTGCGCGCGACCCACGAGGCCCCGACCCTCGCGACCTTGGTCGAGGTGGCGAAGGCCGTCATCGCCGACGCGATCGCGGCCTTCACCGGCAAGTCCGGCAAGCGGGTCGACGCGGTGCGGCTGTTCTTCAACGAGTTCGTCAGCGTGCTGACCCAGAAGGTCCACAACGACGTCATCATCCCGCTGCAGCCCGGCGAGACCGTCGCCAGCGGCCGCGAGCCCACCTACGAGCCCAGCCGCGAGGCGGTGCTGCAGCACCTGGTCGCGCTGGCGATCGAGGCCCGCCTGCAGCAGGCGATGTTCAACTCCATCGCCGCCGAGATCGCGGCCCGCCGGGTCGCGATGGACGCCGCGACCGACAACGCATCCGAGATGATTGCGGATCTGACCTTGGTCTACAACCGCGAGCGGCAAGCGGCGATCACCAAGGAACTCATGGAAATCATCGGCGGCGCCGAGGCCCTCAAGGGCTAGGCCCGTCGACCCAGCAGGGTCGCGCACGACCTGCACTCGCCAGATTTCTCGCCAGGAACGAACGCCATGACCACCAGCTTCACTCCGCCCTCCGACAAGCCCCTCTTCGGTGACCTGCCGCCCGCCCCGACCGTCTCGGTCGGCAAGGTCGGCCGCGTCCTGCAGGTGATCGGTCCCGTCGTCGACGTCGAGTTCGAAGACCACCTGCCCGAGGTCAACGTCGCGCTCACGGTCACCAACGCGTCGATCGACGACCGCCCGGACAACCTCGTGCTCGAGGTCGCGATGCACCTCGGCGAGCGTACCGTTCGCACCATCTCGATGGACTCGACCGACGGTCTCGTGCGCGGCATGCCGGTCAAGGACACCGGCAAGCCCATCAGCGTGCCGGTCGGCAAGAAGACCCTCGGCCGCATCCTCAACGTCGTCGGCGACCCGGTCGACGAGCAGGGCGAGGTCGGTGCCGAGGAGCGCTGGCCGATCCATCGCAAGGCCCCCGCGTTCGTCGACCAGAGCACCAAGGTCGAGCCGTTCGTCACCGGCATCAAGGTCATCGACCTGCTCGCGCCCTACCGTCGCGGTGGCAAGATCGGCCTCTTCGGCGGCGCCGGCGTCGGCAAGACCGTGCTCCTGATGGAGCTCATCAACAACGTCGGCAAGAAGCACGGCGGCTTCTCGGTGTTCGCCGGCGTCGGCGAGCGCACCCGCGAGGGCAACGACCTCTACTTCGAGATGATCGAGTCGGGCGTCATCCAGGCCGAGTGGGACCACGAGAACCGCCAGGTCACCTCGGTCGATCCCGACAAGTCGAAGGTGGCGCTGGTCTACGGCCAGATGAACGAGCCCCCGGGTGCCCGCGCCCGCGTGGCGCTCTCGGGCCTGACCATCGCGGAGTACTTCCGCGACACCATGGGCCAGGACGTGATGCTCTTCGTCGACAACATCTTCCGCTTCACGCAGGCGGGCTCCGAGGTGTCGGCGTTGCTCGGTCGCATCCCCTCCGCGGTGGGTTACCAGCCGACGCTGGCCACCGAGATGGGCGTGCTGCAGGAGCGCATCACCACCACCAACAAGGGCTCGATCACCTCGGTGCAGGCCATCTACGTGCCCGCCGACGACCTCACCGACCCGGCGCCCGCGACCGCGTTCGCGCACTTGGACGCGACCACGGTGCTCAGCCGCGCCCTGACCGAGATCGGCATCTACCCGGCGGTCGATCCGCTCGACTCGACCAGCACCATCCTCGCGCCCGACGTCGTCGGTGCCGAGCACTACCGCGTCGCCCGCCGCGTCCAGCAGATCCTGCAGAAGTACAAGGAGCTGCAGGACATCATCAAGATCCTCGGCATGGACGAGCTGTCCGAAGAGGACCGCCTGCTGGTCGCCCGCGCCCGCAAGATCCAGAAGTTCCTGAGCCAGCCCTTCCACGTCGCCGAGCAGTTCACCGGCATGCAGGGTAAGTTCGTCGAGCTCGAGGACACCGTGAACAGCTTCCGCGAGATCGCCGAGGGCAAGCACGACGACCTGCCCGAGGACGCGTTCTACATGGTCGGTGGCATCGCCGACGCGGTCGAGAAGGCCAAGGAACTCGCGAAGAAGTCCTGACGCCGCGACCGCTGACACCACGACCGGCCCCCACACGTCCCGCCCCGAGAAGCCATGTCCGACACATCGATCAAGCTCGACATCCTCACGCCCATGGGCGCGATCCGTGACGGCATCGAGGTGCCGGGCGTCGAGGTGCCGGGCGTGCTCGGCGAGATCGGCGTGCTGCCCCGCCACGAGGCGCTGATCACCGCGCTGGTGCCGGGTGTGGTCCGCTTCCGCGAGGGCGCGACCCAGGTGCGCCTGGCCGTCGGTGCCGGCTTCCTCGAGGTGAAGGAGGCCGGGCGCGTGATCATCCTGTGCGACCGCGCGGCCGAGGCCGATCAGATCGATCGCGCCGCGGTGACCAAGCGGCTCGGCGAGGTCAAGGCCGCGCTCGAGCACGACAAGGGCCCCATCGAGGCCGGTGAGCACCGGGCACTCGACGACGAGCGCATGTGGCTCGAGGCCCAGCTGCGCGTCGCGGCGCACTGAGGCGAGGGGCAACCGTCGCCCCGGGCGGCACGGCGAGGGCCGCCGTCCCAGCGTCTTACTTCTTGCGGCCCTTCTTGCTGTCGAGGGTGCCGTCCACCTCGGCCAGCGCATCGCGGATCAGCGCGGCGATCTCGGCCTTCTGCGCCGACTCGTTCATGCGATCGCGGGAGGCGTCCGAAGTCGGGGGCTTCGCTGCAGCCGCGCGCGGGGGCGCGGCCGGCGTGGCGGTGGACGACGGCGTTCGCGATCGCGAGGGCGCCCCTTCGGTGCGGGCCGCGGGCGCGTGCGCCACGGTCTGGCTGCTGCGTCGCGGGCCCGCCGGCGGTGCGGGCTCACTGGTGCCGTACTCGGAGGTCGTATGGCGTGCCGTCTCGCCGGTCGACGGGCTACGGGCACCTGCCGGCGGGGAGAACTCCCCGGTCGCCTTGGGTGGGAAGTTCGCGTCGGGCATGCGCTCCGGGGGTGGCCCACCGGGGCCGAACTCCACCTCGCTGGTCCCGGACACCCGACGCATCTCGGCCACGAACGCGGCCTGTCGCGTCGCAGCGACGTAAGCATGCACGTCGCGCGCGACCCGATCCTCGATCACCACGAACTGCACGCCGAGCACCACGCCACCGCGACCCTGCGTCGCACGGACGACGACGCCATCGGCGTCGTACCACCGTGGCGTTCCTGCCTGCGGGGTGAGGCAGAAGTTCACGCGCACGAACTGGCCAGGCGATCGCAGCTGTGGGCTGAGGATCGCCAGGCCGGCCGCACTGATGTCGAGCGCGGCACAATCCACCCGCTCGTCGCCGACGAACGCGGTCACGTTGCCGTGGAGCTGCGCGCGGGGCTGTGTGCGTCGCTCGTGGGTGTTCGTCATGGCTCGGACCCCTGATACGCTAGCACTGCGGCAACCGATCGCGGCGATCGATCGATCGCTTGCACGCGCGCTCGCGCGCGGCCTCGCCGCAGCGCACTCACCCCGAAGTGACCGCCCATGACCACGACACCGACGCCGCCCTGGGCGATCGTCACGTTCCGTGTTTCCCCTGACCGCTCCACGCGTGAGGCGTGGTCTGCAACACTCGTGCAACTCGAGGAGGCCGCGGCGTGCATCGCCGCGATCGATGGCGTCAGCGGTGTCGAGACCCGAGATCCGCGGGATCCCGGCGGACCCGCGGCGCCCGAGATGGTGGTGTACACGACGCCGGAACAGCTGTTGACCGTACAAGCCCGGGCAGAACGCCTCGTCGACGCGTTCGGCCTCGCCGCGCACGCCACCGGTGAGGTCCGCACGGATGACGACTGGCGCGATGCTTGGAAGCAGTTCTACCGCAAGACCGTCCTCGGCGACGGACAGCTGCTGCTGCGCCCGAGCTGGCTACCACGCGAGGACGGTGATCCCGCGGTGGAGCTGGTGCTCGACCCCGGACGCGCCTTCGGCACCGGTCTGCACGAGACCACGCAGCTGTGCCTCGATCGCGTGGCAGCCATTGCGCGTGCGCCCGGACCGCCGCCACGGCGGGTGCTCGATCTCGGCTGCGGCTCCGGCATCCTCGCGCTGGTCGCCGCGCGCCTGCTCCCGCGGGCCGAGGTCCTCGCGGTCGACGACGATCCCGAGGCGACGGCGACGACCCACGAGAACGCGATCGCCAACAGCCTCGAGTCGCGGCTGCAGATCCGCACCGGCGACGTCGACGCGGTCGACGACGCGAGCTTCGACCTCGTGCTCGCGAACATCCGGGCGCACACGCTGATCCCTCGCGCGGCGGCGCTGGCCCGGTGCACGCGACCCGGTGGCGTGGTGGTGCTGTCGGGTGTGCTCGACGACGAGCGCGACGCAGTCGCGGCCGCCTATCGCGAGGCCGGGTTCGTCCATGATCCCGACATCTCACCTTGGCCGCGCCAGCGGGGCGAGTGGGTCGCGCTCGATCTGCGACGCGGACCATGAGCGTGCGGGTGTTCCACGCCGGCGAGCTCACGCCGGACGCGACCGTCGAGCTGGTCGGTGACGAGCTGCACTACCTCGTGCGCGTGCGCCGTGCAGCGAAGGGCGACGTGGTCGAGGTGCTCGACGGCGCCGGCCACGGTGCGCGCGCGGTGCTCGAGCGCGTCGATGCGCGCAGCGCAACCCTGCGCGTCGACGCAGCGATCGCGTACGCCGACACGCCGACGCTCGAGCTGTGGCTCGGCATGCCCGACGTCGACGCGACGCTGGCGTGCATCACCGCCGCGTGCGAGCTCGGCGTGACACGGCTGACCCTGGTGCGCACCGCGTTCGCGCAGGCGCAGCTGCCCGGGCGCGCGCGGATCGATCGCGTGCTGCAAGCAGCGATGCGGCAGTGCGGCCGGCCGCAGCCACCGGTGATCGCCGGGCCGCTCGCACTCGCGGACCTGCTCGCGCGGACCGAGCCGCGCGGTGGCTGGATCGCGTGGGAGCGCCTGCGCGACGCTGCGGCCCCGAGCCCCCCGCGGGTCGCACGTCTGTTCGTGGGTCCTGAAGGCGGACTCCGTGAGGACGAGGTGCGCGCGTGCGAGGACGCGGGGATGAGCGCGTGCTCGCTCGGCCCGTGGACCCTGCGCGCCCCCACGGCGGTCGTGGCGGGGCTCGGACGACTGCGCGCGCTCACCTGACGACCGCGCGTTCGGGATCGGGCTCGTGCGGCCTGCTCGACCCTCTAGGGGCGCCCGCAAGCCGCCGCCACCATGGTAAGCTGCTGCGCGAGATGGCCCCTCGGCGTCCGCGATCGCCCAAGCCGTCGTTCTGCCCGGTCTGCGATGCTCCCCTCGCGCCCGACGTCGCGGCCGGGACCGAGCCGAGCTGCCCGAGCTGCGCCACCGCGCTCGCGCCGTTCGTGGCGGCGGGCTTCTGGCGCCGCTTCGCCGCGGCGATGATCGACGGCGCGATCCTGCTGTTCACGGCCGGCCCGCTGGCGTGGATGGTCGCGGCCGCCAGCGACGAGCCCGCGCTGCTGTCGGGCAAGACTGCGCTCGAGTCACTGCTGCACCTGTTCGAGCTCAGCGCCGGCGCGATCGCCCGCAAGGGTGCACCGCTGGGCCTGATGGCGGTGCTGTACCTCGCGTTGTTCTGGCACCTGTCGGGGCGTACGCCGGGGCAGAAGCTGCTCGGGATCCGCGTGGTCGATCGTCGCGGCCATCGACCCAACGCCGCGCGCGCGATCGTGCGGGGACTCGTCGCCGTGCTGGGGGTGTTGCCGGGTGCGCTCGGGTGGCTCTGGATCGTCGTCGACATGGAGAAGCGCGCCTGGCACGACTGGCTCGCGGGCACCTGGGCGGTGAGGGATCCGTGAGCCACCTCCGGCGATACCTCGAACAGACCGGCGCCCTGCCAGCCGACCACCTCGACGCCGCGACGCGTCGGCAGCAAATCTACGGCGGCAGCCTCGACAGCGTGCTGCTCGAGCTCGAGCTGATCGACCCGCACACCCTGGGCGAGCTGTTGGTGCAGGCGTGCGGACTCCCGCTCGCGCCCTTCGAGCTGATCGACGACGAGCGCGATCGTCCGTGGCACGCGTTGCCCGACGACATCATCGAGATCGGTTGGGCGGTGCCGCTTTGCGATCGCTCGGGCACGGTGTGGATCGGCGTGCACCCCGACCTCCCCAACGAGCGCCTCGGCGCGCTCTACCGCATGATGCCGGGGGTCCAGGCCTTCGTGCTGCCGGAGTGCGCGCTCGAGAAGATCGCGGCCGAGCGCACGGTCTCGGTGGTGCCGCAGCGCTACGCGGTGTTGTGCGTGGCCTACCTCAGCGCGCTGCGCCGACGCCCGTCGGTGTCCGACGTCGGGTTCCCGATGCTGCACGACCCGGGCTCGATGGGCTCGTTCGACATGTTCTCGCCCGACTCCGGATTGCGTGGGGTCCCGCGGCCGGCCGCCGACGACGATCGCGATCGCACGCAGCCACCGATCGCCACCGGTGCGCCCGGCACCAGCCCCGAGCCCGAGGACGAGTTCGAACGTCGCGCGACGATCGTCTATCAACCGAATCCGATGCTGCCGCTCGACGACGACTCCTCGTCGTTCGCGCTCGCGCTGACCGACCCGCCGTCGCCGGCGCTCGAGCCCGGAGACACCAGCGCCGGCACGCCGCTGCACGACGACGACGGCGCCGCGACCTCGGAGGAACCCGGCGCCCCCGCGGCGCCGATGCGTGGTCGCACGCTCATCATGGGCCGCGGCAGCGTACCCGTGGTCCCGCCGCCACCCTCGGTCTCGAGCCCGCGCCCGCAACCGCAGCTCGACATCGCCGCACCGCCCGACCCCGACGATCGCACGCGCGTGGCGTCGATCGAGATGCGGATGGCCGCGGCCGCGTCGCTCGAGTCGGGCCCGCACACCCGCGCTCAGCCCGAGCCGCCCCCGCCTCCGCCTCCGCCTCCGCCCACCACCACGACCGAGCTCGGTGCACCGACCCGCGACGGCACGACCGACGATGCCGGCGCGATCGTGCTGTCGCCGGCGCGCACGGTCGTCGGCGGTCCGCCGCCGGTGCGGTTCACCGCCCGCGGCACGATGATCTCGACCGGCCGCGATCTCGAGCTGTCGCTGCGCAGTGCCGACATCGCCGGCCGCATTTCCAGTGTCAACGCCGAGCTCGACCGCGCGCGCACCCGCGATGGCGCGATGGAATCGCTGGCGACCGCGCTCGCGATCCTCTCGCCGCGATTCGCGATCCTGCGGGTACGGGGCCGCGAGCTGGTCGGCCTCGGCTCGCCCCAGACTGCGCTGCCCGACCCCGCCGGTCGCGTGGTCCCGATCGGTAGCGTCGGCTTCGCCGCCCGCGTGATGGCCGACTCGCGCAACGCCGGCGTGCTCGACGACGACGGCTTCGCGCGCGCGCTCTCGCTGTCGTCCGGCCACCCGTGCCTCGCCCGTCGGGTCGACGTCGCCGGCCGCCCGACCCTGCTGGTCTACGTCGATCGCGGCGGTGACGAGTTCCTCCCCGCCGAGGCCGCGCTGCTCGACGAGGTCTGCGCCCACACCAGCCGCGCGCTCGAGACCGTGGTCAAGCTGCGGCAGTCCGAGCGCACGCCCGGCGACGACACCGACACCCGGCCCTCACCGCTGCGGCCCCCGACGATCGATCCGCCGCCCAGCTTCGGCGTGACGCCGGGGGCGCGGCCGTGGACGCCGAGCACCGCCGCGCGGCGCCTGACGCCGCCGCCGGTCGACTTGATCCCGACCGACGGGCCGCGTGCGCGCAGCACCATCGTCGACGGCTCGCCGCCGGTGCGCCGCCCCACCGATGCACCACGACCGCGACCGACGACGCCCATCGACGGGCCCTACGACCGCCAGATCGACGGCTTCGAGCCGCTCGCACCCGCGGCCGCCCCCGCAGCCGAGCGCGCCACCGAGCCCTACACCGCCGACCGCGACGACGACGGCGCCCGGCGTGTGACCAGCGTCGGTGGGGCGCCGCAGCGGGCCGACGCCCCGGTCGGTGCCCCGTCGGCGCTGCCGCCCGATCACACGCCCCGCGGCGCGCACATGCTGACGATCCACGCGATGCCGCCGCCGCCACCGCTGCCGCCGCCACCACCGATGGCGGACGAGGCCAGCAGCCCGATCGACACCCTCATGGGCCTGCCGCCGCCGGTTTCGAGTCACGCCCGGGGCCCGCGCTTCGTGCCGCCGCCGCTCGACGATCGCGACAACGCCAACATCACGCCGCTGTCGTCACCCATCGATCAGCCGTCGATGCGCGGACGCATCGAGCTCGACGAGGAGGACTGGGCCCACCCGGGCAAGCAGCTCGCCAGCGAGTCGATGCAGCGTCGGGTCGACTCGCTGCTGCGGGCGATCGCCGGCGGCAGCGGCAACGTCGGCGATCTGCGGGCCATCGGTGAGCCCGCGCTGCTGCGGCTGGCGGCGCAGTTCCCCGGCCCGCTCGAGATCCTTCGCCGCGACCTCCGGGCCCTGCCACCGCCTTCGGCCCACGGTCCGCTGGTGCGCACGGCGATCCGCGTCGGCGCCGAGTTGGTGCCGCACCTCATCGATCTGTTCGATCACCCGAGCGCGGACGTGCGCTTCTACGCGGCGTTCGTCTTCCAAGAGCTCCGCGACGCCCGCGCGATGCGGCCGCTGTCGGAGCTGGCGTTCGACACCAGCGGCGACGTCCGCGTGATCTCGATGCGCGTGCTCGAGACCTACAGCCGCGTCGCTGGGTTCGACGATGCGAGTCGCGTCGTGCGGGCCCAGCTCGACAGCACCAACCGCACCCGTCAGCTCTACGCCGCACGCGCGGTCGGGACCCTGCGTGACATCGATGCCATCGGCAAGCTGATCGACCTCCTCAGCAGCCGCGATCGGTTCGTGCAGGAGGCCGCGCTCGAGTCGCTGTGCTCGATCACCGGCCAGCAACTCGGCCTCAAGCCCCACCGCTGGAAGAGCTGGTACGGCGACAACGCCGACCGCCACCGCGTCGAGTGGATCATCGACAGCCTCGAGCACCGCGACGTGCCGGTGCGACGCTGGGCCGCCGACGAGCTCACGCGCATCACCGGCCACCGCGTGCCGTTCTCGGCCATCGGTGACAAACGAGCGCGCGACCTGGCCATCGAAGCGTGGACGCAGTGGTGGACCGAGCGCGGCCGCGCGCAGCTCGAGCAGCGCTGAGGCGTCGTACCGCCGGCGACGCGGCTCGCCGCCGGCGTTGCGCGCTACTTCTTCCGCACGATCTCGATGGTCTTGATCGACACGGGCTCGTATGGCCGATGGTTGGCGCGCGCGTCGACCTTCACGTCGCTGATCGCCACCGCGACCTTGGGGTCGCACTTGCCGAAGATCGCGTGCTTGCCGTCGAGGTGGGGGGTCGGCACCGTCGTCACGAAGAACTGGCTGCTGCCGGTGTTGGCGCCCCGGTTGGCCATCGAGAGCAACCCGGGCGTGGAGTGCTTGAGCGACTTTTCGAGCTCGTCGACGATGATGTAGCCGGGGCCGCCGCCGCCCGAGCCGGTCGGGTCACCGGTCTGGATCATGAAGCCCTTGACGACGCGGTGGAACAGCACGCCGTCGTAGAACTTCTTCTTCACCCAGCTGTCGGACTTCTTGTCGTACGACTCGCGGGTGCCGCGGGCGAGGCCCACGAAGTTCGCGACGGTGTTCGGGACCTTGTCCTCGTACAGCTCGCACTCGAACGTGCCCATGGTGGTGTCGAAGATCGCGGTGAGCTTGCCGTTGGCGGGGTCCGACAGCTTCGCGTCGTCGCCCAGCGCGTCCTTCAGCGTGAACTCGCCCTTGCGCGGATCACCCTGGGCCTCGTCGTAGGCCTTGACCTGCTCGGGCGTGAGATCCTTGGGCGCGAGCTGGCCCTTGGTGAAGGTCTTGTCGCCGGCGGCCGCCGGGGCGGCGTTGCCGTCCGCACCGGCCGCGGGCTTGGCTGCCGGCTCGCGTGGCGCCTTGGCGTCGCTCGGCTTGGCGGCCTTGGCGTCGTCCGCCTTGGCGGCGGCCTTGGCGGGCTTGACCTCCTTGGCGGCGGCCTTGCTGCCGCCATCGCTGGACTGCTTCGCTTCGCCCATGCAGGCGGTGAGGGTGAACAGGCAGGTGGCGGCGACGTACGACTTGCGTGGCAGCATCGGGACCTCTCTCGTCGAAAGACGGCGGGCGGCCAGGGATGTACCGCAACGGCATCCGCGTCGCCACTGTCCGCGCTTGGCCGATCGCGCTGCGACGCTCGTCCGCGTCGGACCCCACGCGCGGGCAACGGCGGTGGACTTCGCCGCAGTGCGCGACTAGCCTAGTGCGCGCGTGATGGACATCGTTCGGGGTGTGGTGCTGCTCGCGACCATCGTCGGCGCAGCCGCCGGGTGCAAGTCGAAGGCGAGCCGCGGCGAGCTGACGCCGCCCAAGGACGCGGCCCCGTGGGAGGAACAGCGCTACGGGGTGTCGTTCGACGACGACTACACCGCCGCCGACCTCGAGCTGCAGGGGCGCGCGCCCCACGACGTCCTCGATCAGCGGCTGTTCGGCGCGCGGCTCGGACACGCCGACCTCATCTTGCAGGTCCACGTCGATCAGGTGTGGGGCCGCGGCCGCTATCAGGGCCGCAAGGCGCAGTACCTCGACGTCGAGCTCGGTGAGGTGTTGTTCGGCGAGCTACCCAAGGGCACGCGCGCGTCGCAGCTGGTGGTGGTCGACGGCGAGGACGAGCTACCGGGCGCGCTGCAGGGCGCCGATCTGGTGCTGTTCCTGCGCTGGGCGCCAGGCGACAAGCCGCCCTACCACCACCACCTGATGCCCGCCAGTGAGGCGATCGTCTCGTACATCCGCGCGCTGGTGAAGCACGCACGGGACGAGGGCGCGCTCGACGGTCGCAAGGGCAAGCGGCGCGGCCGACGGGGCAAGGCCGCCGTCGACACCGGCGACGGCGCGCCCGAGTGAGTCGCGAACCGAACGCCCGCGCCGCGAGCCCCCGAAATCCGCGAGCCCCCGAAATCCGCGAGCCCCCGAAATCCGCGAGCCGCCGAACCCCGAAGGCCTCCGAACCCCGACGGCCTCCGAACCCCGAAGGCCTCCGGACCCCGAAGGCCCCCGAACCCCGAAGGCACTCGAGGGGCATCGGGCCGTGGCACCGTCCGCCCCCGACGCGTGCGCCGAGCGGCCGCTGCCGTCGTCCTGGCCGCGTCCTGGCGCCGCGCGGGGTCCCCACCGTCGACACCGTCTTGACGCAGCCGCCGGCGCCTTGTACATACGCGGTCCCGTTCGCACCGCGATCGGGGCACACGCGGGCGTGTAGCTCAGTTGGTTAGAGCGCTGCCCTGATAAGGCAGAGGTCGGGTGTTCAAATCCCCCCACGCCCACGAACGCGGTCCTTCGTCGAACGACCTCGCCCACGCGAGGGCGGTGCGCTGACGGGGACCGCCGCTTCGGGGGATTAGCTCAGTTGGTAGAGCACCGGCCTTGCATGCCGGGGGTCAGGGGTTCGAGTCCCCTATCCTCCACCGCCCGCGGTGGATTCGCGATCGTCGTCCTGCGGCGACGCGCCGTCCTGTGACGCCAGCGGGTAGCGCGGCGGCGGCACGTCATCGCCGATGCGCACCGCCACCAGCGGCAGCTCGTCGCACGCGGCCCGCAGGAACGCGTCGAGCGTCGGTGGCGAGATCGCGAAGTAGCCGCGGCTGCTCTGGACCAGCGCCACGCGGCCGCTGTGCCCACAGACCTCGCACCACTCGAACGAACCCGCCTCGGGCTCGTCGTCGGGGATCATGCGGAAGCCGCGGGCAAGGCAGCGCAGACAATCGGTCTCGCCGACGTGCGTCCGCGAGGCTCGGTCGCGCTGCAGCGACGCCGCGGCGTCGAGCTCGGCACGGTGCTCGGCGCATGGGAAGCCGCAGCCGGGACACACGGCCGCGCGGTCGGAGATCGGGCGCTCGCACTCGGGACACGGCTGCAGCACGCGGGCACATCGTAGCGCATCGCCGTGCGCGCGAGCTCGATGCACGCGCGGCCGGCTGCGGGTCTGGTCGCGCGCGGGGCCCGTGGGAGGGCGTCTCGCGGGCGGGCTAGCGCCTGGGTGGGCGCCCACAGGCGACGTCGTAGCCGGCGCGTGCGCGTCGGTAGTCCGCGACGGCGTCGACATGGGACGCGGCCGCCTCCGCGGCCGCCTCCTCCCGCAGGTTCACCACCAAGATGGTGCTGTCACCGAGCGCGAAGCGGTCGCGCTCCGCCGCCGCGAGCTGCTCCGCCAGCTCGGCCTGCCGCTGTGCGAGCTCGACGCGGCGACGCGCCGTGACCATCTCCAGCCGCGCGACACGGATCTCGACCGCGATGCGTTCGCGCAGGAACTGCTGCTCACGGAGCAAGCGCAGTCGGTCGGCCCGCGCGGCCTTCAGCTCGCCGCGGGCGGTCCGCAGCGGCACCGGCAGCTCGAGCCCCAGGCCGACCGCGAGCTCGACTGGCGTGAGCGTCGGGTCGCCCTCGCCGAGGTCCTTCGCAACGAACGCGGTGGCGGTCAACGACGGCAGGCGTTGGTTCTTCGCCAGCCGGACCTCGAGCTCGGCGTTGCGCAGGCGTCGGTCGAGCGCGAGCGTTTCGGGCCGACGCGTGAGCGCATGCGCGATGTCCCGCTCGATCGCGGCGTCATCGACCAGCGGCGGCGGCAGCACCGTCGACAGCGGCGGCGGACCACCCGAGGGCATCCGCGGCGCACCGTGGTCGTCGCGCAGGAACAACGACAGCTGCAGCGCGGCGCGTCCCTGCTCCTGCTCGGCGTTGACCAGGCCGAGCGCACGCGTCGCGATCACGCGCTGGTTGTCGATGGCCTCGAACGCCGCAGCGTTGCCCTCCGAGATCTGCGCCGCGATGCCGGCGTCGCGAGCCTGCGCCAGCTCGAGCTGCCGCGCACGGATGCTCGCACGCGCACCCGCGGCCACCCACGACCAGTAGGCCGCGGCAGCATCGCGCAGCAACTCGAGCCGCCGCTGGGCCTGCTCGCTGGCTGCGATCTCGCGGCCGTTGTCGGCCTTCGCCCGGGCCGTCCGCGGGGCATCCACCGCGGCATCCCGCAGCAGCGGTAGCTCGATGCCGGCCCGCACCTCGCCGCCTTGCGCCGTGCGCAGCTTGCCGTCGTAGGCCGCGAAGCGGCCGGCGCCGATGCGCCAGCCCGCGAACGCGGTCATCCCGAGCGCCACGGTCCGCGCGCGCACCTCCGTGTCGAGCACCGCTTGGTCGTAGTAGCCGAGCGGCTGCCACACCGAGCGCACGCGCAGGCGGGGATCGAAGGCACCGCGGGCCGACCACGCGACCGCGTCGGCCCGCGTACGCGCAGCCGCGGCCGCACCCAGCAACGGGTGCTCGGCCTCCACCGACGACAGAACCTGCTCGAGGGTGACGGCCTCCGCCTGCGCGGGAGCAGGCGGCGCGTCGGCCACCGGCTGCGCGCACGCGAGCAGGGTTGCAAGCGCCCACGCGATCATCCGTCGTCCTCGCCGTCGCTCGAAGCCTTGCTCGCCGCGCCCGCCTTGCGCTTTGCCGGTGGTGCCTGGTCATCGTGCGTGACGCCGGAGGGCTCGCCCACGACCGGCGGGAAGCCATTCCACTGCCGCCACAGCTCGAAGCCCAGCGTCACGCGGTCGAGCAACACCCACGCGTTGGCGCGCACGCCCTGACGTAGGTACGCCGCGTCGGGCCATGGGGCGCCGTCCTCGTCGGGCACCACCACCACGCGAAAGCGACCGCGGCCGTCGTCGCTGGAGTCGACCAGGGTCACCACGCCGGGGAACGTGCCGACCGCGACCGACGGCCAGCCCACGAACTGCACCGCCGGCCAGCCCTCGAACTGCAGGCGGACCTCGCGGCCGGCCGTGATCATCGGTACGTCGTTGCCGTCGACCCACACCTCGACCGCGCGCGACTGCGTCGTCGGCACGAGCACCGCAATCGGATCGCCGGCACCGACGAACTCGCCGCCTTGCTTCGCGAGCAGCCGGAGGATCGTGCCCGCGCGCGGGGCCATCACGCGCATGGTGTGCTGGCGCGCGACCTCGACCTCTCGCTGCGCCACATCGCCCTCGTACTTCGCCGCATCGGCCTCGGCGGAGTGGAGCCCGGCGCGGGCCTTCTCGATGTCGGCGCCGGTGTCGGCCTCGACGCGGCGCCGCTCGGCTTTGCCGACCTCGACCTCGGAACGTGCGGCGCGCAGGCTCGCGTCGGCGCGCTCGAGATCGGCGGTGGCAGTCTGTGCTGCGAGCTCGGCGAGCTCCACGTTGCGGGTCGAGCTGAGGCCCTTGTCGGCCAACGCTTGCTGGCGCGTGAGGTTGAGATCGGCGGTGCGCTTGGCCGCCGCGGCGGCGTCGCGGGCCTGAACGGCCGCGGCGCGGCGCTCCTCGGCGACCTCGATGCGGCGGCGCGCCGCCGTGCCCGCGGCCGACTGCGCGGCCTCCAGCGCGTCGACCTGCGCACGGTAGACCTCGATGGCGCGGCGGGCCATCGCGAGCCGCTCGACGGCGGCGTCGCGACTGCGCTCGAGTCGAGAGGCGAGCTCGGGATCGTTGTCCGAGATCACCGCGACCAGCTGACCCGGCTCGACCGCATCGCCCTCGCCCACCGCCCACTCGACCACGCGACCGGCGATCGGCGCCTCGAGGGTCTGACGACGCTCGAGCGGCGCGTGGGCAATCACGCGACCGGTGCCGCGCACCGACTGCTGCCACGGTGCCAACACCAGCGCCAGCGCCACGACCACGACCGCGAGCGCCACCAGCTGTCCGATGCGCCGCAACGCCCTCGGCGTGGGGCACAGCTCCATCCCGACCTCGGGCCGCGTCCACCCGCCGCTCACGTGTGCACCTCCACCGCGACACCGCCGCGGAGCTCGAGCTGTCGCCGGGCCCGTCGCGCGACCCCGAGCGATGTGGTCGTGACCACCGCGGTCCAGGCGGCATCGGACGCGAACAGCACTTCGAGCAGCGCGTGCTCCCCCGGCCCGGAAAGTCCCAGCGCCTCGATCACCGCATCGAGCAGCAGCAACCGCGGCCGCGCCAGCATCGCGCGCGCGAGCGCGAGCCGGGCCACCTCGCTGCGCGACAGCGGCGCGGCGTCGGAGCCCAGCGGTGTCTCGAGCCCCTGCGGCAGATCACGCACCACGGGCGCGAGGCCGCAGACCTTCAACACCTCGGCGACGTCGGCGACGGTGGCTTCCGGGGCCAGCGCGCGCACGTGCTCGAGCAGACTGCCGTGGCAGGGCTCGTCGGCCCGCACCAGCACCACCTGCTCGCGCAGCTCGGCGAGCGAAAGCACTCGCGCGTCGATGCCGTCCAGCTCCACGGCACCCCGCTCCGGCGCCCGCAACCCCGCGAGCAGCTCGAGCAGCGTGCTCTTGCCGCTGCCGCCGACGCCGGTGATGGCGGCGTGCTCACCCGCGCGCAGCTCGAAGCCCGCACCGGCGAGCACCTCGCGGCGTCCGCTGTGGGCGAAGTGGAGGCCGCGGGCCCGCACCGCCATGGGGCCCGCGCCGGGCAGACCCTCGCCGCCGTGGCGCTCACGCGGCAGGTCGATGAGCATCCCGAGCTTCTGCGAGGCGGCGACCAGGTCGTAGAGCGCTTCGAACTGCTTGCCCAGCTTCGTGAAGGCAATCGCGAGCGCGTTCACCACGATCTCGGCGGCGACCAGCTGCCCGAGCGTCAGCTGTGCCCGCGTCACCAGCAGGCCGCCGACACCGAGCAACGCGGTGTTGCCGAGCACCGCGAGCACGACGCCGCCGACGTGCTGCCGCATCAGCGTCCGAAAGTGCGCACGCCGCCGTTGCAGCCAGGTGCGCGCCAGGGCATCGGTGCGAGACGCCGCCTCGACCCGCCCGCGTCGACTTCGGAACGCCGCCGGCGCTCGCACCACGCGTTCGAGCCACGCCACCGCCTGGTACTTGGCCCGCGACTCCGCCAGCGCACCGTCGACGGCTCCACGGCCGAGTCCGACCACCACCGCGAGGCCGAGCAGGAGCGCCAGCGCGAACGCCAGCAGCAACGGGTGGTACAGCGAGAGCAGCGCGAGCCCCACCGCGGTCTGCAGCACCACCCCGACGCCCTCGACCAGCAGTGCCGCGAGCGCCTTCTGGATCGTCGGCAGCTCGAACACGCGCGGCAACGCGGCGGCGACCCCGGCGGTCGCGACGCGATCGTCGGGCAGCAGCGAGAACCGACGCCCGAGGTCGGCGATCGCCCGCACGAACACGCGCTGCAGGATCGTCTCGATGCACCACAGCTGCAGCAGCCAGAGCACCGAGAAGCCGGTCAAGCCGGCCGCGAGCAGCAGCACCAGCACGAGGATCGGCTGGACCAGCTGCCCGAACGCGACCGTGTTCACGAGCGCCTGCGCCGCGACCGGCAGCGCGAGCGCCAGCGCGCCGCTCGCCGCCGCGTACACCACGACCACCGCCAGATCGCCGCGCTCGGGCGCCAGCAGCCGCCGCGCCCGGGTCCACGCGCCGATGCGGCCGCCCTGCGCCATCGCGCCATCCAGCGGAAGTGCGGTCGGCCCCCGTCCAGCAAGCGACATCACAGCGTTCTCGGGCTCCACGACCGGGGAAGCTGAGGCCGGTCCCGAGTTCGAGCAAAGAGATAATCTTCGCTCGACCCATCGGTTTTCTCAATCTATGCGAGACTCGCCCCAATGCAGTGGCTGAACTACCACCACCTGCTCTACTTCTGGCACGTCGCACGGTCCGGATCGGTCTCGACCGCCGCGAAGAACCTCCGGTTGTCGCAGCCCACGGTCAGCGCACAGCTCAAGCTGCTCGAGCAGCAGCTCGGCGTCGAGCTCTTCATCCGCCGCCATCGTCGGCTCGAGCTCACCGACGCCGGCCGCATCGCGCTGCGGCACGCCGACGAGATCTTCGGCCTCGGACGCGCGCTGCTCACCGCGCTGCGCGAGCCGGCGCGTGACCAGACGGTCGACCTGCGGGTCGGGCTCACGTTCGTGGTGCCCAAGCTCATCGCACACCGGCTGCTCGGCCCCGCCGTGACCCACTCGCCACCGGTGCGGCTGCACCTCCACGAGGACCGCCTGCCCTCGCTGCTGGCGCGGCTCGCCACCCACGAGCTCGATCTGGTGGTGTCCGACGCCCCGGTGGGCGTCGAGACCTCGGTGCGGGCCTACAACCACCCGCTGGGCGAGTCGGGCGTCACCTGGTTCGCCAGCGAGGCGCTCGCGCGCCAGCACCGTGCCGACTTCCCCCACGGGCTGGACGGTGCACCGATGCTGCTGCCGATGGCGGGCAGCCTGCTGCGACGCGATCTCGAGCTGTGGTTCGAGCGGCGCGCCGTCCGGCCCCGCGTCGTCGCCGAGTTCGACGACAGCGCCCTGCTGAAGGTGTTCGGTCAGTCGGGTCGGGGCATCTTCACCGGTCCGACCGTCATCGAGCGCGAGATCCGACGCCAGTATGGCGTGCAGATCCTGGGCCGCACACCCGAGCTCCGAGAGCGCTTCTACGCGATCACGCTCGAGCGTCGCGTGGTACACCCCGCGGTGCAGGCGGTCTGCAGCGCCGCGCGCGAGCGCCTCTTCGAGTAATGCGACATCGCGTCGCCGCTCACGACAGTGCCGCGGCCAGCATGCCGACGCTGGCCTTGACCGCGGCGCTGCGCATCTTCGCGGCGGTGCCGACCGCATGGATCGGCGGCCCGCTCGCGGCGTGCGCGGCGAGCACCTCGACCAGGCGGCCGTCGTGCAGGTGCGTGGTCAGCATGAAGTCCATGACCTGCGCGATACCGAGGCCGGCCAACGCGGCGTCGAGCAGGAGCTCGCCCTGATCGACCACCAGTCGCCCGTGCACCGCCTGCGACTGCACATGGCCGGATGCCGCGAAGCTCCACGGGGTCGGGCGGCCGTCGGGCGCACGAAAGCGCAGGCACTCGTGCTCGACGAGCGCCTGGCGATCGCGCGGGACCCCGCGCCGCGCGAGGTACTCGGGCGCGGCCACCGTGATCCACCGCGTGCTGCGGAGCCGTCGCGCGACCAGGCGCGAGTCCGGCAGCGCACCGATGCGCAGCGCGACGTCGGTCTGCGCCACCGGATCCAGCCGGTGATCGGTGACCTGCAGCTGCACCGACAGCCCGCCGTGACGCTCGAGCAGCCGCGGCAGCGCTGCGATCACCCGCCGCGAAGCGATGAACGGCATCGTCACCCGCACCTCGCCGCGCACCCCGGCCTGCGCGGGCGCGACCGACTCGGCCGCGTCATGCATCGCCGCCAGGGCCCGACGCGCGTGCTCGAGGTACAGCGCGCCCTCGCGCGTGAGCACCACGCGCCTCGCGTTGCGCTCGAGCAGCGTGACGTCGAGCTCGCGCTCGAGCTTGGCGACCGCCTTACTGACCGCGGCAGTCGAGATGCCCAGCTGCGACGCCGCGGCGCGGAAGCTGCCGCCGTCGACCACCGCCACCAGCGGCACCACCCCCGCAAACCCCTGCGAACCCCGACCGTGCGCCATCGTCAACCTGTGGTTGATCATCGACTGCCGCGGCGCGCCTGGTCAACCCGGCGCGGCCGCCCTAGCCTGGGCAACCGCGAGGGCACCGGTGGTGGGCGCCCCGCGAACGGAGCAACGACGATGCAGATCGGAATCCTGGGTACGGGCATGGTGGGCAACGCGATCGCGAGCAAGCTGGTCGCCTGCGGACACGAAGTGACGATGGGCTCGCGCAGCGCGACCAACGAGAAAGCGCTGGCGTGGGTGCAGCAGACGGGCGCGCGCGCCCACGCCGGCAGCTTCGCGCAGGCGGCCGGCTTCGGCGAACTGGTGTTCGTGTGCACCGCGGGCGCCGGCACGCTCGAGGCGCTGCAGGCGGCCGGCGCCGACGCCTTGGGCAGCAAGATCGTGATCGACGTCAGCAACCCGCTCGACTTCTCGCGCGGCATGCCGCCGCGACTGTCGGTGTGCAACGACGACTCGCTCGGCGAGCAGGTGCAGCGGGCGTTCCCCGCCGCTCGCGTGGTGAAGACGCTCAACACCATCAACTGCAACCTGATGATCGACGCCAGCCGCGTGCCCGGCGAGCACGCGGTGTTCGTCGCGGGCAACGACGCGGGCGCGAAAGCCAGCGTCGAGCTGCTGCTGCGCCGCGACTTCGGCTGGCGTCACGTGGTCGACCTCGGCGACATCACCGGCGCGCGCGCGACCGAGATGTACCTGCCGCTGTGGCTGCGTCTGTGGGGCGCGCTCGGAACCGCCGACTTCAACGTCGGCATCACCCGCGCAGGCTGACCCGCGAGGCGCTGGCTGCCGCGGCGGCGAACGAATGCCGCGGCAAGCCGCGGAGTGTCCCGGCGGGCGGCCGGCGCTACCCCTCGAGCATGCACAGACGCTACTTGCTGCTCCACGGCAGCTGGCACGGAGCCTGGTGTTGGTTCAAGGTGGCACCGCGACTGCGGCGCGGGGGCGAGGTGGTGGTGCCGGATCTCCCCGGGCGTGGGCGCATGCCCGCGTGGGCACCGTCGCTGACGCTGCCGCGGATGGTGCGAGCGATCGCGCCGCTCGTCGGCGGACCGGTACCCACGACGATCGTGGTCCACAGCCGCTACGGCGTGCTGGCGACCGCGCTCGCCGAGGCGATGCCGCACGCGATCCGCCGCGTGGTGTATCTCGCGGCGTACCTGCTGCCCAGCGGTGCTCGTGCGCGCGACGCCTTCGCGGCCGACGTCGACTCGTTGCTGCGCCCCCATGTCGCGGTCGATCACCTGCGCGTGCGCGACCGTCTCGACCCCGTCGCATACCGCGAGGGGCTGTACGCCGACTGCTGCGACGACGACGTCGAGCTCGCGCGCGCGCTTCTGTGCGCCGAGCCCTCGCTGCCGGCGCTCGCGCGGGTGCGGACCACCGACGACGGCTGGGGCCGAGTGCCCAAGGCGTACATCCGCCTCACCCAGGATCGCGCGGTGTCGATCGCGGCGCAGGATCGCATGCTCGCAGCTTGTCCAGTCGACCGCATCGAGAGCCTGCACGCCAGCCACTCCGCGTACTTCTCGCAGCCCGACGCCCTCGTGGCGTCGATCGAGCGCGTCGACGCCGACTAGCGTGGTCAGGACTTGATGCGCAGGTTGGCCGGGTCGTACAGCGGCTTGAGCGAGGCCTTCGCCGGCACGCGGCGACCAGCGATCTCGATCTCCCAGCTACCCGCGTCGATCCACGCCGCATCGAGCGGCGCGCCGTCGGTCGCGATCATCGCGAGTCCGACCGCGCCGCCGAGCGTGAAGCCATAGGACGCCGCCCGCACGTAGCCGACCTCGATGCCGTCGCGGCGCACGATCTCGGCGTGGAACATCAACGGCTCGGGGTCGAGCAGCTGCACCTGCAGCAGGCGGCGCGTGAGCGGCCCGGCGGCCTTCTTGGCCAGCACCGCGTCGCGACCGACGAAGCCGCCGGGCTTCTTCAGATCGACCGCGAAGCCGAGCCCGGCCTCCAACACGCTGTCGGTGTTGTCGATGTCGTGGCCGTAGTCGCGGTAGCCCTTCTCCATGCGCAGGCTCGCGAGCGCCTTGAGGCCCGCGTGACGCAGCCCATGCGCCGCGCCCGCCGCGGTCAGGCGCTCATGGACGTGCACCGCCTGCTCGGCCGGCACGTAGAGCTCGTAGCCGAGCTCGCCGAGGTATGTGATGCGCACGCACAGCACCTTCGCGAAGCCGATGTCGATGGTGCGAGCGCTGCGGAACGGGAACGACTCGTTGCCGAGATCGACCGCGGTGATCGACTGCAGCAGCGCGCGGCTGCGGGGACCTTGCACGTTGATCTGCGCCCAGCCCGAGGTCACGTCGGTCACGAACGCGTGGGCGTCGCCGATGTGACGCTGCAGCCACCACTGCACGTGGCGATGCGCAGTGTCCGACGCCACCACCCAGTAGCGCTCGTCGTCGAGCTTGGTGACGGTGAGGTCGGCCTGCAGCAGGCCCGCCTCGTCGAGCCACTGCGTGTACGTGATCATGCCGCTCTCGCCGTCGACTCGATTCGCACTGACGCGCTCGAGCACCGCCCCGGCGTCGCGGCCCTGGACCAGGAACTTGGCCATGAACGACATGTCCATGACGATCACGCCCGCTCGCGCGGCCTCGTGCTCGGCTCGCCAGTGCTCGAACCACTGCGGTCGGCCCCAGGTCAGCGGTCCGGGATCCGGCGTCACACCGGCGCCGGCGTACCAGTCGGCGCCCTCCCAGCCGCTCACGTCGCGGAAGTACGCGCCCTGGGCCGCGAGTCGATCGTGGAGCGCCGAGCGCTTCACGTCGCGTGCGGTCTGCAGGCTGCGCGTGGGGTAGTGGCACTGGTAGACCATGCCCAGCGACTCGACGGTGCGCGTGCGTCGGTACTCGGGGTTGGTCTGGTACGGGTGCACGCGCGCGATGTCGAAGCCGGTGATGTCGACGTCGGGGCGACCGTTCAAGATCCAGTGTGCCAGCACGCGTCCGAGCCCACCGCCGGTGAGGATGCCGATCGAGTTCATGCCCGCGGCCACGAAGTAGTTGGCCAGCTCGGGTGCCTCGCCGACGATCGGCTGCAGGTCGGGCGTGAAGCTCTCGGGCCCGCAGAAGAACTTCTTCACGCCAGTATCGAGCGACAGCGGCACGCGCTTCATCGCGGTCTCGACCCACCGACCCATGCGGTCCCAGTCGGGCGCGAGATCGCCGAACGAGAAGTCCTGCGGCACGCCCTCGACCTTCCACGGCGCGCACACCGGCTCGAACAGCCCGATCATCAGGCCGCCCACCTCCTCGCGGAAGTAGCCGTACGACGCGGGGTCCTCGATCACGGGACAGTCGGACGACAGCCCCGGCATCGCGTCGGTGATGAGGTAGTAGTGCTCGGCCGCCTGCAGCGGGATGCTCACGCCGTTGCGCTCACCCAGCTGCCGCGCCCACATGCCGGCACAGTTGACGACGAACTCGGCCTCGATCTCGCCGAACTCGGTGCGCACGCCCGTCACGCGGCCGCGGTGCGAGGTCACGCCGGTGACCGCGACGCCCTCGATGATGCGCGCGCCCTGCATGCGGGCGCCGCGGGCCAGCGACATCGTCACGTCGACCGGGTTGGCGCGGCCGTCCTGCGGCACGTAGAACCCGGCCAGCACGTCGTCGGTGCGCGCGAGCGGGAACAGGTCCTGCACCTCGCGCGCCGAGATCTCGTGCACGTCGACGCCGCAGTGCCGGTTGAACGCCGACACCCGACGGAACTCCTCGAGCCGATCGCGCGAGGTCGCCAGCCCGATGAAGCCGACCGGCTTGAAGCCGGTCGCGACCTCGGTCTCGGCCTCGAGCCGCGCATACAGATCGCGGGTGTACTGGCGCATCTGCGTCGAGGTCTCGGAGGTCGAGCCGAACGTCACGATCAGGCCGGCCGCGTGCCAGGTGGTGCCCGACGTCAGGCGATCACGCTCGAGTAGCACCACATCGCGACAGCCCATGTGCGCGAGGTGGTAGGCCACCGAGCAACCGATGATGCCGCCACCGATGATGACGACGCGCGCGCGCGCGGGCAGGACCGGATCCGTCATGGGCTGGGGAGGATACCCGGCGCGCGTTGGCGGGGTAACCCCGGCGCGCGCCATCGCGGCGCGCCGTCTGCTACGGTGGCCGTCGCCGCCGCGACCGCGGTCGCGGTGGCCCCGACGCCATGACGACGCACGACGAACCGCAATCGCAGCGCAGCGACGATCGGAACCTCGCAGCCCCCGGCCGGTGGCACGCCGGGGTCGGCCGCGCCGACATCACGGTGTGGCGCCCCGGGCTCGGCATGATGGGCTGGGGCATGCTCGAGAACTACGCGGAGTCGGTCGCGACGCCGCTGTCGGCCCGCGCGTTCGTGCTGCGCGCCGGTGACCACGGCCCGGCGTTCGCGATGGTCTGCTGCGAGCTCGCGTTCATCTCGCTCGCGCTGCACGACGCGGTCACCCGGCGAGTCGCCGCGACGCCGGAGCTCGCGGTGCTGGGGCTCGCACGCGATCGCCTGCTGCTGCTGGCCACGCACACCCACAGCGGTCCGGGCGGCTTCACCCACTACCCGTTCTACAACGTCACCATCCCCGGCTTCGCGCAGGAGATCCTCGACGGCCTCGCCGACGGCATCACCGCCGCGCTCGCGCAGGCCGCCGCGGCGGTCCAGCCCGCGACACTGCGCTTCGACGCCGACGAGTTCGCGCCCGAGCTGCCGGTCGCGTTCAACCGCGTGGTGCACTGCTACAACCGCAACCCCGACGTCACGCCCGTGACGGCGGCCGAGGCCCACCTCGCGATCGATCGCCGCCTGCGGCTGCTGCGGATCGAGGACGCCGAGGGCACGCCGATCGGCTCGATCAACTGGTTCGCGGTGCACTGCACCAGCGTGCACAGCGACAACCACGCGCTCCACTTCGACAACAAGGGCCACGCGGCCGCGCAGCTCGAGCACAGCCTGCGCACGCGCGGCATCGATCACCACGTCGGCGCGTTCGCCCAGGGGGCCGCCGGCGACGTCACCCCCAACCGCCGTCGTCACCCCGGCAAGCCGTTCGTGCGCGGTGAGCTGCCCGACGACGACGCCAGCGCGCGCCTGTGCGGCGGGCTGCAGGCCGAGCTCGCGCGCAAGGTGCTCGACAACGCCGCGCGCACGCCGTCGCTGTCGCCGCGGATCGCCTGCGCCCACGCGTTCGTCGACATGTCGCGCGTCGCGATCGATCCCCGCTTCGTCGGCGGACGCGAGGGCCTGCACACCAGCGCCGGCGAGATCGGCATGGCGATGTTCTTCGGCACCGAGGAGGGCCCCGGCCTGCCGCGCCGCGTGCGGGGCCTGCAGCGGTGGTTCGCGCGCGCGCGGGCCATGCTCCGCGCCCGCACGCGCAGCCCCGAGGTCGCGGCGGCACAGGCCGAGAAGCTCACGTGGGTCGAGAGCACGCAGCACCGCGTGCTCGGGCTGCGGCGCCTGGGGCGGCTGCCGGCGCTGCGCGGGCGCGGGCGGGTGGCGCGGGCGGTGCAGCTGTTCCGCGCGCTCGAGCAGGAGCGGCAGCCGTGGACGCCGCAGGTGCTGCCGGTGCAGCTGGTCGTGCTCGGCGAGCTCGCACTCGCGGCGGTGCCCCACGAGTTCACCACCGTCGCGGGCCGCCGGCTGTGCCGCTCGCTCGCGCAGTCGCTCGCGGCGATGGGCGTCCACGAGGTCGTGCTCGCCGGCTACGCCAATGCCTACGCCGGCTACGTGACGACACCCGAGGAGTACGAGGTGCAGGAGTACGAGGGCGCGAGCACCCACTTCGGCAAGTGGACGCTGCCGGCGTACCAGAGCGTGTTCGAGCGCCTCGCGGCGCGCCTGCTCGATCGCGGCGCGGCAGCGTCCACGCTGCCCGAGGCGGTGCCGCCGGCGTTCACCGCCCAGGAGCTGGCGGCACGCGCCTTCACGTAGTCGATCGCCCGCGAGGCGCAGTCCGAAAGCTCACGCCGGTGCGGGTTTCGGTCGCGTGCATGCTTGCGGCACGCTCATGTCCTCGTGGGGGACATGCAACCAATGCGACGCAAGATTATCGCGGCCATGGCGTGCGGCACGGCGCTGTCGTGCGGCGGTTCCGGCTCGAACGACCCCTTCGCGAGCGGCACCGGCGGGAGCGACAGCACGGGCAACCCCGGCAGCGCGAGCCTGTCGAGCAGCACCACCGGCGTGGCCGACAGCTCCGAGGGCGATCCGGGCCCGGGACCCAAGCTCGACATCCTGCAGCCCGACCTCATGCCGGTGTTCCCGCCGCCCAGCTGCGAGGTCGTCGACGGCATGGACGCGGTCGGCGAGTGCGGCACCCAGGCGCCGGCGAACGCCTTCACCCCCGATGTGCAGTGGAGCTGGAACGGCGGCGCGGTGATCGTGACGCCGCTGGTCGCCAACCTCACCGACGACAACGGCGACGGGGCGATCGATCTCTGCGACACGCCCGAGGTCATCGTCGCCGCCGCCTCAGGCCTGGGCGCGAAGATCACCCTGCTCGATGGCGCCACCGGCATCGAGCAGATGCAGTTCCCGACCACCGTGGGTTCGTCGGTGACGCCCGCGCTCGGCGATCTCGACGGCGACGGCGTGGCCGAGATCGTCAGCGCAATCGGTGGGCCCTTGCCGGGTCCGATGGCGGTGGTGGCGTTCGACCACGTCGGCAACGTGCTGTGGCAGACCGATGCCATCTGGCCGCAGGACCAAGGCGGCGCGGTCGGCATCGCCGACTTCGACGCGGATGGCTCGCCCGAGGTCTACGCCGACGGCTTCATCCTCGACGCGACTGGCACCCTGCTGTTCCAGGCGCCAGCGCAGACCGGTTGGTTCATCGCCCAGCGCAACACCGCCACCGTCGCTGCGGATCTCGACGACGACGGCGACCTCGAGCTCGTGCTCGGGCAGGCCGCGTACCACCACGACGGCACGGTGGTCTACGCCGACACCACCATCAAACCCGGCTACCCGCAGATCGCCAACCTCGACGACGACAGCGATCCCGAGATCCTCATCAACAACGACGACGGCATCACCGTGCTCGAGCACGACGGCACCGTGAAGTACAAGGACCAGAAGCCCACCGGCGACGCCGGCCTCGGCGCGTGGTTCCGTCCGTCGACGGTGCACGACTTCGACGGTGACGGCGTCTCGGACTTCGCAGTCAGCTCGGCGGCGAGCTACAGCGTGTACGACCGCGATCTGTCGATCCAGTGGAGCGCCGCCGTGCAGGACAGCTCGGGTTGGGCCGCCGGCACCGCGTTCGACTTCCTCGGCGCCGGCCATGCCGAGGCGATGTACGCCGACGAGGCCAGCCTGTTCGTGTTCGACCAGAACGGCGCGCCACTGCTGACGGTGCCCCGCAGCTCGCGGACGCTGGTCGAGTATCCGGTGGTCGCCGACGTCGACAACGACGGCTCGTCGGAGATCGTCGTGGTCTCGAGCGACGACTGGGACGGCAACCAGACCGCCCCCAGCGTGCAGGTCATCCGCGATGCCGACGACCGCTGGATCCAGTCGCGCCGCATCTGGAACCAGCACGCGTACCACGTGACCAACGTGCGCGAGGACGGCACCATCCCCGCGGTCGAGCCCAAGTCGTGGCAGCTGCTCAACACCTACCGCACCAACGCGCAGATCGAGAACGGCTCGGTTTGTCAGCCGCCCGCGGGCTGAAGCCGCGCGGCGGTCAGCGGGACACGCCGACCACGCGCCAGCTGCCGAACTTCTTCTCGAGCACGAGGATCACCAGCTCGTTGCCGAACTTGGTGAGCGCGTAGGTCCGCCCCTCGCCCTCCTGCACGCCCGCCGGCACGCTGCCGAAGAGCTTGCGCAGGTCGGCGGCGCTGTGGATCTGCGCGCCCTTGGGCTTGCCTGCGCCCTTGGATTCCTCGTGCATCGTCGCGAGGATCTCGCGTAGCTCGTCACGCGTCCGCGCGGCGACCGTGTCGCCCGCCGAGAACGGCAGGCTCGATCGCGCGACCGCGCGATCGATGTCGCCCTTGGCGAAGTACGCCAGCCATTCGTTGGCGAGCTTCTTCGCCGCCGCGTCGACGGCCGACGGATCTTCGGGATCGGGCGTGGCCGCCGGCGGTGGGGTGCCCGGCACGCCCGAGCCGCCGCCGGTCGACGGCACGGTCGAACCACCACCGCCGCCGCCTCCGGCACCACCGCCACCCGTACCACCGCCGCCACCCGTGCCACCGCCGCCGTGGGCGTGGCCGTGCCCGTCGTCCTCACCGTGCCCATGCGGCGCCGGGGCGGCGGGACCCTCCGGGCCTGCACCCGCCTTGGGCTTCGAGAGCCGGCGCCCCAGGGACTCCGACTCGGCGCGCCCCCCCCGGATCTCGCGATCGGGATCGGGCCGATCGCCGCTGCCGGTGTTGTCGAGGATGAATGGCTGTGCGCCGAACGTGCCGCACGCCCGCTCGTCGCGGTGGAAGGCCCAGTGGACGTAGATCTTGCCGTTGCCCGAGAGAATCTCCTTGGGCGGATCGGGGAACGGACCCGACGACCACACGATTTCCCGCGCCGCCGCATCGAACGCGAGGCTGCCCGAGTGGCGGACGGTGGTGACCTTCTCGATCTTGCCGGCGCGGTCCATCACGATCTCGACCCGCGACCACAGCCCGTAGTCGTTGAGCGGATGACTCGAGCCACGGGTATCGAGCTGCTCGAGGAAGCCCCACGCCCACGCGTCGTGGATCGTGCGGTGCATCTGCGCGATGAAGCGCGCGAACGGGTGCTTGCGCGAGCGCAGGGCGGTCTGATTGCCGACCTTGACCTCGGGCACCATGTTCTCGAGCGGCGACTGGTAGTGCGCCCGCACGTCCTCCCACACGCCCTTGGTCTTCGACGCGTGCGAGCCATCGGGGCGCTGGGGCGCCTGCTTGTCCTTGCCGAACAGCGCCAGCAGGTCCTTCTGTCGCGGCTTGAAGCGGTAGATCGGATCCTTCGCGTCGATCTTCGCCTGCGCGTCCTGCTTCGCGATGCTCGATTGTCGCTTCTGCTCGTGCTGCAGGGTGCCGTCGGCCGCCTCGTTGGCGAGCGCCTCGTGGGCATCCTGCGCCATCTGATGATCGCGGTGCTCGAGGTCTCGCATCGCGAGCAGACTCTTGGGCTGGGGGTCGTCTTGCTGCGGCCGCTGCTCGACCGGCGAAGGCGGCTCGGGCGGTGAGGTCTTGGCCTCCTGCGCTGGGCGCTCGACCTCCTGGGCGATCTTCGACTCGTTGGCGGTCCCCGGGGTCGGCTCGGGCGACGGCTCCGTCTGCGAGGCCTTGGGCTGGATCGCGTCCTTCTCGAGGTTGGTGATCGCCGAGCGGGTCTGCTCGGCGACGTCGCGATTGATGTTGGAGAGGTAGTCCGCGTTCTCGGGCGAGTCCTTCTCGTCGAGTTCGTCGGGCTGCTCGACCGACTTCAGCTGCTCGAGCTCGAACGCGATCGGCTCCGAGGGCTCCTCGGGCTCGGCCTCGGGCTCCTTCTCCGGCTCCTTCTCCGGCTCCTTCTCGGGCTCGGGCTCGGGCAGCTCGTCGAACTCGAGCTCCGGCTTGGGCTTGAGCTTGGGCTTGGGCTTGGGCTTGGGCGCGAGCGCAATCTCGGGCGGCTCGGGCGGCGGCTCCGGTGGCGGCGGATCGAGCTCGATGAATGTCACCTGCTCGGGCGTGCACGCGAGCTCGGCTGCGGTGGGCATCCGCCGCGTGACCAGGCCATTGCCGAGGTTGCGCAGCAGACACGGGTCGATGCTGGCCTCGGTGGTGGTGAGCTCGCCGAGGCCCATGACGGTCACGGCGTTGATCGCGAGCGACACGAGGCCGCACGCGACGAACAGCACGAGCCGTGCGGGACGCCGACGCACCTCGACAGGGTAGCGGATCACGTCGGCTCGGGTACCGCGCGCGCGGCGCAAAACCCCTGCGCCGGCCGCCTCGCCCGCGTGGGGCGGGGACGCACGCCGGTCGTGGCCCGAAGTGGGCGCACCGCCAGGCGGCTAGTGCAGCCGGCGGTACACACCGACGACCTTGCCGAGGATGTCGATGCTGCGAAAGTCGGAGCGGCGCACGTAGATCGGCGCCATCGCGTCGTTGGCCGGCTGCAGCCGCACGCGGTCACCCTCGGGGTAGTAGCGCTTGCAGGTCGCCTCACCCTCGATGACGACGACGACGATCTCGCCGGGCTCCGCGCTGCTCTGCTTGCGCACGAAGATGTAGTCGCCGTCGAAGATGCCGTCGTCGATCATGCTCTCGCCGCGCACCACGAGGCCGAACACGTCCTTGGCCTTCACAGCCCCGAGGAAGTGCCGGTCGACGACCACGCGGTCGATGACGTTCTCCTCGGCGAGGATGGGCTCGCCAGCGGCGACGCGACCGAGGATGTCGACCTCGATCTCCTCGCGGGGCTCCTTCAGATCGACGGGGCGCAGAGCACGGCTCTTGAGCTCCTCGCGGACCAGGTAGCCCTTGCGCTCGAGCGCCTTGAGGTGATCGTTGACGCCGTTGGTCGAGCGGATGCCCATGTGCTCGCCGATCTCGCGCAGCGTCGGCGGGTAGCCGCGCGCGGAGAGGCAGTCGGTGATGTACTCGAGGGCCTGTCGCTGCCGGTCGGTCAAGTCGGGTCGCACGTGGCGATCTCCTTCGCGAGAATGCGGGTCGGTGGGTCGATGGGCGGCCTCGACGCCTGCCCGTCGGGCGAGGGCGTCGGAAGTTCCGTACTGTACATGCGAGGGGCTGGGCGCCCGCTGCGCTCGCACTGAACGTGTGTACCGCAAGCCAGGTTCGTGGTCAAGCCGCGCGCGCCGATCGGGCTCGCGCGGTTTGGCGACACTGGTCGCGCGCACAGCCTGACAGGTTTGCAGCCATGGACCAAGAAATCGGCTGTGTCATCCTTGGGGCTGGCGGCCCGTCGCCGCGGGTGCCCGTGACGGGGCATCCCTGCCGCGGCGCCGTCCCCTGACGAAGAACCGGACGAAGACCACGCATGCCCACGCTGCTGCTGCGCGCCATCATCACCGGGTTCGGCTACAAGGTCGGCACCGAGCTCGCCCGCTGGGCCATCGACAAGTTCGGCAAGGGCGGCTCGAAGAAGGCCCAGGCCGCGGAGGCCGAGCGCGATCTGCAGGAGGGGTTGCCGGTCGAGCCCGACAAGGTGGACCCGCCGCCGGTCGACCCGCCGCCGGTCGAGACCGGACCTACTCCTCCGTCTCCTCGCGGGTCCGGATCTGCGTCTCCTGCTTCGTGATCCGTGGCTGGGCGACGCCATCGGAGGCCCGCGAGAAGCGGACCTGCATGTGCACGTCGACCACCAGCCCCGCGATCACCTGCTGCAACAGATCGACCGCGTCCATCTTGTCGAGGACGCTGCGCATCTCCGCCGAGACGATGCGCATGAGTTCCTCCTTGGTGGCCTGGGTGACACCACTGACGAGGTCCTGGCCCTTGCGCAGCGCGGACTCGGGGTCGAGCAGCCCGGTGAGCTGCTCGCCGAGCCGGCCGAGCCGGGTCTTGCGATCGTCCTCGGGGGGTCGCCGCCCGTCGCGTTCATCCGCCATGTGGCGCCAACCATAGCGGAAGCCTCGCTGCCACGCCTGCTAGCAGGCCGTGGTGAAACTCCGTGGCGCGAGAACGCCGTCATCGGACCCCGTGGCAAGACGCGAGGACGAAGGGATACCGGGCGTATCTCGAGCTCCGAGCAACGCCGCCAAGGGGTCCGAGGGCAGTGTTATCGTGTCGCGGAGTTTCACCACGGCCTGCTAGGCAGTGTGGGCCGAACGGCCACCTCGCCGAGCGAAAGGGCGATCGCCCCTCGCAGGGCCTTCGATCCGACCAGGTGGGTGGCCCTGCGACCCCCGCACGAGGCCCGATCGACAGGCGAATTCATCATTTGTTGCAAACACTTGAAGCCATCGCCGACGACGGGAGAAAGCGCTTTTCTTCGGTCACCGGAATGTGATACCCAGCCGCCCGCGTCCGCGACCGCAACCCTCGAGCCGCAGCGACGGGCCGCCGGCCACCCCCGGCAGCGCGTCCAGAATTTGGCGGGCGTCCGACCGTTACCGTAGGTTCTCTCACTATCCTACATCTGCCTACGTCGACCCCGACGTTCACCTCCGGCAGCCCGTCGGACCCTCCCCCGAACCATCGCAGGCCACCATGACCGCGTACTTCCTCGGACACCTCAGCGTCGCGCTCGTCATCATCGGATTGCTCGTCGCCACGCTGCGCGTCACCCGGCGAGCATAGTCCTCGCCTGGACGAAGGCCGTCCGGGCGCACGAACCCTCGAGCCCGCGGCCCGACCCTTGCGATGACGTCCACCCGTGTGCCCACCGCGAGCGCGTTCCTTCCCGGACGCGAGCTCGGACCCGAGCGAGCGACCGCGCTCGAGTGGAGCGCACAGGATCTGCACGAGATGCAGCTGTTGCTGACCGGCGACTCGGTCATCGACTGGCACCGTCTCGACCTCACCGGACCCGAGGACGTCCGTCGACTGCTGCGTCTCAACAGCATCGACGTCGACAACCCCGACGACCTGCGACGCCTCGACGACCTGCGCGCGCGCGCGGTCTACTACCTGACCGAGAATCTCGGCCTGCGCGTCGACGAGAGCATCGCGACCTCGACCCCCGCCATCGAGCTGCCCTTGGTGGCCTCGAGCCGCGGACGCCTGCAGCGGCAGGCCTGCGTGCTGCTCAAGGTCATGGACATCATGTACCACCTCGACGCCCGCGAGCTGCGGACGTTGCTGTCGATCCCCGACCACGCGCTCTACGAGCTGGTCGAGCAGTCGATCATGGTGCTGTTCGACGAGCTGCGCGCGTCGGGAGTACCGGTGGTCGAGTTCGCGTGGTCGCGCAAGACCCCGGACTCGCTGGTGACCAAGCTGCTGGTGAAGCGTGAGACCAGCGCCGCGCGGGTGTTCGACCGCCTGCGTTTCCGCGTGGTGGTGGAGCGCTTCGAGGACCTGTTGCCGACGCTGCACGTGATGCTCACGCGCTTCGTGCCGTTCAACTACGTCGTGCCCGGTCAGACCGTGAACAGCCTGCTCGACGTGGCGCTGCTCGATCGCCGCGCCGACGCGGCCGACTCCGGCCGGGTCGCCCCGCAGCCCCAGGACGTGCCCAACGAGTTCTCCGCGCGGGGCTACGAGGTCTTCAACTTCGTCGCCGACCTACCGGTCCGGGTCGACGCGCTGCTCGGCGGCGAAGAGCGCGGCAGCGGCAACGTGGTGTTCGTGCTCGCGGAGTTCCAGATCATGGATCGTGCGACCGCCATCGCCAACGAGCAGGGCGAGAGCTCGCACTCGGCGTACAAGCTCCGTCAGCACCAGCGCGTGCGCGAGCGGCTGCTGCGAGGGCCTCGCAAGCAGGCCGCCGACGCCAGCGATGCCAGTGACGACGGCGCGGGCGGCTGAGGCGCGAGCCGATCGGCACCGCACCCGTCAGCGCTGCTCGTCGTCGCTGGCGTCCTCGTCGTCGTCGACGCGCGTGATCTCCGGCACGACGCGACCGCTCGGATCGAGCTTGATGCGGAAGCGCGCGCTCTGCCCGGCGGCGGGCTCGCGGGGCTCGGGGTTGCGCTCGGGGGCGTCGGGTCGACCAAGCTTGGAAGCCAGCATGTCGACGGGGCTTAGCACAGCGCCGGAGACGGGCAAACAAACCCGGGCGCGCGCCCGCGATCACACGCCGCGCTCGAACACCAACGAGAGGTTGTTGGCCGGCATCGCGACCTCCTCGCGCAGTCGTAGCCCCTCGGCCTGCGCGGTGTCGGCGACCGCCTCGAGATCGCGGACCCCCCAGCTGGGGTCGCGCGCGCGTAGGCCCTGGTCGAACTGCGCGTTGCTGTCGGCGGTGTGGGCACCACCGCGGCGAAACGGGCCGTACAACACCAGCACGCCGCCGGGCACCAAGGTCCGCGCGACCCCAGCCATGAGCGCGGGCGTGGCCGACCACGGCGCGATGTGGATCATGTTGGCGCAGAAGACGGCGTCGACCGTCTCGATCGGCCAGCGCGTGGCATGGACGTCGAGCGCCAGCGGCAACAGCAGGTTCGCCGCGCCGCCGGGCTGGGCGCCTGCGTGCACGCGCCAGGCCGCGATGCTCGCCAATGCGTCGGGGTCGCCATCGGTCGGCTGCCACCGGAGCTGCGGCAGCGCGGCGGCGAAGTGCACGGCATGCTCGCCGCTGCCGCTGGCGATCTCGAGCACGGTGCCACGCGCCGGCAGCACCCGCCGCAGCACCGCGAGGATGGCGTCGCGATTGCGTGCGGTGGCGGGCGCGAAGCGTCGCGCGTCGGACGGAGCATCGGTCATGGGAGCTCTCCAGTACCTCGACACAGCGATAGTGACGGGCCATAACACCGCCCTGACCGCGCCTCGCTGCGTTGCCGCACCTTGAAATACGCCCGGCATTCCGGCGGCACGGCGCCTTGCGGAGTCGCGGCCATGACGGCGTTCTGACCCATCACTATCGCTGTGTCGACGTACTAGCCGCCCGAGCTGTCGCCGGTGCCGGCGTCGGGGTCGTAGCGGCCGACGGTGATGCGGTCCCACACCGGCACGCAAGGATCACTGCCATTGGCGCAGTACAGATCGTGGTTCGACTTCACCAGGTGGACCACGAAGTAGCCCTTGCCCACGCCCGAGTTCGAGATGTTCATGGTCCCGCTGGCGCTGGACGCCGGCCCGGTGGTCGGCACGACCGCGACGATGTAGCCCGCCAGGCACATCGGATCCGCCGCGCAGTCGGGGAACTCGACGTCCTCGATCACGTGGGCGAAGCCGACGTCGCCGGCCTGGGCCTCGGCGCTGGCGGGCACGAAGTCGAAGTTGATGGCGGCGACCTCGACGTCGACCTTCTGCGCGCGGATCGAGTAGGTGTCGCCCGGCACCGGCGTGACGAAGGCGACGTGGGGCTCGCCGTCGTCGAGCCAGAACAGGCTGCGGGCCGACGCACCTGGGTTGTCGTACTCGGTGCCGTCGGACAGCCGGGCCTCGATGCGCAGGCGATGGGCGCCGGCGACCGCGGCCGCCGACACCTCCACCGGCACGCCCGCCTCGGCGTCGCCGGAGCTGACCAGCGCGACCTCGACACCGTCGAGCAGCACGGCGATCTGTCCCTGGCCACGCTTGCTGTTGGGATCGGTCGTGGGGTCGACCAGCGTGAGTCCGGTGGCGCGCACGGTGACCGTGACGGGCACCGCCGCGTCGGCGCTCCACTGCAGCTTCGCCTCGGCCTCCGGCGTGACGATCTCGACCTCGGGGGCCGCGTCGGCGCACTGCTCGACCAGGCACACCATCTCGCCCGGACACGGCATCTCGTCGCTACACGGCACCACCGGATCACCGGTGGTGCTGGTGCCGGTCGAGCTGGCATCGGTGTCGTTGCTCGGCGCGGGTGAGCCGCAACCGGTGAGCACGGCGAGCGAGGACCACACCGCGAATGCGAGCGGCAGCGCAGAGACGGGCGAGCAGACGAAGCGCATGGACGGGCATGGTACTGGAAAACCCGCGCGGCGCGACCGGACGCGCAGGTCACTGCGGCGTGCGTGCACAGGCACAGCCGGGCGCGGCATGGCAGGTGCGATCGGCTGCGATGCACGCATCGCCGCAGGGCTTGCCCCGCGTACAGACGCGGCAGCATGACCCCGGCGCCGGCGCCGGCGCGTCGGCGCTCGCCGGCGATCGGCCGCCCACGTCGCGCACGCGCTCGGGCACGCCGCGGTCGCGACACACCGCGAGATCCGCCTGCGCGGCCCGTTGCTCGTCGGCATCGAGCACCAGCCCCCAGCGCTCGCTGATCCGCAGCCACGCCTCGACGTAGGCGCAGCGGGTGCCGGGCTCCTCGGGCAGCCACTGCGCGAAGCTACGACTGCCCTTGGCGCGGTTGGCCCGGGCCAGCACCGCCTGCAGGTGATCGGGATCCTCGAGCGCGTTGGCATACGCGGTGCGGCGCGCCCGATCCCAACCCGCGCCGCCGTGGGCGTGGACGTAGGCCAGCGGCACGAGATGATCGACATCGAGCTCGACCGGATCGGTGACCACGCGGTCGGTGTACGGGCAGCGCCAGCGGCCGCGCGCGACATGACAGCGCCGCGCGTCGCTGAACTCCACCGCAATCTCCGACTCGGCGATCAACACCTCGGTGCGGGTGTCCTGGCAGTCACCATCGGCGTCGATCCAGTGCGGCCACTGCCCGCGATCGTAGGGCGGGGACGCGGTGGGCGAACGCGACGGCGTGGTGATCGACGGCGGGTCGGCGATGGCGATGTCCGGCGGTGACGGTCGCGGGGACTCGGCGTCGGGGGCCCGGCCGCCATCGTCGGCGTGGTCCGCTCGCGACGGCGCAGCGGCGCGTGACGGCGCAGCGGCGACCGGCTCGGCGGGTGGTCGCGGTGGCCGAGACTCCACGGGCGCGCGACAGCTCGCGAGCACCAGCAACAGCCACAGCCACGCGCGGCGGGCCTGCGCGCGTGGGCCACTCGCGGCGACACGGCACGGCGACACCGCGGCAGCGTAGCAAGGCCAACGGCGGCCCGCGACAGTTGTGGCATGATGCGCGGGCCATGTCGTCGTCGCCGGTGTTCTGCCCCGAGTGCGGTGCGCCTGCACCGTTTCGAGGCACCGCCGTCACGTTGGTGTGCGAGTACTGCGGCTCGACCATCGTCCGCACCGGCGTCGATCTGCGGCTGGTCGGGCGCGTGTCGGCGATCGTCGACAACGGCTCACCGATCCTCCTCGGCAGCCGCGGGCGCTTTGCCGGCGGCGGCTTCGAGGTGCTCGGGCGGCTACAGGTCGGCTACGCGCGCGGAGCCTGGAACGAGTGGTACCTCGGCTTCGCCAACGGCGAGACCGGATGGCTGTCGGACGCGCTGGGCCAGCTCGCGATCACGCGCCCCAGCGCCGGCGGTGGCTCACTCGCGCTGCGCTTCGAACAGCTGCAGGTCGGCGCCGTGATCGGCTTCTCGCGCACGAGCTTCACCATCTGCGACCGCCACGCCGCACGCTACCTCGGCAGCGAAGGTCAGCTGCCGTTCGTGGCCGAGCCGGGCCTCACCTTCTACTCCGCCGATCTGCGCGGGGCCGGTGGCGAGTTCCTCACGCTCGACTGGGGCAGCGACCCCCGCCACGATCGACCCGCGCTCTACCTCGGCGTCTCGACCACGCTGGCGGCGACCGGCCTGCACCCGCTGCGGGCATTCCAGGGCTGGCCGCGGCCGTCCGCACCGGCGGCCGGGGCCGCGCCAGCCACGGGGGCGTCGCGATGACGGCGGGCGGGCCCACGCCGATCTTCCGCGAGGAGGCCAAGGCCGAGACGGTCAAGTGCCCCAGCTGCGGCGGGCCGATCCAGCGCACCGGCTTCGGTGCGATCACCACGATCGCGTGCTCGTACTGCGGCGCCGAGCTGACGCCCGAGTCGTCCGGCGCGCTGTCGGTGCTGCGACACGTGCGTCGCCAGCAGCGGGCCTCGGTGCTGCCGCTACACCTGCGCGGTCGCTTCGATGGCGAGACCTTCGAGGTGATCGGCATCGTGTGGCGCGAGGTCACCGCCGACGGCAAGGTCTACCCGTGGCAGGAGTTCCTGCTCTTCAACCCCTACGTCGGCTACCGCTACCTGCTGCACTTCATCTACGACGGGCACTGGGCGCTGGGGCGCCCGCTCGACGGCGCACCGGCGGTCACGCCGGGCGCGCGGCCGACCGCGGAGTTCCGCCGCCAACGCTACCGCCACTTCCAGCGCTCCAACGTGCGCACGACCTACGTCGAGGGCGAGTTCCCGTGGCAGATCGCGGTCGGCGATCAGGTCATCGCCGACGACTTCGTGGCGCCGCCGCTGGGCCTGTCGATCGAGCGCAGCAACGACCAGGACGGCGTCGACCTGCAGTTCACGCAGATGGAGCACCTCGACGGCGCAGCGATCTACCGCGCGTTCGGGCTCGCGGGCACACCGGCGCGCGCGCGGCAGATCGGCATGCTGCAGCCCAACCGTTGGCGGCAGGGCGCCGGCGCGCTGTGGCTGTCGTGCGCGGTGCTGTTCCTGGTCTGGCTCGCGGCCGCGATCGGCTACAGCGCCACGCGCGAGCGCACCAAGCTGTTCTCGGGCACCGCCGCGATCGGCGAGCCGATCACCGGCGAGTTCGCGCTCGGCGAGCCCGGACGCGCGTACACCCTCGAGGTCTCGATGAGCGCGGCACCGCTGAGCAACGCATGGGCGTACGCCGACGTGCTGCTGGTGCCGCAGGCCTCCGAGGACGCGGTCGCGGTTGGTGTCGAAGTCGACGACTGGCACGGGGTCGACGGCGGTGAGTCGTGGCACGAGGGCAGCGCGTCCAACTCGGTCGCCATCGGTGCGGTGCCGGGCGACACGTGGATCGTCCAGGTCACGCCGCAGTCGGGCAACGCCGCCGGGCCAGCGTCGCCCGACCCGAACCTGCGCTACACCGTCGAGATCCACGGCGACGTCGTGCTCGCGCGCTACCTGTTGCTGCCGCTCGCGGTGATCCTCGGCATCCCGCTGCTGTTCGCGGTGGCGATGTTCGTCTTCGAAGGCGCGCGTTGGCGCAACAGCGACTACGCGCCCCAGTCCTGACCCGCGTTCTCCCCTGTGATCACCATGAAGATCGGCAAGCGCCACATCCTGTACTGGATCCTGTCCCTGGGCAGCCTGGGCCTGTTGGCCGTCGACGGCCCGCAGGGGCGCCTGCTCACCAGCGAACCCGACCGCGGACCTGTCGAGAAGGGTTCGGGCACGATCCGTGGCCGACCGATCTTCGTCTGGTCCGGCGGCGGCTACCACGGAGGCAAGTGATGCAACTGTCCACCTTCCCGCTCGCGGTCATGACCGAGAACACCTTCGCCGCGGCGCTGGTGTTCTCGGCCATCGGCCTCGCCCTCTTCGGCCTTGCGTTCTTCGTGATCGTCAAGGTCGCGCCGTTCTCGATCCGCAAGGAGATCGAGGAGGACCAGAACATCTCGCTCGGCATCATCATCGGCGCGGTGATCATCGGCATCTCGATGATCATCAGCGCGGCGATCCAGGGCTGAGCGCGCGAGTCATCGGCGAATGAGCACCGAGCCCGCGGCACAGCCGAGCCCGCCGGCACCGGCGGACGCGCCCGCGCCCGATGACGGCGTGGCGAGCACGCCCGCAGGTCCTCGGCGCGATCGACTGCTGCTGCTGTCGGTGCTCGCGGTCGCGACCGCAGGGCTGGTCTACGAGCTGGTCAGCGCGACCATGGCGTCGTACCTGCTGGGCGACTCGGTCACGCAGTGGAGCTTGGTGATCGGCGTGTACCTGTCGGCGATGGGCCTGGGCTCGTACCTGTCGCGGGGCATCGAGCGCGACCTGCACGGCCGCTTCGTCGGCATCCAGCTCGGCATCGCGTGGGTGGGCGGGTTCTCGGCGGCGCTGCTGTTCCTCGGCTTCGCCCAGCTGGCGAGCGTGCGCCCGCTGCTGTTCGGTCTGCTGACGCTGGTCGGCACCCTGGTCGGGCTCGAGATCCCGCTGCTCCTGCGGATCCTCGAGCGCGGCGCGGCGCTCAAGGACGTGGTCGCGCGCGTGCTCGCGTTCGACTACGTGGGCTCGCTGGCGGCGAGCCTGATGTTCCCGCTGGTGCTGTTGCCCCACCTGGGGCTGGTGCGCACGGCGATGTTGCTCGGCATCGTCAACGCCGCGGTCGCGCTGTGGTTCCTGCACGCGTTCGCCGACGAGATCGGCGCGTGGTCGCGTCGCCGGGCGCTGGCCTGGTTGACGCTGGCGGTGCTGGTCGCGGGCTTCTGGGCCGCACCCGCGGTCGAGCGCTTCGGCGAGGACGAGCTCTACGACGCGCCCGTGGTGTTCTCGCAGCGCACGCCCTACCAGCGCCTGACGCTCACCCGCTGGCACGACGACCTGCGGCTGTTCATCGACGGCAACCTGCAGTTCTCGAGCCTCGACGAACACCGCTACCACGAGGCGCTGGTGCACCCGTTGCTGGCGGTCGCGCCAGCACGCGAGCGCCTGCGCGTGCTGGTGCTGGGCGGCGGCGACGGTCTCGCGGTGCGCGAGCTGCTGCACGACGACCGCGTGGCGAGCGTGCAGCTGGTCGACCTCGACCCCGCGATGACCGAGCTGTTCGGCAGCCACCCCGTGCTGGTCGCACTCAACGAGGGCGCGTTCGCGGACCCGCGCGTCAGCATCGCGAACGCCGACGCGATGGAGTGGCTGAGCGAGCGTCGACGCGGCGGCGCCGAACCGTTCGACCTGGCGATCGTCGACCTGCCCGACCCCAACGACTTCAGCCTCGGCAAGCTCTACACCCGCGCGTTCTATCGCCTGCTCGCGTCGCAGCTGACCGCCGACGGTGCGTTCGTGGTGCAGGCGACCTCGCCGTACCTGGCACCGCGGGCGTATTGGTGCATCGTGAACACGCTCGCGGCCAGCGGGCTCACCACGCTGCCATTCCACGCCCACGTGCCCAGCTTCGGCGACTGGGGCTACGTGCTGGCGTCGGCGCGACCGTCGTTCGTGGCGCCGACGCGGCTGCATCCGGGGGTCGGGCTGCGCTTCCTCGACGACGCGATGCTACCGAGCCTGTTCGTGTTCCCCGCCGATCAGCGCCCGGCCGAGGTCGGCATCAACCAGCTCAACGAGCAGCTGCTGGTGCACTACTACGAGGCTGATCTGCAATCGCCCGGGCGACGGGGATGACGCTGCGTCGACGCACGCTGCTGTCGAGTGCACTCGCCGGCGCGGGCGCGCTCGCTGGCTGCCCGCGCTCGCGCGCGGATGCGCCACGGTTCGCCTTCGTCGGGCCCGACCCCACGCGCGGGCACCGGGTGCGCGCCCACGCCGAGCGGCTCGGCGCGGCCCAGCTGCAGCGACGTGCGAGGGTCGTGATCGTCGGCGCTGGCGTGGCGGGCCTGTCGGCGGCGTGGCGGCTGCGGCAGCTCGGCATCGACGACGTGGTCGTGCTCGAGCTCGAGGACGACCTCGGTGGCACCGCGCGGGGTGGCAGCTTGCCCCGCTCGCGCTATCCCATGGGTGCCCACTACCTACCGGTGCCGCGCGCCGGCTTCGACGCGCTCGAGGGCCTGCTCGCCGATCTCGATCTGGTGGTCGGTCGCGACGCCGCCGGCCGGCCCGAGTACGATCCCACCGCGATCGTGCGTGCGCCGGTCGAGCGTCACCGCCTGCGCGGGCTGTGGCACCCCGGGCTCTACCCCGAGGCCGAGCAGAACGACGACGAGCGCGCGGAGCTCGAGCGCTTCGGCGCGCTGCTGCGCGCGCTCGATCGACCCGGCCGCGACGGGCGACGGCGCTTCGATCTGCCGCTGGCGCGCTGCAGCGACGACGAGCGTGGGCTCGATGCCATCACGATGGCGACGTGGCTCGACCGCCAGGGGCTGGATGGCTGGCGGGTGCGCTGGCTGTGCGACTACGGCAGCCGCGACGATTTCGGCTGCACCCTCGATCAGGTGTCGGCGTTCGCGGGCCTGCATCACTTCCTCGCCCGCGGGCTCGAGCAGGAGCACGACCGACTGCTGTTGAGCTGGCCGCAGGGCAACGCCGGCCTGCTCGAGCGCCTCGCAGCGCGCATCGACCTGGGCGAGCGCCTGCGGCTCCAGACCGCGGTGCTGCGCATCGAGCCCGACCAGGGCCGCGTGACCGCGGTCGAGCTCGCCGACGATCGCGTGGTCGCGTGGGAGGCCGACGCGATTCTCTGGGCGGCGCCGCGGTTCGTGTTGCCGCACGTGCTGCCCGCGGGCCGCGACCCGATGCCGGCGGGCGCCCGCACCTACGCGCCGTGGCTGGTCGCGAGCCTCGAGCTGACGGTGCGCCCCAAGGGCGTCGGCGCGCCCCTGTCGTGGGACAACGTCGCCATCGATGCGCCCCACCTCGGTTACGTCGTCGCCAATCACCTCGAGTCGCTCGGCGATCGCAAGCGTGCGGGGGCGGTCATCACCTTCTACGAGCCGCGCTGCGCCGACGACCCCGCCGGGCTCGCGCGCGAGCGCCAGTGGTTGCTCGACGCCAGCGCCGACGAGCTCGGCGCGCACGTGCTGGCCGCCATCGACGGCATGCATCCCGGACTCCACCCGTACGTGACCGCGATCGACCTCGTGCGCTGGGGCCATGGCATGGTGCGGCCGATCCCCGGCGCACTGTTCGGACCAGCCGCCGCCGCCGCCGCGGCGGTGATCGGCCGCGTGTACCCGTGCGCGGCCGACTGCGCCGGACTGCCGCTGTTCGAGCAGGCCTTCGCCAACGGTGTCGGCGCAGCCGAGCACGCCGCCGCCGACCTCGGTGTGCACGTCGCAGGCATCCTCGGCTAGGGCGCCGGCGAACCGCGACGGCGCGGCGGCATCTCCCGTGGGTGATGACGTTCCTCCGACTCGATCGTGCCCTCCTCCACTGCACCTTCACCGTCGCTGCGGCGTGTGCGGGTCTGGCGTGCGACACCGACGCGCCGACCGAGCCCGACGCGCGCAGCCTCGCGGCGCTCGACCTCTCGCGCTTCGGCGTCGATGCGGTCGTCGCCGAGGCCGACGGCTTCGCGCTCCTCGGACCCGGTGGCGACGCCGTCGGTCACGTCGCGGTGAGCGACGCCCGTGGCATCACCGAGCTCGAGGTCACGCTCGACGAGCGCGAGGCCAGCGTGTCGTGGAGCGACGCCCAGGCGGCGATGCGCTGCGACGGTGGCGAGCTGGTGATCGCTGCGGGGGGCACCGACGACTGGCAGCCCCAGGGCGGCGACGCCGAGGGTGCAGGCGCCTGCGACGACGCGCTCGCGGTCGGCCTCGAGGTCGCCACCGCCTTGGGTGCCGCTCCGCCGTGGGCCGCGGACTACGACGAGGGCGATCGCTTCCGCATGGCGCCCGGGCCCAACACGCAGTACGGCGTCTGTTCGACCGTGAGCACGTGGGTCGGCGGCAGCAGCTGCTGGAACTGCGCCCAGGCCGCCCACGACGCCTTCGGCCGCGGCCCGGGCTGGTACGAGACCTCGTCGACGTGCTCGTCGGGCACGTTGTGGACCAGCTGCTCCGCCACGTACTGCATCAACTGAGCGCTCGGGACGACGACTGCGGCGCGCTACACTGGCGCGCCGCCCATGACCGCCCCGCGCGTTGCCGCTGCGATCGCGAGTCCACGCGTCGACTTCCTCTGTTTCGTCGCGCCGGGGCTCGCGTCGCTCGTGCTCGGGCTCGTGATTGGCCTGACCAGCGATGGCCCCGCGGCGCTGTCGACCCTGCAGTGGCTGGTGTTGGTGCTGGCGATCGACGTCGCCCACGTGTGGTCGACGTCGTTTCGCACGTACCTCGATCCGGTCGCGCGACGCCACCACGCGCGGCGCCTGTGGCTGCTGCCGGCGGCGTCGCTGTGGTGCGGCTTCCTGCTGCACCTCGAGAGCCCGGCTTGGTTCTGGACCGCGCTGGCCTACCTGGCGATCTTCCACTTCATCATGCAGCACGTCGGCTTCGCGATGCTGTACGTGCGCAAGGGCGGCGAGTCGAGCTTCGACCGGCGGCTCGTGAAGCTCGCACTGTGGTGCGGCACCGCGGGGCCGGTCTTGTGGTGGCACGGCCACCTGCCGCGCACGTTCGCGTGGTTCGTCGAGGGTGATCTCTTCGCGGGCGTGCCTGCGGTGATCGGAACCGCAGCGCTATGGCTGCAGCTGCCGGTGTGGCTGGTGTTCGTGGTGCGGCGCGTGGCCCTGCGCAGCGCCGGCCACCGCAACCCCATGCTGGTGTGGCTCACGGTGCTGCCGGCGCTCAACTGGCACCTCGGGATCGTCGCGTTCGACGACGATCGCATCTTCACCCTCACCAACGTCGTGATGCACGGCGTGCCGTACATCGCGCTGACGTGGTTCGCAGGCGGACGCGAGCAGAGCGCTCGCATCTTCGGGGCGCGACTGCGGCGGCGCACGCCGGCGCTGCTCGGCGCGGCCTACCTGGGGTCCTTGCTGGTCGTCGCGCTGGTCGAGGAGTCGCTGTGGGATCGCTGGATCTGGCACGACCATGCGTCGCTGTTCGGCGCCGGTGGCGAGTGGGCGCTCACGCATCCTGTGGTGACCGCCGCCGTGGTCGCGCTGCTGACGGTGCCGCAGGCGACCCACTACCTGCTCGATCGTTGGATCTGGCGCGCGGGCCCCGACAACCCCGAGCTCGCGCGTCAGCTGGGGCTGTCGTGACCGCGCCGTGGACCCTGGAGCCGTTCGCGGTGCTCGATGGCGGGCTCGCCAGCGAGCTCGCCGTACGCGGCCACGACCTCGCCGATCCGCTGTGGAGCGCCAAGGTCCTGCTCGAGGATCCCGCGGCCGTGGCCGCGGTCCATCACGACTACCTCGAGGCCGGCGCCGACGTGATCACCACCGCCAGCTATCAAGCCTCACTACCGGGACTCGCGGCGCGCGGACTCTCGCAGGCCCGCGCGCTCGAGCTGCTGCGCGACGCCGTCGGTATTGCACGTCGGTGCTGTGTGGCGGTCGGCGGTACGCGGCCGCGCGTCGTGGTGGCCTCGGCCGGCAGCTACGGGGCAGCCCGGGCCGACGGCTCGGAGTACACCGGGCACTTCGACGACGTCGACGATGCTGCGCTGGTGGCGTTCCACCGCGAACGCCTGCCGGGCTTCGTCGACGCCGACGCGATCGCGTTCGAGACCATCGCCAGCGCCCGCGAGTGCGCCGCGATCGCGCGCGCACTCGCGGATCACCGCGGACCGCCGGCGTGGCTGTCGCTGGTGTGTCGCGACGGGGCGCACAGCGGCAGCGGCGACACGCTGCGGGCCTGCGCGCGCGCGACCGCGGACTGCCACGCCATCGCCGCGCTGGGCATCAACTGCACCGCACCCGCGGTGGCGACCGCCGCCCTCGCGCAGCTCGCCGCCGTCGATCCGCGACCGCTGGTGGTCTATCCCAATGCCGGACAGCCCTACGACGCCGCCCACCGCTGCTTCGTGGGCGCGCCCGCGACCCCGTCCGCGTTCGCACGTGATGCCGAGGTCTGGCTGCGCACCGGCGCACGGGTGGTCGGCGGCTGCTGCGAGACCACGCCCGCGCACGTGCGGGCACTGGCGGCGCTACGCGACGCGGCGACGCCACACCGGCTGTGACGTCGCGCGCTCCCGCGAGCCTTCGCCGCGCCCCTCGCGTATGCTTGCGGCCGCGCCCCTGCCGGCCACGGACCCGCCCGCGACGCGCCCCAGCCCCCGCTTGCCGCTGCTCAACTACCAGCTCGCGCTCGTCGGAGCCCTGCCCGCGTTGGCAGCGATGTGGCTGTTCGACCGCTTCGATGCCAAGCGGCCCGAGCCGCGGGGGACCTTGCGTCGGGTCGCGCTCGCCGGCGCACTCTCGGCGATCCCCGTGATCGCGCTGGGCCAGCTGTTGATGTACCTGTCGCCGGTCGAGCTGGTGCTGCAGGGCGGCGCGCCGGGCAGCTACGCCGCGGCCTTCTACATGGCGTTCGTGATCGCGGCGCTGCCCGAGGAGGGCGCGAAGATGGCGAGCATGTTGTTGTTCGCGTGGCGGCGGCCGGAGTTCGACGAGCGCATGGACGGCATCGTCTACGGCGCGCGCGCGGGCCTCGGCTTCGCGCTGGTCGAGAACGTCGCCTATCTCCTGCTGCAGACCGGATCGAGCGGTACCTACCTCTCGCTGTTCATCGGGCGCGCGGTGCTGGCGGTGCCGGCCCACGCGATCTGGGGCGGCCTCATGGGCTACTTCGCCGCGGTGCGCCGCTTCGACGGACGCGGGCCTGGCCTGGTCGGCGGCTACCTGCTGGCGGTGCTGCTGCACGGCCTCTACGACGCGTGGCTGTTCTCGGCCCCGGTGGCGATCGCGGCCGGCAACGACTGGCTCGGGCTCGGTATCGCGGGGGTTCCGGTGGTCGCGTACAGCGTGCCGGCGGTGATCGTCGCCGGCGGTGGACTGCTGCTGCGCGCGCTCATGCAGCGAGCGCTCCGCGACGACGATCACGCCGAGGCGATGGCGGCCGCTGCCGCCCACCGCCATGTCGGTCACGCGCGACGCTGGTACTGAGGCGCCGCGCAACGCCAGCGCGGTCAGCCGGCGACCGCTTCGACCACGACGATGCGATTGCTCGGCAGTGCATCGGAGCGGCCATAGTCGGGGATCACCACCTCGGGGCGACCGTCGTCGTCGAAGTCGCCGACGGCCATGCGGTTCCCGACCGAGACGTCGGGCACCGCGACATCGATCGGTGTCATCGCGTCGAGGGTGGCGGCGCCGAACAACACCTGCGGCGCGCCGCCTTGCATGGGCGCACCGGTGGTGCCGACCACCAGGTCGCTGCGACCGTCGCAATCGAGATCGGTCGCGAGCAGCTCACGCGGGCCGACCCCGACCGCAATCCCGCCGGGCACCAGCTCCTCGACGTCGGTGGCCACGACCCGGAAGAACCGCAGTCGCCCGGGGACGTCGGTCCCCTCGTTGGCCTCGGTCAGATTGCGCTCGACGACCGCCAACTCCTCCACGCCATCGCCGTCGAAGTCGCCGCCGGCGACCGCCCAGGGGTTGCGGAAGTTGGTCGCGAGTACCGACGGCGAGGCTGGCGTCAGCGTGATGGGCTCGTCCTGCGGCACCCGCAACACGTGGACCGGGTGCATGCCCAGGCCATCGAACGAGTCGTCGTGGGTCGACGGCACCAGCACGCGTGCGTCGCTGCCCTGCCCCCACACGAACACCTCCCACGGCTCCGTCAGGTCGCCCATGAAGCTCGCCGTGGGATTGCCGAACAGGCTGCCGTCGATGTTGGGCACCACCACGACCACGCCGTTGCCGGCCGCGAGCAACTCGGGACAGGCGTCGCCGTGGACGTCGGCGAGCGCCATGCTGAACAGGCCGGTGGTCGCGATGCCGGTGGTGAGCGGCGCGCCGAAGGCACCATCGGACCACTCCACCACGCCCATCTGCCCGGCATCGATCGAGACCAGCACCAGCTGCGGGTCGCCATCGCCGTCGAGATCGGCGATCGCCATGTCGTAGGGGTTGTCGACCCCAGTCATCGTGCGATCGACGTTGGCCAGGCGTGCCCACTGTCGACCGGCGTCGGCGCGCAGCAGCGTCACGTCCCAGCCGACGAAGTCCAGCACCGCCAGGTCGTCGACGCCGTCTCCGCTCCAGTCCCACACCACCGCGCTCGAGGCGTTGCCGAGCTCGGCGTGGGAGAACACGTAGCTATCGATCATCGGTGACGCGACCGGACCGCCTTGACACTGCGGCACGGTGACGGGCGCGCAGCCGTCGGCCGCAGTCGTGCTCGATGACCCACTGCCGGAGCCGTCGTCGACCCCCGTGCTCGACGACCCACCCCCGCTCGAGCCGGTGCTCGCGTTGCTGGTGGTGACGCTGGCGCTGCCTTCGGTCGTCGCCGTCGGCCCGCCGCAGAAACCCGTGAGGCACTGCTGCCCGATGCCGCACTGGTGCGGGCCGTCGCACGCCAGCCCGAGCGCGTCCTCGCCGGTGAAGCAGCCGCTCGCGCCCACGCCGAGAAACGCCACCCACGTCCACGCGACCCACCGCATCTCGCCGTCACGATAGCACCGCGGAGCCCGCCTCCGGGCGCCCGCAACGTCCGACCGGCACGTGCGCGCTCGCGGCCGCGGTCAGGGCTCGGCCGGCACCACGCGGTAGAGGTGGCGGCCGATCGCGACCACGGCACCGAATGGCAGCAGATCGCCGCTGCGCATGCGCAGCCAGGTGCCGTTGCTGCTGCCGAGGTCCTCCAAGCGCACACCGTCGCCCTCGGGCTGCAGGCGACAGTGCTCGGCCGACACGAACGGGTCGTGCAGCAGCACGATGTCGGTGCCCCCGCGGCCCAACACGCACGCCCGCGACAGCGGCACGGCAACGCCGAAGCGCGCCTGCGCGTCGAGCAGCTGCACGCGACCGCGCACACCCGCAGTGCCCGCCAGCGGCGGTTCGTCGAAGCACAGGAACTGCTCACCGATGCGGAACTGGTCGCCGTCGCGCAACCACCACGGGGTGTCGAGCCGCAGCCACAGGCCGCCCTGCGAGCCGGGATCGATCACGCGCAGCCCCTCGGGGTCCGAGGTCAGCCGTGCGTGCCACTCGTCGAGGTAAGGATCGCCGTGCCATGGGCCGTCGCAGGCGCGGCCCAGATCCAGCGTGCCGCCGCGGGGCACCAGCTGCGCGTCGACCGGCACGCCCTGGCCGGGAAAGCCGGTCGGCGCCAGGCGCAGGACCAACGCCGCGCGCGGAGCCGCGAGCGGCATCGTGATGTCGACGGTGCCGTGCGACGCCCCATCGACCTCGACCTCGACCTCGACCTCGCGCGCGCGCGGCAGGGCGTCCTCGCCGAGCGCACCGCAGGCCAGCGCTTCGCCGTACCCACACGTGCGATCCCACTGCGGCACGGTGTCCACCGGCGCAGGCTCGGCCGATGCCGCGGCGTAGCGCGGCCAGGTCACGCCGTCGACGCGCGTCGCCGCGTCGGCGTCGGCCCGCGACGCCGACCACACTGCGGTGTCGTCGTCGCCGTTCATCAGCTGCCACATGATCTCCGCGTCGGACTGCACGCGTCCGGGCGCGGTGCCCGTGGTCGCGCGCGGCTGCCCGGCCAGCGCCGCCAACATCTCGAGCCACGCGTGCTCGACCACGCCGTCGCGGCCGTACAACGCGGTGGCCTCGGTCGCGACGCCGCAGTCACCACAGTAGCGCGCGCCGGCCGGCACGGCCGCGCAGCAGCTGCCGCACGTGCGGCACCGCAGGGTGCCGTCGCGTCCGAGGGTCCGACGTGCGCGCGTCTCGACGGGGGAGGCCGACATCTGCATGCATCGGCGGTACGGGGGGCAGGCCGGCGCCGGATCGACGACCACCCCAGACCCGCCCCCAGACGCGTCGCAGACCCGATCCCGCCCCGTCGTGCACGGGCGCCCGTGGCCCCGCCGGCGATCGCGGGCCCGCTCACTCGATGGGCGTGAAGCCGACCAGCTCGGCCGCCTGCACCGGCACCGCGAACCCGCGCGCGACCGGCAGCCCCGGCTGCGCGGTGTTGTTGTCGCACGGCGGGGCGCGAGGCGGGTCGATGCGCGGGCCGCAGCTGCCGTCGGCGCACGTGCCCGAGCGAACCTGGGTCACCGACTCGAGCACGAGCCCGGGCTCGAACGAGGCATCGAACGTGGCGGGCCCGTCGGCTGCGCCCTGCGTGAAATCGAAGCCGGCGCCGGCGATGGCGGTGGTGCGCAGCGTGATCTCGAAGGTCGCGCCCTCGTCGACGTGCCACAGGCCGTTGTCGCGGTCGTAGAAGCGCGCGTCGCAGGCGTTGCTCGGCGGCTCGTAGAGCGTGTACGTCACGCGATAGACCTCGACACCTTCGATCACGCGCGGCTGCCCGTCGTCGGCGACCGCGGCGGTGTCGACCGCGCCCGAGACCTCGATGCGGGGCGCGCGAATCGGCCGCGTGCCGCGACCGAAGTGCCCGACGTCCTCGTAGGTCGGTGCGCCGTCGAACGGCGTGAACTCGCGGGTGCGCTCGATGTCCGTCACCGCCAGCCGTAGGTAGTGGGGATACGTCGCGGGTGCCGACGGGTCGACCTTGGGGCCGCCGCTGGGCACGTCGAAGCCATCGCTGGCGGCGTGGCTGTGATCGTCCACCAGCAGGTACAAGCTGCTGTGGAATCGGCTGGTCGCAGCGGGGGTCGAGTCGTCGCTCGGCGAGCCGCTGGCGAGCGCGACGAGGAACTGATCGACGCCCAGCGGCGGCTCACCGCTCGCGGCACCACCCGGTGGATCGATGCGTCCGCCCGCGGTGACGGCGGGACCGAAGAGAAACGGATCGCCATGGCTGGTGCCCACCGTGCAGGTGCTGCCGTCGCCCTCGCAGGCGTGCAGGCGCACGGCCTCGCGCGCGCTGCCACCCCACGCGCCACCGCTGTCGGCGGCATGGCCCCCGCCGAGGTCCCAGCGGAACAATCGGCCCGCGGGATCGGCCGCGTAGACCTCCTGGATCTCGCCCCAGTAGCGCGAGATGCAGTGGCTGGCGATCGCGACATCGCCGACCGCCGCGTAGCTCGAGTCGAAGCCGTCGGTCGCGGCGTCGATCACCGCCTGCTCGAGGATGGCACCGGTGACCGCGTCGGCGTAGACCAGCGTGCGCCCGGCGTTCGCGGCCGCGCCCGCGCGCCGGTAGCCGCTGCCGAACACCAGCCGCGCCTGGGGCTCGGCGCCGAGGACGTTGCCGGGCACGTCGTAGGCGAGCGCCGGCCGCGACCAGGTCTCACCGAGCACGGCGTCGTAGGCCGCACGCAGGGCAGCGTCGTCACTCGTCCACAACACCTCGATCGGACCATCGTCGGCCGACGGGCTCATGTGCGAGACGTCGAGCGCGATGAGCTCGGTGCCGCCGGCCCCGAGCCCGAACACCGCGAGGTGTCGCCATCGCGTGGCGGCCTCGTCGTAGACCCAGCCTTCGTTGACGGTCGACGCGATGCCGTAGATGTGCGAGGCGACGTTCGAGCTCTGGCCCATCGAAGCCGCACCGTTGCGCCACTGCGCGACCGCGGCAGGCAAGGAGAAGCGCGGCACGAAGCCGAACAGCTCGTTGCCGCTGTCGAGCTGGAACGCGTGCAGGACCCCGAGGTCGTCGCCGACGAGCACCGCCTCCTGGTAGGCATGGTGCGGTGACGGCGAGGCGAGCATGCCGGCGTTCGACCACGCCGCGGCGGCGAAGCTCTCGAGCGACTCGGGCAGGCCCGCGGCGTCGACCTCCGACAGCCGGCGTCCGCCGCAGTGCGGGTCGCGGATCGCCACCTGCGGCGAGTACTCGGGCCGCCGCTTGGGGATGCGGCGCACCACGACCGGCGCCGAGTTGGCCACGCCTGGCAGCTTGGCGCCGTCGGGGAAGTCGCGACCGAGCACGAACGCCGCGAAGTCGTCGGCATGGGCGGCCACGTCCGCCGCCGACATCGCACCGGTGTCGGCCAGCTCGGTGCGCAGCGCAGCGCTGGCGCGACCATCGTCATCGGCGAACGGCACCACCTCGTTGGCGGCGGTGTGCGTGTACAGCCGGCGCGCCTTCCACTCGGTCTGGGCCAGGCACGCTGCGGCATCCCACGACCGCGACTGCGCGCAGGGCCCGAAGGTCTCCTCGACCTCGTCGGCCTCGAAAGGTTGATCGACGCACCACGGCGCAGGGTCGCCGGGCACCGCGGGATCCTCGTCGGTGCACACCGAACGCTCGAGGTGGCCGCGCCACGAGGGCACGTCGGTGTGGGCCCGCAGGGTCGTCTGCACGATGCGACCCTGACCCGGTGTGCCGTGCTCGCCGACACCGAAGTCGGCAATGCGCGCGCCGGGACCGCTGTCGACCTCGACCGACAACGCGGCCTGCACGATCTCGGTGAGCACTCCCGCCAGCTCGGCGGACGAGCTGGCGAGGTAGGCACATCCATGGCTCGGATCGCTGGGGTCGGCGCAGGTGTCCCAGTCGTTGGCGGGCGTGTCGCTGCACGGCGAGCTGCAGCTCCCGGAGCACGCGCCCGCAGCGGCGCACGCCATCGCGTGCAGCTCGGGCTCGTCGAGGAAGAAGCCGACCACGTAGGTGCGCACGCCGAGCTCGTTGCGCAGCACCGCGAGGCGTTCGTGCAGCAGCGCGCCACCCTCGCTCTCGGGCGACGGCTGGCCGTCGGTGACGAGCACCGCGACCGTCGGAGCGCACGCGTCGGCGGCCTCGGAGTTGGCGACGTACTGCAGGTACGAGGTCACGCTCGAGTGGGCGTAGATCGCGTTCGATTCCGGCGGGCTCGCCAGCTTGGCCCCGATCGCGCTCGCCCACGGCGTGCCGGCGTCGGCATCCACACCGCCCTCGATCATCGGCGCGACCGCGGCCGCGACCGCGGCGTGGGCCGCCGTCACGCTGGTCGGGCCGCGCACGGCGTCGGCGGTGCTGGCCGGCAGGTCGAGGTAGAACGGCGCGTACAGGGCCGCCTGCGCGGTGGTCGAGCCCGCGGTCACGCCCATGTACGGCACACGGTTGCCGTCGTAGGGGTAACCGACGCTGGCGGAGTAGCCGGGGAAGCCGTCGACGTACGGCCAGTAGTAGAAGTCCTTGCCCCACACGTTCGCATCGGTGTCGGTGGTGGTCGTGCCGTAGTCACCGACGGTGGCGTGGGTGATCGAGCGATCGGGATCCGTGGTCGCGTTGAGGTTGGCGCGCACGCCCATGAAGCGAGGGAACCACTGCACCTTGCGATCGGCGTTGCTGCTCGCCTTCATGCTCGTCGCTGCGGTCGAGATGAGTGGCGAGGCTGGAATGGCGCCGGCCTGGTTGTTGGCGCTGATGACCGCGCCGACCCCGAGGTTGTCCCAGCGCAGGTAGGGGTACGGCCGGTTGACGTCGTCGCACAGGCGCCAGGTACCGTAGTAGCCGCTGTACTTGTCGACGTTGTCCCACACGAAGTAGCCGTGGAACGTGGTCCACTGGAAGCGATGCCCGTCGCTGCACTTGCGCGGCACGGAGGTCGGCGGGTGTCGCTGATCGAAGGTCATCAGCGCGAAGCGGGCGCTGTCGCCGGCGGCGGTCACCACATCGCGGATGGCCTTGCGCGCGACCGCGATGCGGCTCGACTGACTGCCCTCGCCGAGCTCGCACGAGCGCCACGAGCACTGCTCCTCCGCGGCCTGGGCACGCCACGACATCGAGCCCGAGGTGTCGAGCACGAACAGCACCCGCGGGCGGATCTCGTGCGCGCCGAGGCCCTGCACCACGTAGTACGGCTGCAGCCGCGCGCTCGAGCGGCTCGCCCACGCGACCACCACCACCGCCGCGAGCCACAGCGCGCGACGAAGTGCACGCAGCAGCGCGGATGCTCGGCTCGACGATCGCTGCGATACCACCGACGGATCCCTGCGAAGACGGTTTCGACCGGCCTGGGGGCCGCTTGACGCGGGCGCCCCGGTTGGGCCGGCCGACGCTGCGGCGCCGACGCTTCGGTCGGGTGCGCGTCCGCCTGCAGGCCGCCTTGGGCGCCGGCCGCCGACGCCGACCCCAAAGCCGCCGCGCCGCCGCGTAGACTCGCCGCCGGGGGCCACGCGCGCCGACGGCCCCGGTTGATTCGCCGTGGACTGCGACGCGATCGTGATCGGAGCGGGGGTCGTCGGGCTCGCATGTGCCCGGGCGCTCGCGCGCGCCGGGCACGAGGTCGTCGTCATCGAGTCCGAGACCGCGCTCGCGCAGCACGCCTCGTCGCGCAACAGCGAGGTCGTACACGCGGGCATCTACTACGAGCCCGGCAGCCTCAAGGCGCGCACGTGCGTCGAGGGCCGCGTCGCGCTGCTCGAGTACTGCGAATCCCACGGCATCCGCGTCGCGCGATGCGGCAAGCTGCTGGTCGCGACCGCGGCGGAGCAGCTCGAAGCACTCGAGCAACTGCGCCGGCGCGCGGCCGACAACGGTGTCGTGCTCGAGCCCCGCGACGCCGCGGCGATCACTGCGCTCGAGCCCGAGCTGCGCGCGCACGCGGGGCTGTGGTCGCCGGGCTCGGCGATCGTCGACAGCCATGGCCTGCTGCGGGCGCTCGCCGGCGAGCTGCGCGACCACGGCGGTGCGATCGCGCTGGGCTGTCGCTTCGAGCACGCCGCGGCGCTGCCGGGCGGCGGGCTGCAGGTGTACGCCGGCGGCGAGTCCCTTCGCACGCGGATCCTGTGCGTCGCCGCCGGGCTCGCGGGCCGCGGCGTGTTGGCGCGCATCGACGGCGTCGCGCGACTGCCGGCACGCCCGCTGCGGATCGCCAAGGGCAACTACTTCGCGGTCCACGGCGGCCCGCGGCTGCGCCACCTGGTGTACCCGCTGCCGGTCGCGGGCGGCCTCGGCATCCACGTGACCATCGATCTCGAGGGCGGGATGCGCCTCGGTCCCGACGTCGAGTGGATCGATCCCTGCGAGCCCGGCGACGACGGCAGCCCGCCGCCTTACGCGGTCGACCCGGCGCGGGCCCACGGGTTCGCACGCGACGTCGGCCGTTGGCTGCCGGCACTGCGCATGGAGATGCTCAGGCCCGCCTACGCCGGCCTGCGCGCGAAGCTGGTGGGCGAAGGCGAGCCGGCGGCGGACTTCGTGGTCGCGGGCGCGGCCGCGCACGGCGTGCCCGGGCTGGTCGCGCTGCTCGGCATCGAGTCGCCGGGCCTGACCGCGAGCCTCGCGCTGGCGGAGCTCGCCCACGCCGAGGTCTCGAGCTCGGGTTAAACCGCTGGTCGCTGCGGGGAACCAACCCGCACGATGCCATCGACGTCGCGCTCACCCTTGATCCCTGGCCTGCTCGCCGTGCTCGGCTGCGGCTTCGAGTCCAGCAACGCGGTCGACCCGACGATGCTCGCGGTCGACGTGCCCGTGCGGCTCGAGCGGGTGCGCGTGCGTGAGAGCCTGGTCGCCGGCCTGGGCACGCGCCCGGTGGCGTTGCACAGCGGGCAGCAACCCAACGCCCGCGGCGTCGCGTTCGAAGCGGTCGTGACCGGAGTCGTGCCCGAGCACGCCGGGGTCCTGGCGCGGCTGGTGTGCGCCGTCGACGGCCACGCGATCGCCAGCCAGATGGCCTTCGACGCCAGCGGTCGACTCGCGCGCGCCAGCGTCGGCGCGCGCGTCGAGGGCAGCGAGGTGCTCATGCCGGGTGCCTTCATTCGCGAGATCCCGGACACCTGCGAGGTCCGCTTCGCCTTCACGATCTCGCCGCCGCTCCACGCCGGGCCGGTACGGAATCCCGCGCCCGTCGTGACGCCGATCGCGACGGTGTGCTTCGCCGACGACGTGCTGCGCGACGGCCCATGTACGGCGCAAGAGCTCCCCCGCGCGCCCGCCAGCGGGCCCGCGCCGACCGTGGAGCTCGAGGGCGAGCTGGTGCCGCGCGACGACGGCGGCCTCGCGCTCGAGGTGCGCGCGCTCGCGACCGCAGGCGTCGACGGGCCCGAGCGCGCCAGCGTTCGCGTGCTCGCGAGCTGCACGGCCGATGGCGTGCCGCGGGCGCTGCCGCTCATGATGTGGCTGCCGATGGCGGGCCTGCAGGCGGGCGAGTCGGTCGCCGAGGTCGCACGCGCGAGCACCGACCGTGACGGCGGGCCTGCGCCACAGCAGTGCGCGATCGAAGCCCTGCTCGAGGACGGCGGCGGTGCACGCGAGTCGTTGGCGCGGTGGTGCGTGCGCCAGGACGGCAGCCGAGCCGGCGACTGCCCCTGACGGCAACCGCGTGCGCCCCGTCCGGGGCTGTGCGCGGGCGGGACCAGGGGCCGATCGAATCTGCTATGAAGCAGGCCCATGTTCGAGACCATCTCCAAGGGGTTCCGCGCCGCACGCGAGCGACTCACCGGCAAGGGTGAGCTCACCGAGGAGGTCATCGAGGCCGCGCTGAAGGACGTGCGCATGAGCCTGCTCGAGGCCGACGTGGAGTTCCGCGTCGTCAAGCAGTTCCTCGCCGCGGTGAAGGAGAAGGCCATCGGCACCGAGGTGCAGCTGGTCGCCAAGCAGGGCGAGCGCAAGCTGCGGGTCAAGAGCGAGGACCACTTCGTGCGCATCTGCCACGAAGAGCTGGTCGCACTGATGGGCCCCGTCGACAGCGAGCTGGCCACGGCCAGCCGCGGTCCCACCGGCATCATGATGGTCGGCCTGCAGGGCAGCGGTAAGACCACCTCGACCGGCAAGCTCGCGCGCAAGCTGACCAAGGACGGCAAGAAGGTGATGTTGGTCGCCTGCGACGTGTACCGCCCTGCCGCGGTGCGGCAGCTGCAGGTGCTCGGCGAGCAGCTCGAGGTGCCGGTGTTCGCGCGCGAGTCCGGCGACCCGGTCGAGATCGCCGCCGCCGCCAACCACGAGGCCGCGGTCGGTGCGTTCGACTACGTCATCTTCGACACCGCCGGTCGCCTCGCGATCGACGAGGCGTTGATGGTCGAGCTCGACCGCATCAAGGCCAAGGTCAACCCCGCCAACATCCTGCTCGTCATCGACGCGATGATCGGTCAGGACGCGGTCAACACCGCCAAGACCTTCGACGAGCGGCTCGACATCTCCGGCGTGGTGCTCACCAAGCTCGACGGCGACGCACGCGGCGGCGCGGCGCTGTCGATCCGCGCGGTGACCGGCAAGCCGGTCAAGTTCCTCGGCATGGGCGAGACCCTCGACCGCCTCGAGGATTTCCGGCCCGAGGGCCTCGCCGGTCGCATCCTCGGCATGGGCGACCTGGTCGGCCTCATGCAGGACTTCCAGCAGGTCGTCGACGAAGAGACCGCCGCCCGTGACGCCGAGAAGATGCTCGGCGGCGGCTTCACGATGGACGACTTCCTCAACCAGATCCGCTCGATCCAGAAGATGGGATCGATGAAGGACCTGATGGACAAGATGCCGCTCGGCTCGCTGTTCGGCGGTCAGGTGCCCCAAGAGGCGCTCGACCAAGCGATGAACGACGACGAGCTCACCAAGATCGAGGCGATGATCCAGTCGATGACCCGCGCCGAGCGGGCCAAGCCCGACGTGTTCCTGCTCGACGACGACGACAGCCCCACCGGCGTTGCCCGCTGGACCCGCAAGCCCCGTGCCCCCAAGCCCAAGGACCCCAGCAAGTACGCCGAGATGGGCGCCGAGCAGTTCGTCGGCACCCGCGTGGCTCGGGTCGCGCGCGGCAGCGGCCGCAGCGAGGACGACGTGCGCGGCCTGGTCGGCCGCTTCCTCGCCATGCGCGAGGTCTTCGGGATGCTCGGCGGCCTCATGGGCGGCGGCGGCATGCTCGGCAACCTCCCGGGCGTCAAGCAGCTCCGCCAGCTCGGCGCGATGCGCAAGCTCGCCAAGAACCCCGAGATGCTGCAGGGCCTGATGGGCGGCGGCATGCCCGGCCTGCCGGCCATGCCCGGCATGCCCGGCCTGCCACGCGCGCCGGCGCCGGCGCGCCCCGCCGATCGCGATCGCGCCAAGGCCGATCGCAAGAAGCAGAAGGACGCGCGCAAGAAGAACCGCAAGCGCTAGCAGGGCAGCGCAGTCGCACGCGTCGCTGCCCGACACGCGCAGCTTCGAGGGCGACGACGCTCGCGCCTCACGACGCGAGCACCAGCGGGGAGCGTCCTCGCAGGCGCTCGACCACGGCGCGGAGCTCGGCGACTGCGAACGGCTTCTCGAGCCATGGGACATCGCGCGGGAACGCGTGCGGGCGCTCGATCTGACGGACGTCGCCGCTGGTGCAGACGAAGCGTGCGGCGAGATCGGGCCGCTGCTCCGAGAGCATGCGGAACAACCGCTCGCCATCGACCTGGGGCATCGCGAGATCGCAGAGCACCGCCACTGGACGCGCGCTGGGGTCGAGCAGGTGCGCGAGCGCCTCGCGGGCGTCCAAGAACGCGTCGACGACGTAGTCCCGACGCAGGGTCCGTTGCAACGATTGCAGCACCGCGGGCTCGCCGTCGATCACGACGACGTGGGCGGCTGGCGTGGGCAGCTCGGCATCGCCCCGAGGTGGTGCCTGCCCCACCCGCAGCCGGACGGTGAAGGTCGAACCGCGCCCGACGATGCTCTCGCAGGTCAGGCTCCCGCCCATGGCACGCACCGCGCTGTGGGCGATCGTCAGGCCGAGCCCAGGCCCATCGGCCGGGGCCTTGGTCGTGAAGAACGGATCGAAGATGCGTGCCAGTGCATCGGGCGCGATGCCGCGGCCGTTGTCCTCGATGCACAACGAGACGTGCCCCGCGTCCACGATCGCGCGGACACGGACACGATTGCGTTCGCGATCGGCGGCGTCGAACGACTCCGCCGCGTTGAGCAGCAGGTTCGAGAGCACCTGCGCGATCCGAGCCTCGTCACCCACCACGGGCGGCAACGCGCCGAGATCGAGCTCGAGCGTGGCGACCTCGCGCAACGCGTGCTGCGCCAAGTTGGTCGCGAACTCGATTGCGCCGGTGAGGTCGGCCTGGCATCCGGCGCCGCGCTCCTGCGTGATGGTGCGCAGGCCCCGGACGATCGTACGGATCCGCTCGCTGCCGCGGCGCGCCTGGTCGAGGGCCTCGACGATCTCGATCACCCGCGATTCCGGCAGCGACAGTGCCAGCCGCCGCAGCTCCTCGGCCGCGAAGTCGAGGTTGGTGTTCACCGACTGCAGCGGGTTGTTGATCTGGTGCCCGACGCCCGCGGCCAGGTTCGCGACACTCACGAGCCGCTCCTGCCGCGCGATGTGATCGCGAAGGGCCTCGCGCTCGGTGACATCACGCGCCAACATCAGGCCCTGCCGGCCGTCGTGTTCCGGCAGCGGCACGAACGCGATGTCGATCTGACGCTCGTCGGCGCGGGTCATCACCCGCACGTGCTCCCCGGCCAGGCAACGCATGGCCGCGTCGCGCAGGATCGGGGCGTCGTGCTCGACCGCAACGCCATCCACCCGCGACGGCAACGGCACGGTGCGACTCGAGCCGAAGGTATGACTGAGCTGCAGCGCATCATCGAAGAGGCCAACGGTGGTACCCGGCAGGTTGTCGAGCAGCGTCGTCAGCCACCCGCGCTCGCGCGCGAGTGCGTTCGCCATGTTGCGCTGCGCGGTGACGTCGCGAAAGGTCGTCACCACGCTGACGGCCACGCCGTCCGACAGCAACGGCTCGGCATTGATGCTGAGCCAGCGCAGCTCGCCGTCGGGCTGCGCGACCCCCATGGCGACGTCGCGCAACGGCTCGCCGCTGCGCAGCGCCACCATCGAGGGACGCAGCTCGCTGGGGAACGGCGCCCCCTGCCCGTCGACCGTGTGCCAGCGGGGATCCGACGACGTGCGCCCCATCAGCTGCTCGCGGGTCAGACCGAGCACCTGACACGCGGCGTCGTTGCAGTCGACGATGACGCCAGCGGCGTCTTGGTGCAGCACACCTTCGGCCATCGCCTCGAACACCGCCCGCAGCCGCGCCTCGCTCACGCGAGCGCGACGCTCTGCGGCGCGCAGCAGCTCCTGCTGCTCGCGACGCGCGGTGCTGTCGCGCCCGACCGCGTAGTAGGTCTGGCCATCCGAAAGCACCGTCCCCGACAGCCACACGTAGTGCCCCTCGCGGTGACGGAAGCGGTGCTCGAACTCGATGCTCGGACGGAGCTGGTCGGCGATGCGGCGCGCCTCCGCGACCGTCGCCGCGAGATCGTCGGGGTGTACGAACTCCAGCAGCGCTCGACCCTCGAGCTCCGACGGCAACCACCCGGTGACGCGGGCCCAGGCGGGGTTGAGGTGCTGCAGTCGCAGCTCGCCGTCGGCGAGGCCGTGCAGGTCGAGGCTCAGCTCGACCAGGCTGGATTGCACCCGCAGGCTTTGTCGATCCTCCGCCAGCCGCCGCCGCTCGCGGCGGAGCTCGAGCAACGCCGTGACCTGCTTGGCGAGCAGCTCGAGGCCACGAAGTTGCGCCGGGGTGATCTCGCGGGGGCATCGATCGACGGCGCACAGCGTGCCCAGCACCTGGCCCGCCTCGTCCACGATCGGCATCCCGGCATAGAAGCGCACGTGGGGCTCACCGACGACGAGCGGATTGTCGTGGAAGCGCAGGTCCTGGGCCGCGTCATCGACGACCAGCGCCACGCCGTCCGCAACCACGTGCCCGCAGAACGAGATGTCGCGCGGGATCTCGCGCACTTCGATCCCGTATCGCGACTTGAACCACTGCCGATTGGCATCGACGAGCGAGATCAACGCCACGGGCGTGCCCACGAGCGCCGCGGCGAGCTCCGTCACCGCATCGAAGGCGGCCTCGGCGGGCGAGTCGAGCACGTCGTACTCGGCCAGCGCCTCGAGTCGAGCGGCCTCATTCGCCGGTGCCAGCGCTGCACGCATGCCCCGGGTTCATCGCCCGTGGCGCGGCGGCCCTTGAACCCGCGGCGCACCTGCTGCGTGGCTGCAACGTCACGCAGGACCGAACGCGGACACTTCGCGCGCGATCAGTTCGCGCTGTCGTCTGGCGCGAGGGCGCCCGCGGTCTCGTCGGACTCGGGATCCACCGGGGTCGCGATGCGATAGACCTCGTCGAGCCAGTTGCCCAGGTCGATGATCTTGCAGCGCCGCGAACAGAACGGCCGCCAACGGAACTCGCGCGGCACCTCGTCCTCGCGCCGACAGGTCGGGCAACGGATGCGCATGGTGGCGGGTTCGTCCCGGCGGTCCACGTCGGTTCTCTTCGCACGGTCGCAGCTGCCGCGCAAGCGCATCCGACCGGTGGCGACGCTAGCGTTCGACCGCCCGGAGCACCGCACGGACGTGCGCCACGACTCGCGCGGGATCGTCGAGCGCGACGAAGTGCCGCGCATGCTCGAGCCACTCGAGCGTTGCCCCCGGGATCGCGGCGTACTGCGCGACGTAGTGCGCCCGTGCCCGCGCGCGCGCGGCGGGATCGCGCCAGCTCTGCGCCGCGGCGAGGCACGACACCGGCGCGGTGATGGCCCTGCACGCAGGGCGCAGATCCGCCAGCAGGATCTCCGCCATCGCGTCGGCAACCGCGTCGGGGTCGGACGCGGAGGCCTCGTCGAGCAGCGCGTCGACCAAGGCCAGCGACGAGATGCCGGCGCCGAGCCGCGACCGACAGGCCCGCCGGTGCCCCGCCCCGTCGAGCCCCCGATGCTCCGCGCGCTGCCGCGCCGCGATCCGCTGCAGGTCCGCCGCTGCGCTCGCGGCATCGGGCACCGCGGCGTCGCCGAGCAAGGCCGCGACCGCGGGCAGCGCGTCGAGCACGATCGCGGCGCGCAACGCCGGCAGCCGCTGGGTCGCCAGCGCCAGCGCCAGCCAACCACCCAGGCTGTGACCGAGCACCGTCACCGGCCCACGCAAGTGCTGCTCCACCAAGCTGCGCAGCCCGGCACAGAAGCGCGGCAGCAGCGGCCCCTCGATCGGCGCCAGGCCGCCGAAGCCGGCCAGCGTCACCACCACCACCCGGGCCTCGCGCGCCAGCGCGGTCACGACCGGCGCCAGCGATCGCGGGCCGCACCCGAGCCCGGGGATCGCCAGCACGATCGGCCCCTGTCCGGCCGCGGCCGCGTGCAGCTCCGGCAGCACCCAGTGCTCGGTCGCAGCCGGCAGCACCAGTGGCGTGGTCGCCGACGGCACCGCCGGGCCGCAGGCGGGCCGCAGCGGCGCGGGCCACTGCGGGTCGGTCATCCGCGCTGCTCGAACGCATCGAGCAGCGCCACCAGCTTCGGCGCCACGTGCTCCTCGAACGCGAGCACGGCCTCGACCACTTGCGCGTAGTGATCCATCAAGATCGCCTGCCCGGCATCGCACAGCTGCTCGCGGCGGAAGCTCTCGTCGTGGAGGCTCTCGGTGATGGTGCCGTCGGCGAGGTGCGCACACGCGGCCATCACGTTCTCGGGCACCAGTCGGTGGTCGCCGGTGACGTGGCTGGGGTCGAAGATGATCGGCAAGATGGTCTGCCGGCGCGCGAAGCTCAGCGCGTTCAGGTCGGGCTGGTTGCGGCAGTAGCCGCCCTTGGTGAACAGCGTCTTGACCCCGCGCTCGCACAGCACGATGTCGAGGTCGCCCTGGTTGGCGATGTACTCGGCGGCGTGGAACCACTCGGTGACCTCGTTGCCGAAGCCGCGCTTGAGGATGACCGGCTTGCCGAAGCGCCCGACCGCCTCCAGCAGGTCGAAGTTCTGCGCGTTGCGGGTGCCGACCTGCAGCATGTCGGCGTGCTCGCCGATCTCGGGCACGAGGTTGAGGTCCATCACCTCGGTCACGTAGGGGATGCCGGTCTCCTCGCGGGCGCGGTCGAGCATCGCAATGCCCTTCATGCCCAGGCCGCGCCAGTCGGTCGGCCGCGTGCGGGGCTTGAACGCGCCGCCGCGCAGCATCATGCGGTCGAGCACGCCGTAGCGCTCGCCCACGGCCTGCACTGCCCGTGCGATCGCGAGGGTCTGCTCGAGCGTCTGCGGCGAGTCGGGTCCGACCACGAAGATGTGCCGACCGGCGCCGAACCGCCGAGGGCGCCCGTCCTGGCCCATGACCTCGACGACCCGACGCTCGCGGCGAAAGGCATTGCCGTCGGCACCGCTGACGACACGCGCGATGTTCTTGAAGTCCGATGTCACGCGCCAGGTCGCGCGCACGCCGGGGAGGTCGCGCAGGTAGCCCTCGCGGGTGGCGAACTCGCGGGTGTCACCGATCACGTGGATGGTGCTGTAGACCCCGGCACGCTGGGTGATCTCGATGGCGAGACCGAAGCGCGACGCGAGGTCACGGATCTGATCGACGGTCGCCTGTCGGCCGTTCTCGAACTCGATGATCATCGCGAATCCTCATCGGCGCGCGAGTGCGTCGCGCAGGCGGGCACAGCCGCCGACGATCACGTCGTCGGCGGTGGCGTAGCTGAGTCGGATGTGGCCGGGGCCGAAGAACGCGCCGCCCGGCACGCAGGCGACACCGTGCTCCTCGAGCAGCCACCGCGCGAGCGCGGCGTCGTCCTCGAAGCCACCGCGGGCGAGCACCTCGCCCACGTCGATCCACACGTAGAAGGCGCCGTCGGGGGGATGCATCCGCAGCCCCGGCACCTGCCCGAGCGCGGCCAGCATGGTCGCGCGTCGGCGCGTGAACGCGACATGCATCGCCGCGACCTCGTCGTCCACGCTGGCGTCGGTGAGCGCCGCCAGGGCCGCGTGCTGCGAGGGCGTCGCAGCCCCCGAGGTGGTCTGTCCCTGGATGCGGGTCGCGCCCAGCACGACCGGCTCGCTCGCGACCAGGTAGCCGATGCGGAAGCCGGTCATCGCGTAGGTCTTCGAGACCCCGTCGACGATGGCGATGCGCTCGTGCACGCGGTCGAGCGTGCGCACGACGCTGGCGTGCTCGAAGCCGTCGTAGCTGAGCCGGCGGTAGATGTCGTCGGCGAGGATCCACGCCCGCGGGGCCAGCCGCGCGACCACCTCGCCCAGTGCCCGCACGGCCGCCGCCGGGTAGCCGCAGCCGGTGGGATTGCCGGGGCTGTTGAGGATCACGACCCGCGTGCGGGGACCGATCGCGCTGGCGAGCGCGTCGGCGCCGAGCCGCCAGCCGTCGTCGGCCGTGGCCGCGACCATGCGCGTCACGCCACCGGCCAGCCGCACCATCTCCGGATAGCTGACCCACGCGGGCGTCGGCACCACGACCTCGTCGCCGGGCTCGAGCACCGCCTGCAAGAAGTTCGCGATGCTGTGCTTGGCCCCGCACGACACCAGCACGCGCTCGGGCCCGAACGCGACCCCGTGCACGCCCGAGAGCTCGCGCGCGATGGCCTCGCGCAGCGACGGCATGCCCGCAACCGGCGTGTAACCGACCGCGTGCTCGCGTACGAAGCGGGCACAGGCCTCGCGCACCGCGGTGGGGGGACGAAAGTCCGGCTCACCGGCGGAGAAGTCGAACACCTCGCGGCCGGCCGCCCGCAGCGCGGCCGCGCGGGCCGCCATCGCGAATGTCGCGGACGGTTGGATCGACGCGGCCCGCTGCGAAATCGAGTCTTCCACGGCTGCCGACGATGGTAGCAGCCGCACGTCCGGGTTTGGGGCACCGCGAGCGCGGATCGCCGTCAAGGCGCGCGCAGGTACTCGACCTGCACCTGCCCGTAGATCTTGACGGTCTCGGGCACGACCCCCTCGGGCAGCGCGAACGCGGGTGCGGCCCCACGCACGCGCTCACGCTCGCAGACCACCAGTGCCCGCTCGGCCAACCACCGCCACTGCACCAGCGACGCGAGCACGGGCGCGAACACGTGCGGTGACGCAAACGGCGGATCGACGAACACCAGATCGTAGGGCTCCCGCTGTGGCCCGCGCGCGAGCCAGCGCTCGGCGTCCACGCGGATCACCTCGCTGCGGTCGCCGAGCGCGAGCGCGTCGAGCTGCGCGCGCAGGTGTCGTCCCACGCGCTCGTCGAGCTCGCAGAGCGTCGCGAAGCGAGCACCTCGGCTGAGCGCCTCGATCGACAGCGCCCCCGACCCACCGTAGAGATCGAGCACGCGCGTGCCCTCGACCTCCGCGCCGATGCGATCGAAGATCGCCTCACGCACCCGCGAGGCGGTCGGACGCAGGCCCGGCACCCCGGTCGGCACCGTCATGAGCTTGCGCCCGCGCAGGGATCCAGCGACGACGCGTTGCATGGCGCACCGGCATCATGCCAGGCCGAAGGCCGCGCGATCGAGGGCGTCTTCCTGCTCGAGCCGGGCCCAGCCCGCGCGCACCAGCCGACGCCGGCGCACCCACGCGACCGCGACCAGCGGCAGCAGCAAGAAGAACGGCACGCCACCGCCGGCGACCATCGGGTACCACATGAAGCGGCCGGGCAAGCCGTCGCGCCACACGCCCACCAGCTCCCGCATCGGCACGCCGAACGAGCGCGTCACCGCGGCCTCGAAGCCGTGGCCCTGACGCAGCTGCGTGAAGAGCTGCCGCAGGGTCGCGCCGTCGGGGTCGCGCGCACGCATGAACTCGACCAGGTCGCGCGCGGCGGCATACGCCACGCTGGCGTCGGGGGCGTCGTTGCCGTGGAACTGCGCCTCGAGGCGCTCGAGATCCGGCACGCCAGGACCGAACACCGCCCCCGCCAAGGTCTGCGCGCGGGCGAGGCTGATGCCGCCGGTGAGGCTCTCGGCGACGCCCTCGTGGAACCACCGCGGCAGCTCGGCGCCCGCCGTCGCGCGGTGCAGCACGACGTGGGCCATCTCGTGCTTGAGCAGGCGCTCGAGGTCGGTGGGGCTGCCGTCGGGGCCGTGCCGCGCGATGACGATCTCGCCGCTCTCGGGGCGCGCCACGCCGGCGACCCAGTGGGGCATGCCGGTGGCCTCCGCGACGCGGCCGGCGTGATCGACGAACACGATCCGCACGGTGTCGTCGACGTCGCGCGCCAGCGGGACCTCCACCTCGGACCACCACGCGGGGATCGAGCGCGCGAGCGCGAGCGCGTCGTCCTCGAGCGCAGGCTCGTACTGCAGCACCGCGCGACCGATGACGATCTGCGACGACGCGCGCTCGACCGCGAAGCCCTCGGGGCGTCCGGTGCTCGCGAGCGCCGTCGAGGCGCCGGCGGCGATGAACAGCAGCAGCGCCGCGACCACGGCCACCAGCCACGACGACAACCACGACAGCGGCGAGCGCGACGACCACCCGCGGGCATCCGTGCCCTGGCCTCGTCGGGCTCGCGCATGCACACCCCGACGGGCCGACGACGCCGAACTCATGGCGAAACCTTGAGCACGACCTGGTCCTTGCGCAAGGCGTTGGCGACCAGCAGACCGATCGCGACCCCGACCACGACCAAGGTCACGCCGGCGGCGATCGCCACGCGGGCCTTGGGTGGCAGGCGACGCACGCGGCGCTCTTTCGCGCCCTGGCGCTGCGCCTGCGCATGCTCCTCCCACAACGCGGCCACGAGCCCGACTTCGTCGACCGCGGCCGCTGCACGCACGCCCAACGGCAGATCGAGGCGACAGTCGTGGGCCAGCACCACCGGCTCGGGTCGGTCCGGCACGTAACCGATGAGCACCACGAGGTCGTCCCTGTGATCACCACAGATGGTTCGACCATCGCCCGCCCCCGGACGCAGTCGTCGCACCTGCGTGCGCGGGTCGACGCTGACGCGGGTGCTGCGATCCAGCCGATCGAGCAGGTCGCGTTCCGCGGCCGATCCCGGCGCCTGCGGAGCGAGGCCGATGGCGACGGCGATGCGGCTGTCATCGCGCTCGACCGGCGTGGGTGGCGGCACCGACGGCGCGGCCGGGGACTCGGTCGCAACGTCCACGACCGGCGCGCCGTCGTCCGCCACCGGCGCTGGCGCTGGCGCCACGACCTCGGGGCTCGGCGCCTCGCCGCGCCACGGCGCCGACTCGCCGGCATCGTAGCGACGCGACTCGCCGGGCGCCGCCGCAGCGGGTGACAGCTGCAGCCACGCGGTCACGCAGGCGACCGCGCGCACGGTCGCGATCATCCCTGGCCGCCCTTGCGCACGCGCTCGAGCCACTGCCCCAGCGCCCAGGTCTCGCGCGCGCGAAAGCCCGTCACGAACTGCAGACCATACTCGCCCAGCGGCCCGATCCAACGCACCTCGGCATCGGCGACCAGCGGCGCGGCGTGGGTGGGCACCGTCAACGCGACGCGCACGCGCTGGCCGACGTGCGGCGGCGGTGTCAGCTGCACGCGCACGAGCGCACCGCCGAGGCTGAGGTTGATGGTGCTGCCGCGATGCTCGACGCCGTCGCGGGTCACGAGGATCGCGAGCGTGGTCGCGATCCTCTCCGTTCGGCGCTGTTCGACGGGCGTCATGACGTGGTGAGCGCGAGTGTGTCGGCAGCCCTCGCCGCCCGTCAACGCGAACGTGTTGCCCGCGGCGAAGGGCCGTGGGCGCGAGCGGACCGCCACGCCTTCAGGGCGGCAGCGCCGGGCCCGGATCGCCGCGCGCGGGTCGACGCCGCTCTGCGAACCACACCCGGTATGCCTTCATCTTGCGGGCCTGCTCCGCGGGCACGCGCCGCTTGCACGTGCGCGCCTCGGCGCTGCCGGCCGCCGCGCCCCAGCGCAGCTCTGGGCACTCGTTGGGGTTGTAGGCCATCTCGAACGCCGCGCGCCGCTCGATCAGCTGCGCGAGCGTCAATCGCTGGCGTGAGCCGTCGCTGCGCGTGTACTCGAACGCGAGCGATCCATCGGCCGCCTTGGCGTCGCGCTGGCGCTCGAGCGCGGCGACCAGCGCGTCCATGTCCTGACCGTCGCGGGCGAACGCGGCCGCGTTGCGGCGAACCTTGTCGCCGAAACCGAGCACGAGATCGATCGCGATGAGCAGCCGCAGGTCGCGGGCCGGAGTCGCGAAGTTCTCCCACGCGCCGGTGGTCTCGAAGATCGCGTGGCCCGCGGGCATGGCGATGACCCCGCCGCCGCCGGCGAAGTGCGCCTCGCCGTTGTCGACGGAGGTCACGCGCACCCGCGCGGCCTCGAGCAAGGCCAGCATGGCCTCGTCGAGCGCCCGCGCGGCGTCGCGGGGCCCCGGGGTCACCAACGCGTCCATGCGATCGTAGAATGCGTTCGCCTCGAGCGTGCGCTGCTCGTCGCTCACGTCGCCGTAGCCTGGTCGCGACGCCAGCTCGGCGTCGTCGATGGCGATGATCTCGCTCGCGCCGCCACGGGTGACCTGCGCGAGCGGGCGAAACGCCTTGAAGCCGCTGCCGCCCAGGCCGGGGTCGGCGTTCCACAGGAAGTTGCCCTCCCAGAAGCGCTTGCGCGTGATGCTGCCGTCGGGCTGCCCGTCGATCGCGTAGAGGATGCCGGGATCGTCGCCCGACGGATCGACCAGCTCCACCACCACGAACACGTGGCCGTAGGGATCGGCATAGATGACGCCGGGCCGCAGTCCGCGACGGGTCAGCGCCACGGGGTAGAAGTCGGTGTCGTCGTCGCCGAAGGCCGTGCGTCCGTTGCCGGTGTGTACGCCCCACGCGAGCGTGCGTCGGAAGTACTTCTGCACCACGCCGAGTTCGCCGGGCTTGCTGCCGTCGCTGGCGTTCTCGGGCGGACCGACGACCGTGCGCAGCTTGCCGCAGCGCGGGGCCTTGCCGGGGGCCCCGCGGGAGCAGCCGCGGAAGCCGAACGGCAGCCCGCGCTTCCACGCGTAGTAGGCCCGCAGGAAGTACGGCGTGTCGGCGCAGTCGGGCCGCAGGAACATGCCGACCTTGGTGTCGGCGGCGTCTTCGTTCCACCCGAGGTGATCGTGCAGCAGGTTGCGCCTGCCATCGGCGGTCAGCTCGTGCAGCGCGGTGCGGGCCAGCTCCTCGCCGCGCGGCGCGTGGAAGAGCGTGCGCACCCACGCCGAGAACAACGCCTCCTCGGCACCGTCCCACGCGCGCGTCACCGGCCAGACACCCGCCACGCTGGCCTCGCGCACGCGGACGCGCGCGCGCGCGCGCGGCTCGACGCGCGTGCACACCAGACCCGTGCCACCCCGCCCGACCACCACCTCCAGCACGCCGGCTGGCGCCGCCGCGACGCGGGCGATGGTGATCGCCGGCACGCCCGCGCTCACCTGCACGTCGGCGCCGGGATCGCCCGCGCCGTCGATGCGCAGCGCCAGCGCGGCCTCGCCGTCGAGGGTTGCCGCGACGATCGTGAGCGGTTCACCGACCACGGGATGCTCGGGCGAGACCATCAGGCCGACGTCGGCAGCGGCGCGTGTCGGACAGCTTCCGGCCTCGGCGGCCGTCGGTGGCGGCGCAGGCCCGCGCGGTGCGGCCGCAGCCGCCGCGGCGTCACGGGCCACCGGCGAGCTGGCCTCGACGCGGGCTTCGCCGTCGGGCGCGGGCGCGGCGGCGCCCTGCCCCGCGCCGTCCTGCTTCACATCGGCGCGATCGCAGGCCGCGAGCACCAGCACGATCGCGGCCGCGATCGCGCGCCGCACCAGGTTCACCGCGGGCATGCGCACCACCTGCATGCATACCAAAACCGTGGAACCGCTCGCCAGCACCGCGCGCGGGCCCGTGGTGGTGGCCGCGCCGGCGGCCGTGCTATCGATGCAACATGCGCGTGCTCATCGCGGACAAGCTCCCTGCGGCCGGTGTGCGAGCCATCGCGGCGCTCGGCATCGAGGTCATCGACAAGCCCGGCCTCGATGCCGCGGGACTGCCGGCGGCGTTGGTCGAGACGGAGGCCGAGGTCCTCGTGGTGCGCTCGACCAAGGTTGCCGCGGAGTGCTTCACCGCGGCGCCGCGCCTGGGCCTGGTGGTGCGCGCCGGCGCCGGTGTGAACACCATCGACGTCGCCGCCGCCAACCTCCACGGCGTGTTCGTCACCAACTGCCCCGGCAAGAACGCGATCGCGGTGGCCGAGCTGACGCTCGGCCTCGTACTCGCGCTCGATCGCAGCCTCGTCGACGCTGTGCTCGAGATGCGGCGCGGCTCGTGGAACAAGAAGCGGTTCGGCCAGGGCGGCGGCCTGCACGGTCGGCGCTTCGGCCTGGTCGGCTTCGGCCACATCGGTCGCGAGGTCGCGGCCCGGGCCCAGGCGTTCGGCATGCACGTCGAGGTCTTCGATCCCGGGCTCGACGACGGCACCGCGACCCTCCTCGAGGTCACGCGTGCCGCCGATCTCCACGCGCTGCTGCGCAGCTGCGACGTCATCAGCGTGCACGTCCCCTACGGCAAGCACACCCACCACCTCATCGGTGGCCGCGAGCTGGCGATGCTCAAGGACGGCGCCATCCTGATCCACACCGCGCGGGGCGGCGTGGTCGACGACACCGCGCTGGCCGAGGCCGTGCGTTCGGGTCGCATCCGCGCCGCGCTCGACGTGTTCGAGGACGAGCCCGCCGGCAGCGAGGCGACCTTCGCGTCGCCGGTGCGCGAGCTCGCGGGCCTCTACGCGACACCGCACATCGGCGCATCGACGGCGCAGGCCGAGCTCGCGACCGCCGAAGAGGTCGTGCGCATCATCGACGACTACCTGCGCACCGGCAACGTGCGCGCGGCGGTCAACCTCGAGCGTGATCGCGCCGCGCACTACACCGTCGTGGTGCGCCACCGCGATCGCGTCGGCGTGCTCGCGGGCATCCTCGGCGGCCTGCGCGAGGAGCAGCTCAACGTGCAGGAGATGAGCAACGTCGTGTTCCAGGGCAGCGAGACCGCGTGCGCCACGATTGCGCTCGAGAACCAACCCAGCGCAGCGTTGCTCGAGCGGCTGCGCGCACAACCCGACGTGCTGGCGGTCGACCTGCGCGCGATGCCGTGAGCGCTCGTCCCCGCATCGTCGCCGACGACGCGATCCCGTGGGCCCGCGAGGCGCTCGGGGCCCTCGGCGAGCTGACCTTGCGGCCCGGTCGGGCGATCGACCGCGCCAGCCTGCGCGAGGCCGATGCGCTGGTGGTCCGCACCATCACGCGCGTCGACGCAGCCCTGGTGGCGGGGACCCCGGTGCGCTTCGTCGGCACCGCGACCGCTGGCGTCGATCACCTCGATGTCGCGGGTCTCACGGCGGCCGGCATCACGGTCGCGAGCGCGGCCGGCTGCAACGCCACCGCGGTCGCGCAGTACGTGTCGTGTGCGCTGCACCTGCTGGCGCTCGAGCGCGACCGCGAGCTGTTGCGCGGCCCCATCGCCGTGATCGGGCTGGGCCAGGTCGGGCGTCGCGTCGTGCACCGCCTGCGCGCACTCGGGGTCGAGGTGCGCGTCAGCGATCCGCCGCTGGCGGTGGCCCGTGCCCGTGCACCGCTGGCCGGCGACGATCCACTGACCCGCCTGGCCCGCGAGGAGCCGCTGCTGAGCCTGGCCGAGGCCACCACCGGCGCGCGCGCGGTGACGCTGCACGTGCCGCTGGTCGCCGACGGCGATCACCCCACCGTCGGCTTGGTCGGCGACGAGGTGCTACGGCGGCTTCCCCAGGGCGCCTGCGTGCTCAACACCAGCCGCGGAGGCGTCGTCGACGAGCAGGCACTGCTGCGCTGGCTCGACGCCAGTCGCGGGCAGGCCGTGCTCGACGTGTGGTCGGGCGAGCCCGCCATCGATCTCGCGCTGGCCGATCACGACGCCGTCCGGCTCGCGACCCCGCATGTCGCCGGCTACACCGTCGAGGGCAAGGTCGCGGGCACATCGATGATCGCCGACGCGCTCGCGCAGCACCTCGGCACCCGCAGCCACTGGCGCGGCGACGAGGTGCTCGGCGCACCCCAGCCGATCGACGCGCCCGACGGCCCAACCGCACTCGCGCGTCGCACCGCGGTGCTGCGCGCGTGCAACCCCATCGAGCGCGCCGACGCTTCGCTGCGCGCGACCTTCGGCATGCCGCTGCGCCAACGCGTTGCGGCGTTCGAGGGGTTGCGTCGCGACTACGAGCTCCGCCGCGAGCTCGCCCACTTCGTGCCGCCCCGCGAAGCCGCGGAGCTGCTGTGCGTGCTGGGCCTCGCAACCCCACCGCCGCCCGCGATCGTGCTGGTCGCCCACGGCAGCCCCGACCCCGACTGGCGGCTGCCACTCGATCGCACCGTCGCGCAGCTGCGCGAGCGCGCCCCCGGCCTGCTCGTGCGGCTGGCGTTCCTCGACCACCTCACGCCGCGTGTGGCGGAGGCGATCGCGGGTCTGCACGCCGAAGGTCACCGACACGTGCGTGTGATCGCGGCGTTCCTCTCGCCCGGCGGCGGACACGTCAAGCGCGACGTGCCCAACCTGGTCGCGACCGCCCGCGCCGCGCACCCCGATGCCGTCATCGAGCTGGTGCCCGGTGCGATTGGTGCCGAGCCCGAGCTCGTCGATGCGTTGGTTCGCGCGACCGTGCGCCTCGCCCACGACGTCGACGCACCGCCGGGCGGCTAGTACCTCGACACAGCGATGGTGATGGGTCAGAACGCCGTCATGGCCGCGACTCCGCAAGGCGCCGTGCCGCCGGAATACCGGGCGTATTTCAAGGTGCGGCAACGCAGCGAGGCGCGGTCAGGGCGGTGTTATGGCCCGTCACTATCGCTGTGTCGAGGTACTAGTATGTATTAGGAGCCTTCCTGGGCGGGACCGGCGGGCTGCTGCGTGCGCAGCGTGAAGCCCACGTCGGTGTGATCCGAGTCGGCGCCGAAGATCGCCAGCCACTCACCACGACCGAGCCGTCGATCGATCGACTCGCCCGCGCGCAGCTCGAACGCCTGCGGATCGATGTCCTCGATCGGCATGGTCCAGTTGGTCACGAAGCCGTGGCCTGCGGCCGGCCGCATGAAACGCACCCAGCCACCCGCGTCGCCGCTGACCTCGATGTGCGAGACACCGTCGAGCTCCGCCTCGAAGGCGCGCACCGTGTAGAGGCCACCGTGCTCGCCCAGCGGGCCGCGGGTGCCGTCGTCGCCGCAGCGCAGCCGCACCTCGACCCCCGCCCACAGCGCCTCGGCGCGCTCGACCTCTGCCGCCGCGAAGCCGGGGTAGTACACCCGCGCGCGCTGGAAGTAGTCGCGCTGGATCTCGTCGACGCTCTGGTCGAACAGGCCCACCAACGTCGCCTCGAGCGCGCTGGTGGAGCCGCCCTCGGCGACGTCCTTGGCGAGCGCACGCATGCCGAACGCGCCCTTGCGATCGTGCACGTATCGCATGAAGTGGGCGGCCCCGGAGTAGTCGAGCTTGCCCGCGCGATAGGCCTCCTTGCTCAGGTGGAGGTTGTCGATCGGCCGCCCGTGCTCGGGATCGGGGCGGTGCCACACGTCGTCGCCGGAGTAGATCTCGGCGAGTCCCTCTTCGACGAAGTAGGTGTGCGAGGTCGAGTCGAGCACCGCATGCACGACCTCGTGGGTGATGCTGCGGCCGGTCGAGAACAGCACCCGCGTGCCGGGGAAGAAGCAGCCGGTGCGGTTCTCGCCGCAGTGCTCGGTGACGTCGTCGAGCCAGTAGACCACGATCGGATCATCGTTGCGTGGGCGCCCGAGTTCCTTCTCGACGGCGTCGACGTGTTCGTCGAAGGCTGCCAGCGTGCCCTCGCAGACGGGCTCGTCGAACGCCGTCGCGATCCGCATGCGCTCGGTCTCGTAGCGGATGTCGGGTAGCGCATTGCAGCCGAATGCAAGCGCGATGTGAAAGCCCGCCAGCAGCGCTCGCGTTGGACCGACGTGTGGACGACGTGCATGGTGCTCGCGCTGGCGGCCGCAGCTGCGCCCGTCGAGGCGACACGCCCACGCTCGACCCTCGGAGGGGTTCGCACCGGCGGCGTCGAGCCCAAGAACGCCGTGACCCTCTCGGGCATCGTCAACGCGCCGAACTTCGCCGCCGGCGTCGGCTACGAGCGCGCGGTCCATCGCCTGGTCACGGTCGGCGCGCGCTTCGAGTACGCCATCCCCCGCAACGGCTACGCACACCTGCAGGGGCTGACGGAGACGCTCGCCGTGGCGGTGTGGGTGCCGCGGACCTTCCGCGGATTTTTCGCCGAGGCATCGCTGGGCGTCGCGCAATCGGTGCTCGCGGCACAGCCGTTGTTCCGCCGGGTGGCGATCGTGCCGGGACTCTCGGCCGGCCTGCGCTGGCGCTTCGGGAAGACCTTCTTCGTGGGCGCACAGGTCGGCCTGCGCTGGGGCAGGCCGGTGCGCAACGACCCGGCAATCTGCACCTACGCGGCCGCCTGCCCGGCGACCCGCAGCGGCGCGTTCGTCCGCGCTGCCCTCGACCTCGGCTTCGCGTTCTGAGACCACCATCCAAGGGCCAACGCCGCCGGCGCCGGGGCCTTACAGGGATAGCTCACAAAGCGAACATCGTGCCCCAGGCCGCCGTACGGCCGCGGCGGGGCCACCTCGCCCCGCCCGCTAGAACGAGCCCGCGATCACCGCGCGGAAGCTGTCGGTGCCGAGCTCGCGATCGAAACCGTGGGCGTACTGCAGGCCCAGGGTCACGGTCTCGCCGTAGCCGAGTCGGAACGTGAACAGCATCGTGGCGCCGGCGGCAACCAGCAGGTCCTTGAGGCCGAGCGCACCCGACCAGGCCCCGCCCCAGTCGACGAACGGCAGCGCACCGACGCGCTGGAAGAACAGCGGCACCGTGCCGAGCCCGCGATCGGCATCGTAGATCGGCAAGCGATACGCCAGCGACGCAATCCCATAGTAGCGACCCGCGATGGTGTCGCGCTTCTGCGGGTTGTTCGGCCCCGCGTAGCCGCGCAGCAGCCGGCACGCGCCCGCGGTGGTGGGCAACCGCGAGAGCAGCGACATGATGATGTCGGTGCCGTAGTTGTAGTCACCGACGCAGAACGCTCCGCGACCCGGGATGCCGCCCGCCGATGCGCCGCCACGCAGGGTCAACACCAGCGACTGGTGGCCCCGCCACGGCATCGGAATCGACTCGCGGTAGGCGAACTCGCCCTGCAGGTCGGAGTAGTCACCGCCGATGCGTCGATCGAGCACGCTGACGTCGATGCTGGCGGAGCGCCCCCGCTCGGCCCCGAAGGCGAAGCGGTTGCGGCCATCGAACTCGTTCGAGTAGCTGACGCCCATCGACACCACCGCAAAGTCACCGACCTGCGGCAGCGAGGTCGCGGGCGCGTTGGGATCGATCGGCGTCTGTCCGGCGTCGAGGTTGCGCACGCGTGTGAACGCGTAGCCGACCGAGGCGTCGGCACTGTGTCGCGCCTGCCTCAGGATCGGCACGCCCATGCCGACCGCGAGTCGCGTGGCGCGCTCGCGGTATCCCGTGACCTGGTAGTTGCCCGCGCGGTCGGGCCCGTTGTCGTAGAGGTAGCGAGCGAAGCTCCGGCGCTGCGAGTACGAGCGACTGAACGAGGCCCGCAGGGTCGGGAACAACCGCGAGGTCTCGTAGCTCACCGCACCCGTCGCGACGCGGGCATCTGCGATGTAGTTGAAGTTGCCGGCCAGCGCGTGCAGGCCCGCGGCGTCCGCCACCGTGGTGCCGAAACCCAGCGCCGAGCCCTGGGAGCCGGTGATGACGTCGAGGGCCCCGAGCGCCAGCACGCGGGGGTACATGGTCTTGATGGGGCTGTAGCGCTTGCTGCTCGCCGACGGCGGTCGGCCGCCCGCGCCCGGCAACGGCGTCTTGGGATCGTCGGCGGGCGGGAGCCACGAGGTCGAAGGCGGCACCGGCAGCCACTTCGCGCGGTCGAACGGCATCAGCCACAGGTCGTAGCCGTAGGTCGAGTAGCCGACGTACGCGACCTTGCTGCCGTCGTTGCTGATCGAGGGCTCGAACGCCGCGCCGAGCACGTTGCTGACCTGGAACAGCTCGCCGCTCGCGACCTCGTAGGCGTAGAGGTTGAACACTGCGTCGCGATCGCTGGAGAACACCACGTAGCGCCCGTCGGGCGACCACGTCGGCGACAGGTCCATGTGGCGGTCGGCGGTGATGCGCGTGGTCTCGTCGCGGTCGCGATCGTAGAGATAGATGTCGCGGTAGCCGCCCTCGCGCCAGCCCGAGTACGCGACCGTGCGGCCGTCAGGGGAGAAGCGCGGGGTGAACACCTGCGAGATCTTCGACACCGCCGGCAGCTCGGTGACGTCGCCCGAGGCCAGGTCGAGGAAGCCCAGACGGCTCTGCGCGACATCGTTGCGGCGGAACACCACCGTGCGGCCGTCGGCGGACACGTGCGGCTCGGAGGCCCGCAGCCCGAAGGTCAGCTGCTCGGCGTCCTTGGGGTCGCCGCCGTTGTAGCGGTAGAGGTCGCTCCAGCGGTAGCGGAACTCGAACGCCGCGGTCTGCTCGAAGATGATGTCGCCGGTGTGACCGACGAACGACGACTCGCCGGTGCTCTCGATGTCGAGCACATGCTCGACATCGAGATCGACGCCCTGCCGCCCGATGCCGACGCCGTCACGGATGCGACCGCCGGTGGACGCAATGCGCTTGAGGCCCTCCTCGCGGTGGCCGTCGGCCTTGTAGAAGTAGATCCAGTCGTCGTCGGGTGACCACACGGGGTAGCGGGTCGCCTCACCCGAGAACGTCAATCGTCGGCCCTGCCGCAGGCCGCGATGGCGGATGCGCCGGGCCTCGGCCTCGAAGCGCTCGGTGGTGTCCTGCTTGAACTCCTGCCACAGGGTCTGGAAGTCGACCCCGAGCACCTTCATCACCGCGCGGTTGATGCCGAACGGCACCACCTGCCGCGCGTACATGTGGCTGAGCTCGCCGAGCTTGTCGTGGCCGTAGTGCGCCGCGATGTAGCCCATGAAGTGCGAGCCGTAGAGGTACACGCTGTTGCCGTGCGGGAAGATGCGCGCGACGCTGGAGACCTGATCGAGCGCCTGGAACTGCCGCTCGAGCACCGCCATGCGCATGAACGCGTCGAAGTGCGCCGAGCGACGGCGCCCCTGACTCGACAGCCGCGACTCCTCGACCACCGCCACGCCCTCGACCATCCACCGCGGCTGCACGACGTTGGGCGAGGTGATCTTGCCCAGCACGCCGAAGCCGAGCAGCGCGTTCGCCAGCCGCGAGAGCCCGTGCACGGTGTCGAGGTGCACCACGTGGGTGAGCTCGTGGGTGATGAGGATGTCGAGCCAGTCGTCGTAGGCCTCGAGCGGCGACTGGGCCTCGGGCGCAGTGGTGAACGCGTTGATGCGGGGATACGGCACCACGTTGGCGCTGCCGTTGGCGGTGTCCTGATCGTCCACCAAGGTGACGTGGATCTTGAGGAAGACGTCGTGCGACCACCCCAGGGAGAGCTCGCCGTAGGCCTTCTCGGCCACCATCGCCACGCGATCGGCGGCCTCTTCCTGGCCGGCGTAGTAGTGCACGAAGAAGTGCTCGGTCTCGATGGTTCGCCAGCGCAGGTCGGGGTTGCCGGCGCGCGCCGAGCCCGGCCACGCCAGCAGGACCCACAGCACCAACAGCGCCAGCGCCGTGGCCGGGCGCGACCGCAGGCGGCCGCGCCTCACCGCGCCTCCGCCGTGCTTCCGGCGAAGGCATCGATCGCCGCCAACAGCTCGCGCGGGCACTGCTCGGGCACCGCGTGGCCGCAGGCGAGCTCGCACCGCTGGGCCCGCGGCAGCGCCTCGTGCCAGCGCGTCGGATCGCCTGGCACGAGCGCGACGTCGTGCTGCGCGCCGACCAGCAGCGTGGGCGTCGGCACAGCTGCAAAGGCCCCCGCGAGCGCCGGCACGCGCGATAGCTGCAGCAGCATCGCCCGCGCGGCCGCGAGGCCGCCGTCGCGACCGAGCCGATCCCAGTAGACCGACGCGGCCAGCTCGTCGAGCGTGGCAGCGCCACTGCGCCAGCTCGTGAGGGTGCGGCGCAGATCCGCCGCTCGGTAGCCGCGCACGAACGCGACCTCGCCGATGCCGGGCAACGCCGCGAGTCGGCGCTCGTGGGCCAGCGCGAGCTCGCCGAACGGCGGCGTGATCGCGACCAGCCGCACGACCGCGTCGGGGCGCAGCACTGCCAGCGCCATGCCGACCAGGGCACCGACACCGTGCCCGACCAGCTCGACCCGCGGCACCGCCATCGCGTCGAGTGCCGACGCGACCACCAGCGCCAGCCACGACAGCTCGTAGTCGCGGACGTCGGCCGGCGGCGGACGATCGCTCTCGCCCGCACCCGGCAGATCGAGCACGAGCTCGCGGCGGCGCTCGTCGGCGAGCTCGACCACGGCACCGAACTCGTGCCCGCACAGCAGCAGCTCGTGCAGCCACAGCCGCGGCAACGGGTCGTCGGCGGGGCCGGTGTCCGAGACGAACAGCCGCAGCCCCTGCCCGCCCGCGACCGTCAGCAACCGCGAGCGATCGCGTGCGCCGACGGCCCCGCTCACCCGCCGTCCTCCTGCGCTTCGGCGGCGCGACGCGGTCGCCCCTCGTTGACGAACCGCTGTCCGCCGCCGTGCTGGAGGTGCTCGGGGAAGCGCCGCTCCATGATCTCGAGCACGCGCACCTCGGCGTCCTCGGCGTCCTCGACCTCGAGCACCTCGCGCGCCAGCGCCTCCATGTCGGACAGCGTCGAGCCGCGGATGATGTTCTTGATCACGGGAATCGCCGAGGGGTGCATCGACAGCTCGCGCACGCCCAGCCCGACCAGCACCCAGGTGTAGCGCGGGTCCGCAGCCATCTCGCCGCACAGGCTGACGTTGATGCCGGCGGCCTTGCCGGCAGCGCTGACCTTGTGGATGAGCCGCAGGATCGCGGGGTGCAGCGGACGATAGAGATACGACACCTCGTCGTTGGTGCGGTCGATCGCCAGGGTGTACTGGATCAGATCGTTGGTGCCGATGCTCATGAAGTCGACGTGGCGCGCGAGCACGTCGGCCACGAGCGCCGCCGATGGCATCTCGACCATGATGCCGATGGGCACCGACTGCGCGTGGGCGATGCGCTCCGACTCGAGCTGCGAGCGCGCCTCGGCGATGGCCGCCAGTGCCGCCCGCAGCTCACCGACGCCGCTGACCAGCGGCAGCATGATCCGCAGCGGACCGTGGACCGCCGCCCGCAAGAGCCCACGCACCTGGGTGATGAACATGTTGCGCTCGCGCAGCGCGAGTCGCAGCGAGCGCAGGCCCATCGCGGGGTTGTGCTCGCGTTCGCCGTAGCGCACGAGATCGGTCGGCTTGTCGGAGCCGAGGTCGAAGGTGCGGAACACCGCCGGATGGGGCGCGACCCTGCGCAGCACCTGCTTGGCGTGGCGGTAGTGCTCGTCCTCGGTCGGCGGCACCTCGCGGTCCATGTAGATGAACTCGGTGCGGTACAGCCCAACGCCCTCGGCGCCGTGGAAGAGCGACGATGCGATCTCGGCCTCGAGCGCCACGTTGGCGCGCAACACGATATGCGTGCCGTCCTTGGCGATCGCCGGCAGCCCGTGCTCCCGCTGCACCCGCTCCTCGAAGACGTCGTAGCGGGCGCGCACGTGCTGCCAGCTCTCGAGCTCCGCGGCGGTCGGGCGCACGAGGATGCGCCCGTCGATCGCGTCGACCACCACGGTGTCGCCGCTCTGGACGTGCGCGAGGATGTCCTCGACGCCGACCACCGCGGGAATCTCGAGCGAGCGCGCCATGATCGCGCTGTGCGAGGTCTGCCCGCCGACGCCGGTGACGATGCCCACCACCTGCGCGCGCGCCAGCTCCGCGGTGTCGGCCGGGCTGAGATCGTGGGCGATGACGACGCTGCCCGGCGGTGGCTGCAGCTCGCCGTCCCCCTGATCGCTCATGTGCAGCAGCACGCGCTCGGCGAGGAAGCCGATGTCGCTGCTGCGCTCCGCGAAGTACTCGTCGTCGGCACGCTCGAGCGTCTCGCGGATCTCGCCGGCGACGCGGTCGACCGCCCACTCGGCGCTGATGTTCTCGTCGCGGATCAGCGCCTCGACGCGCTGGCGCAGGTCGGGGTCCTGCACCATCAGCTGCTGCGCTTCGAGGATCGCCCGGTGCTCGCCGTGGGGTAGTCGATTCTTGATGGCCTCGAGCTGCGCGTGGGTACGCCCGATGCCGAGCGCGAAACGAGCGACCTCGCCGTCGGCCTCGCCGCCAGCGATCGCGCGGCGGGGCACGTGGAAGTGTCGACGATCGATGACGTACGCGTGACCGATGCCGACCCCCGGGCTGGCTGCGGTGCCCGACAGCTCCCTGCGCTGCTCGAGCGCGGCGTTGGCGATCGGCCGGCTGCCCTCGGAGCTACGCCGCGGCCGCGCGCCGTCCTTGTCGGAGTCGCTCACGTCTCACCAAAGCCCTCGACCACCAGTGCGGACAGCGCCTCGTATGCGGCATCGGCCTGGGCACCGGTGCAGCGCAGGGTCACGGTGGTGCCCTTGGCCGCGGCCAGCATCAGCACGCCGAGGATGCTCTTGCCGTTGACCTCGCGATCGCCGGCGCCGATCCACACCTCGGCGTCGAACTTGCTGGCCAGGCCGACGAACTTGCTGGCCGCCCGCGCGTGCAGGCCCAGGGTGTTCACGATGGTCAGGACGCCTCTTTTCTCGCTCATCCGCTCTCGCCCGCTCCCTCGGCGTCTTCGCCGGTTCGGTTGCGTCGCGTGACCGCGACGGCGCGACGACCCGCTTCGGCGCAGGCCTCCGCGATGCGCTCGAGCGGCAGCCCGACGCGATCGACGTGGCTGAGCTTGAGCAACATCGCGATCGAGAGGCCCGACACCACCACCAGCGAGTGGTCTTCGCCCTGCCGCTGCGCGCACTGGCAGGGGCTCGCACCCAGCAGATCGACCAGAATCACCACGCCACGGCCACGATCGGCGGCCGTGATGGCGGTACACATCACCGCCGACAAGGTCGCGTTCTCGCCGACCCCGGCGTCGATCGCCACCACGTCGTCGAGCGAGCCCGGCGCCGCGATGCTGCGCGCCGCCGACAACATCGCGCTCGCGGTGTTGCCGTGCCCGACCACCGCGACGCCCACTCGTGCCTGCGCGTTCATGTCGACCTCCCGACGTCACGATGACGCACGACCACCCGTACGCGCTCGTTGTCGACGGCCATGCCGACGATGCGCTGCTTGAGCGCCTCGACCAGCGCGACCGATCGGTGCTGGCCGCCAGTACACCCGAGCGCGACCGTCAGGTACGAGCGCCCCTCGGCGCGCATTCGGGGAATCACGAACTGAACCATGGTCTCGACGTGTCCGAGGAACTCGCGGGCGTCGGCCTGCTCGAGCACGAACCGCGCGACCGGCTCGTGCAGCCCCGAGAGCGCGCGCAGCTGCGGGTCTTCGTAGGGGTTGGCGAGGAAGCGACAGTCGAACACCATGTCAGCCTCGCTGGGCACGCCGCGGCGGAACGCGAACGACTGCAGCACCACGCGCAGCCCGGTGCCGCCGGCGTAGCGGTCGCGCACCAGCTGCCGCAGGGCTCGGCCGACCAGCATGCTGCTGTCGACGATGGTGGTCGCGCGCTCGCGGATCGTCGCCAGCGCGGCGCGCTCGAGATCGATCGCCGCCGGCAGCTCGCCCATGGGATGCAATCGACGGGTCTCCGCGAAGCGCCGCACGAGCACCTCGTTGGCGGCCTCGACGAACAGCACCTCGATCGCGACGCCGGCCTGCTCGAGCCGGGCATGGATCTCGGTGAAGGCGGCCAGGTGCTGGGTGTCGCGGGCGTCGACACAGACCGCGACCGCACGCTCGGGGTCGCTGCGCTGCACCAGCTCGACGAGCTCCGGCAGCAGCGGGATCGGGCAGTTGTCGACGCAGAAGACCCCGAGGTCCTCGAGCGCGCGCAGGGCGGTCGACTTGCCGCCGCCCGACAGCCCGGAGATGATCGACAGCCGCATGGTCACTCGACCTCCGTCATCGGGATGATGCCCGACGAGCCGGCCGGCAGCGGCTCGGGGCTCCAGTCACCGCCGCCGGCGGCGGCCAAGCGGGCGTTGATCTTGTCCTGGAACTCCCGCGCGCTGTCGTGCCCGCGGTACTTGAGCAGCTGGTTGCGCGCGACGACCTCGATGAGCGAGGCGATGTTGCGACCCGGTCGCAGCGGCATGCGCACCAGCGGCACGTCGACGCCGAGGATCGGCCAGACCTGGCCCTCGGTACCGAGGCGGTCGAAGTCGCCCTCGTCGACCTCGGACAGCTCGACGACCACCTCGATCTTCTTGTTGTCGCGCACGGCCGCCACGCCGAACAGGTGCGTGATGTTGAGGATGCCCATGCCGCGGATCTCCATGTGGTGCTGATGGAGATCGTTGGCGGCCCCCCACACGGTGTCGGGCGGGCGCACCGTGACCTCGACGACGTCGTCGGCGACCAGGCGGTGCCCCTTGAGCACGAGGTCGAGCGCGGCCTCGCTCTTGCCCACGCCGCTGCGGCCGATGAGCAGCACGCCGACGCCGAGCACATCGACCAGCACGCCGTGGATGCTGGCGGTCGGCGCGAGCAGCTCCTCGAGCCGTCGGGTGATGCGCGAGATGAAGGTCGAGCTCATCAATGGCGAGCCCAGCAGCGGCACGCCGGCATCACGCGCAGCGTCGACGAGCGCGTCGGGCGGCTCGAGCCCGCGCGTCACGACCAGCACGCAGGGATCGCGGGCGAGGTACAGGCGCAGCGCCTGCGCGACCATGCCGGGCTCGAGGCTGAGCAGATAGTCGATCTCGGTCAGCCCCAGCACCTGCACGCGATCGGGGTACACGTGCTTGGTGAAGCCGGCCAGCGCGAGCCCCGGCTTCTGGATGCGCGGCCGCGCGATGCGTCGCTCGAGGCCACCCCAGTTCGAGAGCAGCTGCAGCTGTAGACCGGCGGTGCCCTCGGACAGCAGCTGGCGAACTTCGACCCAGGCCTCGCGGCGCATCGTGGACTCGGCTTTCTTCGCGAGGGTTCGGACGCCGCGGCGCTAGAAGAGCCGCCGCCGCTTGCTGCTCGACAACAGGCCCAGCTGCTCGCGGTACTTCGCGACCGTGCGCCGCGCGATGTCGATGCCGTCGGCCTTGAGCAGCTCGACCAGGCGTTGATCGCTGTACGGGTGGGAGGTGTCTTCGTCGTCGATGAGCACCTTGATCTTGGTCTTGACCGCCTCGGACGCGAGGTCGTCGCCGTTGCTACGGCTGATGCCGGCGTTGAAGAAGTACTTGAGCTCGAAGATGCCCTGCGGCGTGTGCACGTACTTGTTGGTGGTCACGCGGCTGACCGTCGACTCGTGCATCTGGATGTCCTCGGCGACGTCCTTGAGGATGAGCGGCCGCAGGTGTTCGACCCCGCGATCGAAGAACTCGCGCTGGAACTTGAGGATGCTCTTGGTGACCTTGAGGATGGTGCGCTGCCGCTGCTGGATCGAACGGATCAGCCACTGCGCCGAGCGCAGCCGCTCGGTGATGTACTCCTTGGCCTCGCGGCTCTGGCCCATGGCGCCGCGGTAGAAGCCGCTGATCTTGAGCTTGGGCAGGCCGTCGTCGTTGAGCGTGACGATGTACTCCTCGCCGATCTTGGCGATGTACACGTCGGGCACGATGTACTGCGGCTCCTCCGACGCGTAGGCCCGCGCGGGGCGCGGCTCGAGGCCGAGCACGATCTTGGCGGCCTCGTAGACCTCTTCGATGTTCTCGCCCGTGTCGCGGGCGATCGCCGGGTAGGCGCGCTTCTCGAGGTTGCCCAGGTGCTTGGAGATGATCGCTCGCACCAACGGATCCTCGATGGGATCGTCGGGGTGGTTGACCTGCACCCACAGCGCCTCCGAGAGGTTGCGCGCGGCGATCGACACCGGATCGAGGTTCTGGATCCGCCGCAGCACCTCCTCGATGCGCAGGCAGGAGTAGCCCGAGCGCTTCGAGATCTGCGGCACCGTCTGGTCGCGCATGTAGCCCGCCGGCGACAGCGAGCGCACGATCCACTCGGCGATGTCCTCTTCGACCGGCGTGAAGTTCGACAGCCGGATCTGCCACATCAGGTGCTCGGCCAGGGTCTCGGGCCGCGACGCGGTGGCCTCGAGCGACGGCATCTCGTCGTTCTCGACCCGCACGCCCGAGCCGGTCGCCGGCGCGTAGCTGTAGTTCTCGAGGTAGGCCTCCCAGTCGAAGTTGTCCTTGGGACCATCGTCGACCTTGAGCTCCTCGGCGCGCTCGCGGGTGGCGCTGCGATCGCCGGCGTCGTCACGTTGGGTGTCGAGACCGTCCTGCATCTCGACCGACGACACCGGCTCGTCGACCGTCGAGCCCAACTCGGCGTGTTCGTCGAGCAGCGGGTTCTCGAGCAGCTCCCCGCGCACGAGGTCCTGCAGCTCGATGCGCGAGAGTTGGAGCAGCTTGATGGCCTGCTGCAGCTGCGGCGTCATCACCAGCTGCTGGCTCATCCGCAGCTCTTGGCGCATGTTGAGGGCCATGAGCGATCAGGAACTCCGTCGAGGCATCCGCGGCAAGGGTGGGCTCGTTCGCCAGGCCGACGGACGTCGGACGGCGGCGTGACCGCGACCGGCAGGATAGCACTGTCGGCGTGCGATGGCGGCCCGACGATTGCAAGTCGCGGCGGGCCCCGCAGCGCGATTGGGGCGCTCGCGTCGGCGCGCCGGGCCGCCCGCGGGTGGGCGGCCGAGCGCGCGACGCTCTGGGGTCGCCGCGGGGGCGCGCGCTCGTCGGTGCGCGGCGGCCCTCGGCGCGCGCGCTACATCTGTGCGCGCGCGTAGTCCGTGACCGCGGCGATGTACGCCGCGAACAACGGGTGCGGCGCCGTCGGGCGGCTGCGGAACTCCGGGTGGAACTGGCAGCCCACGAAGAACGGGTGCGCGCTGGTCGGCAGCTCGACCATCTCGACCAGCCGCGCGTCGGGCGACAGCCCCGACAGCACCAGGCCGGCGCCCTCGAGCTTCGCGCGGTAGTCGTTGTTGACCTCGTAGCGGTGACGATGGCGCTCCGAGATCAGCGGCGCGCCGTAGATCTTCGCCGACAACGTACCGGGCACCAGCTGACACTCGTAGGCGCCCAGCCGCATGGTCCCGCCCTTGTCGATCACCTCGGCCTGATCGCTCATCAGATCGATGACGCAGTCGGAGCCGGTGGGCGCGAACTCGCGGCTCTGTGCGCCGGTGATCCCGGCGACGTCGCGCGCGTACTCGATGACCGCCATCTGCATGCCGAGGCAGATGCCCAGGAACGGGATCTTGTTCTCGCGGGCATAGCGAATCGCCTCGATCTTGCCCTCGCTGCCCCGCTGTCCGAAACCACCGGGCACCAACACGCCGGCCATGCCCCGCAGCAGCTTGGCGGCGCCACGCACCACGATCTCCTCGGCATCGACGTAGGTGATGTCGACCGCGGCGGCGTGCGCGATACCACCGTGCACGAGCGCCTCGGAGAGGCTCTTGTACGACTCGGCGAGGTCGACGTACTTGCCGACCATCGCGATCTTCACGCGCTGCTTGGGTGCGCGGATCGACTCCACGATGCGCTGCCACTCGCCGAGCTGGGGATCGCGGCTCCAGATGTTGAGTAGGTCGCACAGCTTGTCGTCGAGCCCGGCCTCGTGCAGCGCCAGCGGCACCTCGTAGATGGTCGGCTTGTCCTCCAGTGGGATCACGCAGTCCATCTGCACGTTGGTGAACATCGCGATCTTGTCGCGGGTCGAGCGATCGATGCGCTGGTCGCTGCGGCACACCAGCAGATCGGGCTGGATGCCGATCTCCCGCATCTTCATGACCGAGTGCTGGGTCGGCTTGGTCTTCAGCTCGCCGGCGGTGGCGATGTAGGGCAGCAGCGTCAGGTGCACGAACACCGCGTTCTCGCGGCCGACCTCGAGCCGCAGCTGTCGAATCGCCTCGAGGAACGGCAGACTCTCGATGTCGCCGACGGTGCCGCCGATCTCGACGATCAGCACGTCGACGCCGTCGGACGCCGCGGTGATGGCCTCTTTGATCTCGTTGGTGACGTGCGGGATGACCTGCACCGTCTGCCCGAGGTAGTCGCCGCGCCGCTCCTTGCGGATGACGGACTCGTAGATCTGCCCCGAGGTGTAGTTGCTGTGCCGCGTCATGCGATGCGACACAAAGCGCTCGTAGTGTCCGAGGTCGAGATCCGTCTCGGCGCCATCGTCGGTGACGAACACCTCACCGTGCTGGGTGGGGTTCATCGTGCCGGGGTCGACGTTGAGGTACGGGTCGAGCTTCTGCAGGCCAACGGTGAGCCCGCGTGCCTCGAGCAACGCGCCCATGCTCGCGGCGGTCAGGCCCTTGCCGAGCGACGACGCGACGCCGCCGGTGACGAAGATGAACTTGGTTCGCTTGGATCGCCCGGGTCGCATCGCGCTGCACCTTTGCCACGTCGGGTGCAACCGCGAAAGCGGCGAGCCCGACTCCCGGGCGTGCACGTTATCACGGATGTCAGCGCCGCCAACGTGCGGCGTGACGCCACGCGAGTGCGTCGGCGTCGGCATTGTCTGCGCCGCCACCGGTGGCGCCACCGCCTGCGGCGGGGCCGCGCGTGCCGGCGCGCCGTTGCACGGCCACCGCGGCTGCGGCGGCGACGTGCGCACTCGCCCGCTCCGACAGCGCGGCCGTGGGCTCGGTCACGTGGGGATGCTCCGCGATGTAGCGGGTCGTGACCGAAGTCCCCCGCGCAAAGTCGGGCTCGTCGAGGATCCGCCGGTGCAGCGCGAGGTTGGTCTCGACGCCGAGCACCACCGTCTCGCGCAGCGCCCGACGCATGCGCGCGATCGCCTCGTCGCGATCGCGACCCCAGGTCGCGAGCTTGGCGATCATCGGGTCGTAGTGCCGCGACACCTCGCTGCCCTCGGCGACCGCAGCGTCGACCCGCACCTGGCCGCCCTCGGGCCAGCGCAGCGTCGTCACGCGACCGGGCCGCGGCAGGAATGTCACCGGATCCTCGGCGTAGATGCGGCACTCCACCGCGTGACCGCGTCGCACGACGTCGGCCTGGCCGTAGCCGAGCGGCTCGCCGGCCGCCACCCGCAGCTGATCCCACACGAGATCGCGACCGCAGCACAGCTCGGTCACCGGGTGTTCCACCTGCAGGCGGGTGTTCATCTCGAGGAAGTAGAAGCGCGGGCCGTCGGCGGTCTCCTCGAACAGGAACTCGACGGTGCCGGCGCTGCGATAGCCGACCGCGAGTGCAGCCCGCACCGCGACCTCGCCCATGCGCGCGCGCACCTCGTCGTTCATCTGCAGGCTGGGTGAAGGCGATTCCTCGATCACCTTCTGGTGGCGACGCTGCACCGAGCAGTCGCGCTCGCCGAGCCAGACGCAGTTGCCGAACGCGTCGGCCATCAGCTGGATCTCGACGTGGCGGGCGGTCAGCACCGCGCGCTCGATGAACACGCGACCATCGCCGAACGAGGCCTCGGCCTCGCGCTGCGCCGCTGCGAACGCGGCCCCGACGGCGCCCCGCTCGGTCACCACGCGCATGCCCTTGCCGCCGCCGCCGGCGCTGGCCTTGATCATGACGGGGAAGCCGATCTCGGCCGCGACCGCATCCGCGTGGTCGGCATCGACGACGTCGTCGACACCGGGCACCACCGGCACCCGCGCGGCGGCCATGGCCTTGCGCGCGCGGACCTTGTCGCCCATCACGTCCATCGCGGCCGCGGGCGGACCGATGAACGCGATGCCGGCGGCATCGCAGGCGGACGCGAGCGCTGGACGCTCCGAGAGGAACCCGTAGCCCGGGTGGATGCCGTCGGCACCGCTGCGCCGGGCAGCGTCGATGATCGCCTCGACCCGCAGGTAGCTCTCCCGCGCGGGCGCGGGTCCGATGGCGATCGCCTCGTCGGCCTCGAGCGCGTGGAGGGCGTCGATGTCGGCGTCGCTGTAGACCGCGACCGTCGCGATGCCATGCTCACGGCAGGTGCGAAACACCCGCCTGGCAATCTCACCGCGGTTGGCGACCAGGACCTTTCGCAGGCTCGGCACGATGCGGCGCGGTTGTACCACGGCCGTCGCGGGCCGCATCCCGCGGCAGCGCGTCGGGGGCCGCGCTCGGACCGTCGGCCTCGGTGCTCGACGCGGCCTCGCCGGGCTCGTGCGCCGGGGTCGACGGCGGTGCCACGTCGGCGGCCCCGGTGACCACCGCTGCGGCGTCCTGCTCGACGCCGATCGGACGCGCCAGCGTCGGCGGCGGCGGCTCAGGCCACAGGGCCGGCGGTGAACGGTCGCCGCAGCCCGCCAGCATCCAACAGGCCGCGCTCGCCAGGGCCCGCGCGGCCGGACGCATCAGTCGTCCTCGTCTTCGGCGGCCGCGGTCTCGTCGGCGTCGCCACCGGCGGCGTCGTCGTCACCGATGCCGGGCGCGTCGATCTCGGCCGCGTCGTCCGGCAGATCGTCTTCGCCGAAGGTGCCTTCCTCTTCGAAGTCGGCGTCGCCGTCGGCGTCGGCCTCGGTGGTGTCGTCGTCCTCGGAGCTCGCGGCCTGCTTGTTCAGCGCCTCGGGGTCGGCCTGCAGCTCGTCGACCTCGGCCTCGTCGTCGTCGGCCTCGCCCTCGTCCTCTTCGAGCGCGCGCAGCGACGCGGCCTCGAGGAAGGTGTGCTCGCCGGCGGTCACGCGGAGCTGGCGACGCTGCTCCTCGATGAAGTCGAGCAGCGCCGAGTCGACGTCCTCGCGGAAGCGGACCGAGTTCGCACTCACCTCGCGCAGCGCGGTCACGCCTTCCTTGTTGTCGCACTCGATCAACGCACGACCCCGCCCCTCACTCAGCGCACGGGCTCGCCGCGAGGCGAGGATCGTGAGCGCGAAGCGATTGGGGACGCGAGCAAGGCAATCCTCGACGGTGACGCGGGCCATGGGCGGCGAAGTATGTCGAGCACCGCACGGGGGTGCAAGCGCCGATGGCCGACCGCGTCGGCGGGGCCGTGGGCGGCGCAGCCAGGTCGCGTTCGGCCGTGGCGGGGCGTCGTGGGTCCGGGGCCGATCGAGGGGGAGCCAGCGGGGAGCCGGCGCTACGCCGGGATCGGCCGGCTGCTGGCGCGGCGCCGCCGACGGCTCACATCTCGACGAGGATCTGCTGCCCGCGCTCGCGCAGCTCGAGGCTGTCCTGCACCCAACGCACGAAGCGCTTGGCGACCTCGGGCTCGAACTGGAACGCGTCGGCCAGCTGCAGCAACGCGTCGACCTCGCCGTCGACCAGCTTGTTGTCGGCCATGGCGGCGCACACCGCCTGGTAGAAGAGGAAGATGCGGGCCTCGCGGTGCTGCACCGCCCGGGCGACGCGCAGGAGGTCCGAAGGCGCGCTGAACTCCTTGCGCACGAGGTCGCGCTCTTCGGGCAGCAGCATCATCTGCCCCATGAGCTCTTCGACGAAGTGCCGCTCGCTGTCGGAGACCTGGTCGTCGCGCGACGCCATGATGGCGACCGCGCGCGCGACCGCGACCTGCTCCTCGGGTGTGATGAGTTCGCCGATGGGGAAGTCGAGCATGGTCCGCTCCGTTCTCGCAGGGTATCCGATCGCGGGCGAAGATCACAACCTGCAACTTTGCCATCGCCGGTCGCCATCGCCCGTCGCCATCGTCGGTCGCCATCATCGGTCGCCATCATCGGTCGGCGGCGTCGTCGGTGGGACGCTCGGCGGTGCGGCTGGCGGACACGAGCTCGCGAGCGATGGGCGTGCTTGACAGACGCGGCTCGCCCGACGATCCAATTGCAGGTCACCGCAGGGCCGCTGCCCTCGAGGCGACCGACACCAAGGGGCGCAGCGAACTCGCGGCCCGACGTTCTCTGACAAGTTCCGACCTGACCGTCCGAAGCCAAGGGAAATCGGTGCGAATCCGATGCGGCTCCCGCCACTGTGAACGGCGACGACGGCAGCAACGCCCGTGATCCCCACGTCGAGTTCGACGTGGGTCCGCGGGCGCGGCCACTGGGCGAACGCTCGCGCGAGCGCCTGGGAAGGCGCTGCCCGAGGTAGACCCGTCAATAGCCAGGAAACCTGCGGCGGTCAGTCCGAGCGTTCGACCCGGTGAGACGGGAGTTTCTCGCCCTTTGCTCGCGACCAGCACCACCTCGGTGTTGTCGGCTGCACTCTGGTGCGCCGCGGCACCTCCTTCTCCGCCGCATGCCGCGGCGGACGAGCCGCGCTTTCGCACCGTCGTGCGTGCCAAGCCGTCGCGTCGCAGCGCGCCGCGGCAGCCGGGCTTCGTCACCGTCATCGCGACCGATGATGCCGCGGGCGGCAGCCACCGCGATGGTCTGGCCGAGCTGCTGTCGGCGGCGCCGGCGACCCACGTGCGATCGCTGGGCGGCCTGGGCCAGTTCGCGTCGGTGTCGATCCGCGGCAGTGCGCCCGCGCAGGTGGCGATGTTCCTCGACGGGGTGCCGATCGGCAGCAGCATGGCCGGCCTGGTCGACCTCGCAGATCTGCCGGTCGACGGGTTGTCGCGCATCGAGGTGCACCGCGGCCACGTGCCGATCGCCTTCGGCGCCGCGGCGATCGGCGGCGCAATCGATCTCGTGAGCACCCCGGACGCGCGCGACCACGACGATGATGGCCACGCGCGCATCGAGGCCGGGCTGGGCTCGTGGTGGACCCGCCAGCTCGCGACCGAGCTTCGCGCCCGCACCGGGCGCACGCACTGGGCGGTGCGGGCCGCCTATGGCGGCAGCACCGGCGCCTTCGGCTTCTATGATGATCGCGGCACGCGGGCCAGCAGCGACGACGGCATCACGCGACGCACCGGCAACGCCTACGATCGTGTGCTCGCACAGCTACGCCTGCTGGCGCGCGCCGGCGCGTGGCGCATCGCGACGCACCAGCTGGTCGTGGCGAAGCGAGGCGGTGTGCCAGGGCCCGGGAGCGCGCAGGCCCGCGCGGCCGCCAACGATCAGCTGTGGTCACGCACCACCGTGCGCGCGCGACACGACGGCATCGGCCGCCCGGGCGCGCGTCTCGAGTGGCTGCTGGGCCTCGGGCTCGAGGCCCGCCGCTTCCGCGATCCGCTCGCCGAACTCGGCGTCGGACGTGACGATCAACGCAGCGTCGCGCTCGATCTCTACCTCTCGCCGCGACTGCGCCTGCCGCTGTGGCGCGACGCCTACGTCACGCTGATGACCGATGCGCGCATCGAGGCCATCGCAATCGATCAGCGCGTCGAGCGGCCCGATGGCTCTCCGACCGGCGACGCGACCCGCCGACGCGCAGCAGTCGGCGCCGGCGTGGAGCTCGAGCAGTTCGCGTGGGGCGATCGCCTGCAGGTGGTCCCGGCCCTGCGTGTCGACGCCATCGCGAGCGCGTTCGCGGTGCGACGCGGCCAGGGCGAGCAGGACGACGCCGGCCGCAACGGCGCCACCGCGGCGGCCTCACCCCGGGTCGGCGTGCGGCTGTCGCCGTGGCGATGGCTGGCGCTGCGCGGCAGCGCCGGGCGCTACTTCCGTGCGCCGTCGCTGGTCGAGCTGTTCGGTGACCGCGGCTTCTTCGTCGGCAACGAGGGCCTCGCACCCGAGCGCGGCTGGGTCGTCGACGGTGGCGTCACGCTCGAGCACGAGGGGGACGCCGGCGCGGTGCAGGGCCACGTCGCCGGCTTCTGGACCCGCACCCGCGACCTCATCCAGTGGATCGCGGCCGGCACCATCGCGCGCCCGGAGAACCTCGCTGGCGCGCGGGTGCGCGGCCTCGAGAGCTCGCTGGCCTGGCAGTCACCGGGTGAGCACTGGAGCGTGGCGATCAACTACACGCTGCTCGACAGCGAGGATCGCAGCGGCGCACCCGGTCGCGACGGCCGGGCGTTGCCGGGCCGGCCCCGCCACGATCTGTTCGCACGCAGCGGATTCGGCTGGCGCTTCTCGCCGCGCGGCGTCGAGCTCGCGCCGCGGTTCGACTACACCGTCGAGCTCGTCGCCAAGACCCAGCTCGACCCCAGCGGGCGGTACGTGCTGCCCCCGCGGGCGCTGCAGTCCCTCGGCGTGCGGCTGCAGATCGATCGACGCGTGACGATCGGCGTGGAGCTGCGCAACCTGCTCGACGCGCGCACGCAGACCGTGGTGGTACCGGTCGGCGATCGGCGGCCACAGCCGGTCGCGATCGCCGACTTCATCGGCTACCCCCTGCCCGGCCGCAGCGTGTGGGCCACGCTGCGGATCGATCTCCCCCATCCGCTGACCCGACGTCGCAGGAGCCCCGCATGATCGCGTCGCACCGACCGAGTCCGCTCGCCGTCGCGCTGGTCCTCACCGCCTGCGCACCGCTCCCCGACGATGCCTGCGACGGGGGATCGCCGCCGAACGCCAGCCTCGCGATGCCGCGGCTGGAGGCGCCATGCGACGTCGAGGTCGCTGCGCCGACGCGGCTGCTGCTCACCACCACCGACTTCGCGACGGGAGCGGTCAGCGTGGTCGACCTCGCCACGGGCACGGTCGCTCGCGACGTCGCGCTCGCGACCACCGACTCGATCCCATCATGGCACGACGGCCACGCGTGGCTGCTCGACCGCTACCAGTACGACCGCGTCGAAGTGCTCGATCCATCACGCGACTGGGGGCTCGTCGCCGAGCACCCGCTGCCGCCGTCGTGCAGCGCGTCGCCCAACCCGCAGGCGCTGGTGTTCGCGCCCGACGGCAGTGCATGGGCGACCCAGCTCGACGTGCCGGCGCTCGCCCGCGTGGTCACGGCGGGCGACGACGACGAGCACGAGTCGATCGACCTGCGCGCGATCCCCAGCGACGACGACAACCCCGACGCCGGCCTCGCGGTCGCGTGCGGTGACGTGGCCTGGGTCGCGGTGCAACGGCTCGACGCCTCGTACGGTCGCGTCGGCCCCGACGAGCTGGTCGCGGTCGATCTCGCGGCGCGCACGGTGCTCGATCTCGATGCCAGCCGCGACGGCGCGCAGGGCATCCGCAGCGAGGGCGCGTGGCTGCGACAGCTGCGGCGTGACCCGCAGGACCAAGCCGGCCACACGGTGCTGGCGCTGTCGACCGGCATCGAGCGCATCGACCTCGGCGCCGGCACGCGCGCGTGGTCAGTGACGCCCGCGCGCTTCGCCGCGGTGGGCCTCGGCGGCGGGCGAGCGCTACAGGCCTTCGACGTCGACGACGGCGGCGAGACCGCCTTCGTCGCCGCGTACGACGACGACTTCGCCCAGGTACGCCTGTGGCGAGTCGGGCTCGACGACCACGAACCCGCCGAGCCGGAGGCGTTCGCCGACGGCTTCGACTCGGTCGAGCGCACGCTCGAGCTCGTCGACGACGTCCTGTGGTATGGCAGCACGCGTCGCGCCGCACCCGGCCTGTGGCAGTTCGACGTCACCGTCGATCCACCCGCGGCCGCCCCCGGCCCGCTCTCGACCGGCCTGCCGCCCTACAGCATGGTGGCGATCCCATGAAGCTGCGCTCGATCCTCGTCGCGTGTTCGTCGGCCCTCGCGGCCTGTGATCCGGCCGCCGCCGAGCCGCCGCAGCCGGTGCCCGGCGAGCCGCCCGTGCGCGCTGCGTGCGTCGAGGATCGCGGCGATGCGTTCGTCGACTGCATCGACACCTTCGAGCCTTCCGCGCCCGCCAGCTTCGGCCACGACGCCATGCCGGCGATCGTGCTCGGTCCGCCGAGGGCCGACGGCGACGGCGACGGCGGCATGGACGTGGCCTCGCTCGGCTGCGGCGGTCGCATCACCCTGGGCTTCGCGGGCGACGCGATCGTCGATCACGGCGGCGACGACTTCATCGTCTTCGAGAACGCCTTCGCGACCGCCCAGGGTAGCTTCGCCGAGCCGGCTGCGGTGCTGGTGAGCGACGACGGCGAGCGCTGGTACGCGTTCGAGTGCGCAGCATCGCCGGGCGACGACGCCGACGGCTGCGCCGGCGTGACGCCGACCGAGGCGCGCTCGGCCGCAGCCGCCGTCGACCCCGCGCGGGCCGGGGGTGACGCCTTCGATCTCGCCGCGCTGGGGCTGGCGCGCGCCCGCTACGTGCGGCTGGTCGATCGCACGCGCGAGTACTACGGCGACGACAGCTGGTGCGGCGGCTCGGCCGCTGGCTTCGATCTCGACGCCGTCGCCGTGGTGCCGCGATGACGCGCGGGGCTCGACGTGCGCTCGCCGGGCTCGCGCTCGCGCTCGCATGCGGCCCCGCGCCGCAGCGATCCGACGCCGGCGCGCGACGGATCGTGTCGCAGGTGGTGTTCGCCGACGAGGAGCTGTTGCAGCTGGGCGACGACGTGCGCGCGCGGGTCGTGGGCGTGTCGAGCCTCGCCGACGATGGTCGCTACAGCGGCGTCTCAGCGCGCTGGCCCGACACCGTGCCACGCGTCGCCGGGGTCGAGGCCATCGTCGCGCTCTCGCCCGATTTGGTCCTGACCGCCGAGTTCACGGCGCCCGAGACCCGAGCGCAGCTCGCCGACCTCGGCATCGCCACCGTCGAGCTCACCGGCTGGAACGGCTTCGACGACTACCGCCGCCACGTCACGGAGCTCGCGGCGGCCGTGCACGCCGAGGCCGAGGGGCGCGCGCGTGTGGCCGCCTTCGACACGCGCCTGGCCTCGCTGCGCGAGCGCTTCGCGGGCGGGCCATCACCGGGCGTCGTCAGCTGGCAGGAGGGTGTCGTCGCCGGCCGCGGCACCATCTTCGCCGACGAGCTGGCCGCGGCGGGCTTCCGCGATCTCGCCGGCGAGCAAGGTGTGGTCGGCCACGCGACCGTCGCGCTCGAACGCCTGCTGGCGTGGGACCCCGAGTACCTCGTGGTTCCCTGCGAACGCGACTGTGCCGAGACCGCGCGCAGCTTCGCCGCGCGTCCCGGAATCGCCAGCACCGCGGCGGCGCGCGCCGGGCACGTGGTCGCGATCGAGGCACCACTGCTCTTCAGCACCGGCGCCGGCATGCTCGACGTCATCGAGCGCCTGGGGCCCGCGCGCGGGGTGCCATGAGCTCGACGCGACTCGCGGCGCTGCTGCTGGCGATCGTCGCGGTCGTGGTGGTCGCGCTCGTCGTCGGCCCGGGTGCGCTGGATCCGTGGCGGGCCGCGGCGGCACTCGGCCGCGGTCTGTTCGGGCCCCACGACCCACGCGACGTCGACCTCGCGTTGGTGTGGACCCTGCGGCTGCCGCGGGTGTTGCTGGTGGCGCTGGTCGGCGCGGCACTGGCGAGCGCCGGCGCGCTGACGCAGGGCCTGTTCCGCAACCCGCTGGCCGATCCCAGCGTGCTCGGGGTCTCGCTCGGCGCCGCGCTGGTCGCCGTGATCGGACTCTTCCTCGGGCTCGACCGCGCCGGCCTCTGGGTCACGCCGGTGCTGGCAGCGACCGGCGCGGCGGCGACCCTGGGCATCCTCTGGTGGCTCGCATCGCGGGGCCACGACGGCACCACGCTGCTGCTCGCCGGGGTCGCGATCGCGGCGGCGTGCGGCGCTGCGACCTCGAGCGTGCTGGCGCTGGCCGGCGATCGCCCCGAGCTCGGCGTCCGCGTGATCCGCTGGTTGATGGGTTCGTTCGAGGGCCGCAGCTGGGGACACCTCGGCGCGGCCGTGATCCCGATCGTCGCCGGTGTGGCGCTGGCAGTCGCGATGGCCCGCGATCTCGACGGCCTCCTGCTCGGCGACGAGATCGCCGCCTCGCTCGGCGTCGAGCTGGCGACGCTGCGCCGCGGCGCCATCGCGGCGGTCGCAATCCTGATCGGCACCGCAACCGCGATGTGCGGCGTGATCGGCTTCGTCGGCCTGGTCGTGCCCCACGTGGTGCGGCGGTGGCTGGGTAGCGGCCATCACGGGCTCGTGGTCGGCTCGGCGCTCGTCGGCGCGCTGTTGTTGATGATCATCGACACGCTGGGCCGCGCCGCCGATCTGCCGCTGCCGCCGGGCGTGGTCACGAGCCTGCTCGGCGCGCCGGCGTTCCTGTGGATCCTGCTGCGGACCGGCGCGCGGAGAGCTGCGTGAGCGCGCTCCATCTCACGGTGCGCAGCGTTGGGCTCGAGGTCGGGCGCGACACCGCTCGGCGATGGTTGATCCGCGGGCTCGAGCTCGACGTGCGCGCGGGCGACTGGGTCGCCGTCGTGGGCCCGAGCGGCGCCGGCAAGTCGACCCTGCTGCGCGCGCTCGCAGGATTGCGGGCGCCCGACGAAGGTCGGATCGCGCTCGACGACCAAGCCCTCACCGCGATGGCGCCGCGAGCCCGCGCGCGGCGCATCGCCTATCTCCCGCAACACGGCGAGCCGTGGCTCGAGCTACCGGTGCGCGAGCTCGTGTTGCTCGGTCGCCTGCCCCACCTGGGCCGGCTGGCGCGCCCGGGCCCACGGGAGCGCGAGCTGGCGGATGCGGCCTTGGCTCAGGTCGGCGCGGCCGCGCTGGCCGAGCGGGCGTGGTCGAGCCTGAGCGGCGGCGAGCGACAGCGGGTCATGCTCGCGCGCATGCTGATCACCGACGCGCCGCTGCTGCTGCTCGACGAGCCCACCACCGGCCTCGACATCGGCGCCGCAGCCCGCATGCTCGCCGCGTGCGCACCGCTGGTCGCGTCGGGACGCGCGATCGTCATGGCCATGCACGACCTCGAGCTCGCGCGCCAACACGCTCGCACGGTGGTTTGCCTCGGGCGCGACGGCGTGCGTGTGGGCGCCACCGACGACGTGCTCACCGTCGAGCATGTCGCACGTGCGTTCGACGTCCACGTGCGCATCGGCCCGCGGATGATCTTCGAGGTCGACGATACGCGCTGAGGCGCGCCCCGAAGCCACCGACGTCGCGGCGCCGCGCAGGTCGGCGGCGACTTGTCGATTCGGGGGTTGTCGCGCAAGCTCGAGCCGTGCGCGTCGCCATCACCGGTTCGAGTGGTCTGGTCGGACAGGCGATCGTGGCCAAGCTGCACGGGCGCGGCGACGCGGTGGTACCGATCCGCCACGGCCACGGTTGGGACCCCCTGCGCGGATTCGACGATCCGCAGGCGCTGGCGGGCTGCGACGCGGTCGTGCACCTCGCCGGCGAGTCGATTGCCGGTCGCTGGACCGAGGCGCGACGCACCGCGATCCGCGACAGCCGCGTGCTCGGCACGCGCCACGTGGTCGCCGCCATCGCGGCCGCCGATCCATCGCCGCGCGTGCTCGTGTGCGCCTCGGCGGTGGGCATCTTCGGCGACCGCGGCGACGAGGTGCTCTCCGACGACGCCGCGCCGGGGACAGGCTTCCTCGCCGAGGTCGCGAGCGCGTGGGAGCACGAGGCCGCCGCGGCCACCGCCCACGGCACACGCGTGGTGTCGCTGCGACTCGGCATCGTGCTCGCGGCCCACGGCGGCGCGCTCGAACGCATGCGTCCGCTCTTCCGCAGCGGCCTGGGCGGACGCTTGGGCGACGGCAAGCAGTGGATGTCGTGGATCCACCTCGACGACGCCGCGTCGGCGTACGTGCGCGCGCTCGACGACGCGAGCATGCATGGCGCGTACAACCTCGTCGCCCCCGACGCCGTACGCAACCGCGACTTCACGACCGCGCTCGCACAGACCCTGCATCGGCCCGCGTGGCTGCCCGCACCCGCATTCATGCTGGAGCTCGCGCTGGGCGACATGGGTCGCGAGCTGCTGCTGGCCAGTCAGCGCGTGCAGCCCGATCGCCTGCTCGCGGCCGGCTTCAAGCCGCGCTTCGCGAGCCTGCAGGCCGCGCTTGCCGACGTGTGCGCGCCCCAGCGCTGAGCCTTCGGCGGTCAGCCGCAGGGCGACGCGGCTGCCAGCTTGAAGCTGCGATCGGCGGTGAACGTGAACAATCCCGTTGGATCATACGCGTGCAGGATCGACAGCACGGTCGCGGCGCCCGCGGTGTTGCCGGGCGTGTCGTCGCTCCACGGCCCGAACTGTGTCACCGGAGCCTCGGCGACGGTCGCCGGCCACCACCACGTACGGGTGAGCGAGAGTGACGCTGGCGCGCTACCGGACAACGTCGCGTCGTAGCGGTCGCGGACCAGCAACGTCGGCGACGACTCGCCGTCGGGGATTGCCCACAGCTCGCTCTCGGCAGCCCACGCACCCGCGCCGCCCGAGCCGCCGTCGAGCCGCACATACGCACGGCCGCTCCACGGCGCGATCGCGGTCATGCGCTCGGGCGCCGCCAACCCGAGGTAGCCACCCATCGGCGTGTACCCCAGCCGCGTGCGGAACGGCGCTTCGACGGCCACGCCCAACGCTGCCTCGGTGTCCCACGGCAGCGGCTGATCCCAGGCGTCGAAGTGCAGCACCAACTGACCGCTGCTCACCCAGAGGAAGCCGTCGCCGCCGCCCTCGCGCACGCACGCGGCGTCGTACTCGCTCCACGTGAAGTCACCCGCCGCGTCGATCGTCAGCGTCACGCTCGGCACGCCGACGGGCTGCCACGGCAGGGTCCACACCCCCACGAGATCGAGCTCGCGGACGTCGTCGCCGAACGGCTACACGCCGGGGAAGCCCGGCGGTAGCTCGCCGCCATCGGTGTCCCATCCACCGCCGGTGTCGCCACCGCCACTGCTGCCGGTGCCGTCGAGCGCGGCCGTCGTCGCGGTGCCGGTGGTGTCACCGCCGCCGCTGCTGCCCTGCGCGCCGCCGGTCGACCCACCGCTCTCGCTGCCGAACGGGGACTCGTCACTGCCGCCGAGATCGATGCCACTGGTGCCAGAACCGGCGAGCGCGGTGTCGGACTTGGGCGCCGGGAAGCAGCCCCCGACCAGCACCACGCCGACCGTCACCGACGCCATCCTCGATCCCATGCAGGCCACCACGTTCGGGCCATCGACGGTGCGCGCGCGAGCCTTGAAGCGACCGCGTGGGCGGGCGCGCACCTGCCTCGCCGATCGTCCCGCGGTGGGCTCCCGGCGCGGGGCCCTCACACCGCGACGCGGGCGGCGAAGCGACCCCGTCGCGCGGCGTGGGCCGCGAGCAGCGGCGACATCACCTCGCGCACGAACTCGTCGACCTGCTGCGGCGCCCGCCCGACGTACGCAGCGGGGTCGATCGGCGAGGACGGCACGTGGGGACCGAGCAGGTCGTCACCGCGCATCCGCTCCAGCAGATCGTTGGCGCAACCCTCGGCTTTCATGCGCGTGGCAGCGGCGTGGGCGTGCCGACGCACGCGCTCGTGCAGCTCCTGGCGACTGCAACCCGCCTTGGTCCCGGCCATGATCACGTTCTCCGTCGCCATGAACGGCAGCTCGTCGCGCATGTTCGCGGCGATGACCCCGGGGTTCACGACCAGCCCGGTCACGACGTCCACCACCAAGTTCAAGATCGCGTCGGTGGCGAGGAACGCCTCGGTGATCACCAGCCGTCGGTTCGCACTGTCGTCGAGGGTCCGCTCGAGCCACTGGTTGGCGTGGGTCTGCGGCGGACTGCTGGCCAAGGACTGCACGAAGCGCGCGAGGCTGCAGATCCGCTCGCAGCGCATCGGATTGCGCTTGTACGCCATCGCGCTCGAGCCGATCTGATCGCGCTCGAACGGTTCCTCGAGCTCGCGCTCGTGGGCCAGCAGGCGCAGATCGGCGGCGAACTTCGCCGCCGACGCGCTCACGTCGGCGAGCACGTTCACCACCCACGTGTCGATCTTGCGGGTGTAGGTCTGTCCCGTCGCGGCAATCGTGTGGGCGAAGCCCATCGCCTCCGCGACGCGGCGATCGAGCTCGCGGACCTTGCCATGGTCGCCCTCGAACAACGCCAGGAACGAGGCCTGCGTGCCGGTCGTCCCTTTGACCCCGCGCATCGGCAGCCGCTCGCGCAGCGCCGCCAGCGACTCGAGGTCGAGCGCGAGGTCCTGCGCCCACAGCACGGCGCGCTTGCCCACGGTCGTGAGCTGGGCGGGCTGGAAGTGGGTATAGGCGAGGGTCGCGAGGTCGCGATGCGCGACCGCGAAGTCGCGCAGACCTTCGAGCGCCGCGAACACCCGGTCCATCAGCAGCTCGAGACCGTCGCGCATCATGATCAGTTCGGCGTTGTCGGTCACGTAGCAGCTGGTCGCGCCGAGGTGGATGATCTTCTCCGCGCCGGGGCCGACCAGCTCGCCGAAGTGGTGCACGTGGGCCATCACGTCGTGACGCAGGCGCGCCTCGTGCTCGGCGACGCGCTCGAGATCGACATGGTCGCGGTGCTGACGCATCGCGTCGATCTGCGCCTGTGCGATCGGCAGGCCGAGCGCACGTTCGGCGTCGGCCAGAGCGATCCACAGATCGCGCCAGAGTACCGCGCGGCGGTGGTCGTCGAAGTTTGCGACCATCGCTCGGGTCGCGTAGCGCGTGGCCAGGGGGCTTCGATGCTGCGGGGCGGGCACGACCATGTTCGGCCCGAACCTACCGAAGTTGGCGGTCCGGGCGGCGCGCTTCGGGGGGCGGCCCGCGCGGCGGCGGGCTCGTGAAGGGCTCGAAAACCCGCCCATCACGGCTCCAGGAACTGGCATGGGCGGGGAAATGTCGACGGATTCCCCGGAGTTGACGCCGGGTGCCCGGGCAGGGATGCCCGGGGTCGGAAATATTGTCACGGTGGCGCTGGTCGCCGGCTGGCCCGATGGAAATCACTGCCCGCCAGGAGTTCGAAGCCACCGCGCTTCCCCAGTTGGATGCCCTGTACGGGGCGGCACTGCGACTGACCCGCAATGCCGCCGAGGCCGAAGACCTGGTCCAGGACGCGTACGTCCGCGCCTACCGCTTCTGGCACACCTTCAAGAGTGGCACCTCGGTGCGCGCGTGGCTCTTCACGATCCTGCGCAACACCTTCATCAACCGCTACCACCGCGCGAACCGCAACCGCGCCGCGACCCACGACCTCGAGGCGCAGCTGCCGGCGATCGGCGTCGAGGCGGCGGTCGGCCACCCGACGACCTCGATGCCCAACCCCGAGCTCGCGCTCGGCGCTCGCATCACCCGCGAGCGCATCATGACGGCTCTGGAGTCGGTGCCCGAGGACTACCGAATGGCCGTGATCCTCGCCGATCTCGAAGGCCTCGCCTACAAGGAGATCGCCGAGATCATGGACTGCCCGATCGGCACCGTGATGAGCCGCATCTTCCGCGGTCGCAAGCTGCTGCACAAGCTGCTGCACGACCACGCGGTCGAGCTGGGGTTCGCAAATCCCGGCGATCGCAACCACCGCGACGAACAGACGCGCGGCAACACCGTCCATATCGAAGACTATCGTATGCGAGGACAGGCATGAGCTTGCAGGACATCCGCTCGGAGTGCTCCGACACCGCCGCGCTGCTCCAGCCCTACGTGGACGGCGAGCTCGCGGTCGCCGAGCAGGAGCGGGTCGCGTGCCACCTCGAGGACTGCCGCCCCTGTCGTTCGGCCGTGGCCGAGCAACAGTGGGTGCGCGCCACGCTGCGGGCGGTCGATCGCGACGCGGCGCCCAAGGCCCTGCGCGCGCGGATCGGCGCCGCCCTCGATGCGATCGACGCCGAACAACCCGCGCTCCCGGTCACCCGCCCCGCGCCCGTACGCGGGCCCTCGATGTGGGCGCGCCTGGGCGGCGCGGTGGCAGACATGGCCCGCGGCGCAATGGTGATGGTACCGGCGAGCGCCGTCGCCGTCGGCCTGTTCTTCGTCGCCCGCGAGGGCTTCGTGCCGGTCGAGCGGATGCCCGCGCAGGGGCTCGGCGCTGCGCTGGGCACTGCGCCGCAGGCCGCCGACCCGCCGCAGCCGCAGACCGTGGCCGTCGCCCCCGCAGCTCGACCCGGCGAGTCGTTGCCACCCATGCACGCGGTCCCTCGCGGTGAGCTGCAGCTGGTCCGCGCCGACCTCGAGCCGGGCGATCACAGTGCCGCCGGCGCGCGGCTGCGCTACCAGGTGCTGCGCGAGGGCCTGCCCACCGGTCAGCACGTGATCGACCACCAGGCCCCGCGCGGGGTCGCCCCGATGCAAGGCCTCCCGGTCGAGTTCCGCGGCCACCGCTTCCTGGTCGACCACACCGTCGGGGGTGAACCGGCGCTTCGCTTCGACTACGGCGGCGTGGCGCACCGGCTCGTGCTCGAGGGCGGTCCACGCCACGGCGACATCGCAGTCCTGCTCGAGCTCGCCGAACAGAAGGTCACCGAGCAACCGCGGCCGTAGCGGGTCCGCGCGGGCGACGGGTCCGTGCCGGCACGACCGGGCCGCGGCCCGCGAGCGGACGAGGAGGGCGAGAGCCCCGCGATCTCGCGGGCCTGCACGCGCGTTCGGCCCTGGTCGGACCCCAGGCGAACCGCTACTCTGGGCGCCGTGTTTTCGGCGCTGATCATCGACGCGGATCCCGATGCAGCTCGTGCCATCGAGGTCGTGCTGCGGCCCCACGGGTTCGAGTTCACCACCACGCAGGACGCATCCGACGCGATGACGCTGGCGCGGACCTCGACGCCCGACATCATCTTCCTGCGCGTGGAGCTCCCCAACGTCTCGGGGTTCTCGGTCTGCAACAAGCTGCGCCGCAACGACGAGACGAAGTACGTCCCGCTGGTGATGTACGCGTCGGGGGTCTCGGACGACGTCTTCAACCAGCACCGCAACCTCAAGACCCACGCCGACGAGTACCTCAAGCTGCCGTTCGCCAACGGCCAGCTGCTGGAGGTCGTGCGGACCCTCATCGAGCTACCGGCCGGTGACGACGGCGACGCCGCCCTGGACGTCGACATCGACGACACCGAGGAGCCGTCGACCAAGGCAGCCGATGCCCTGGCGATGCACGAGTTCGACGCCGAGTTCGCGGCGATGTCCCACGAGACCGGGCCGCATGCGCCGGTCCCGGCCGGGCCTGCGCCGGTGGAGGAGGTCGCGCTCGGGGTCGAGACCGACGCGGCGTTCGACGCCCTCACGCTCGACGAGGGCCTGACCGAGGAGCCCTTCGAGGCGGCATCGTCGATCACCGGCGCCGCCATCGTCGACGCCGATGCGGAGCCGGAGGCAGCGCCCGAGCCGACGCCGGCCGAGGCGCCCGAGCCCGAGCCCGTGCGGGCGACCGCGCCCGAACCCCAGCGGGCCGCGACGCCCGAGCCCGTCGCGTCGGAGCCCGAGGTCAGCGGCGACGAGGGCGAGGGTGCGACTGCGCCCGGCGAGTTCCGAGCCCAGCGCGAGGTCATCCAGCTCAAAGCCCAGCTCAACGCCAAGAACCGCGAGATCCTCGCGCTCAAGGAAGAGCTCGAGAGCCGCGACCGCGCTGCGCTCGACCTCAAGCACAAGAACCGCGAGCTCCAGGCGCAGATCGGCGACATCGAGGAGAAGCTGATCGGCTCCGAGGAACAGGTCATCACCGCTCGCGAGCGCGCCGATGCGGCCACCCGCGACAAGAACACGATCCTCAAGCGCGAAGAGGGCCTCAAGGCACGGCTCGAGCACGCGCAGAAGAAGATCAAGGACGCCGAGGACGAACTCGCCGGTGCCGCCGCCACCGCGGCCGCAGCCGAGCAGAAGCTGCAGGCGGAGATCGCCGGCCTGCAGGCCCGCGTGCACGCCAGCGAGCACGATCTCACCGAGTCGCGCGGCAAGGTGGAGGGGCTCGATCGAGAACTCGCGACCTCGCGATCGCAGCTGGCGGAGCTCAGCGCCGCGCTCGACCAGGCCCGCGCCCGCAGCAGCGAGCTGAGCACGGCCGTGTCGACGCTCGAGGACGAGGCCGCGAGCCTGCGTCGCGACATCGAACGCATCAAGCGCGAGGGCGAGGAGGAGCGCGCCGCGGCGCTCGCCGAGGCCCGCGAGCAGGCCGAAACCGAGAAGGCGGCGGCACTGCGGGCCCAGGCCGAGGAGCAGCAGGCCGAGCTCGAGTTCGCCGAGAGTCAGCGACGCACCGAGGTCGAGAAGATCCGCAGCGAGGGCGAAGACGCGCTGGCGGCTGCCCGCAGCGAGACCGAGAAGCTGCGCGTGCAGCTGACCGAGGCCGAGGAGACCGCCCGCGCCGAGCGTGAGCGCGCGAGCAAGCTGCTCGCGGAGACCCGCGACGAGGCCGCCGCCACCGCAGCACGGCTCACCGAGGAGCGCGACGAGTTCGCCGCGGCGCTGGAACGCGAGAGCCAGAGCCTGCGCGACGCGGTCGCCGACCTCGAGCGGACGCGCAGCTCGCTGCGCGGCACCGAGGCCGATCTGTCGGCGCGGCGCGACGCCGTCCGACGTGCCGAGCAGGCGCTCGCGGTAGCGATGCGCGTGCTCGATGAGCGTGCGCCGCAGTGAGCGTCCACGAGATCTTCGGCGACACCGCGAACCTGAAGGCCAGCCAGGTCAAGGCGCTGCAGCGCCTGGCCGAGCGCAACGTGCCAGCCGACCGCGTCGTCAGCGGCGCGCTGGCGCGCGAGCTCGTCGACCTCGCGGTCGAGCTCAACCGTCGCATCGGCCTGTTCATCGATCGACGTGGCCGCATCTCGCGGGTCATCCTCGGCAACGCGCACAGCGTGCAGTTGCCGGAGTTCGCCCGCGTGCGCGGCGTGGCGGGGCGCCTGCGCGGCGTGCGACTGGTGCTCGCGCACCTGGTGCCCGAGCCACTCGCGCGCGAGGAGCTCGCCGATCTCACCAAGCTGCGGCTCGACCTGCTGGTCGCGATCCACCGTGGCCCGGCGGGCCTGCAGGCCGACCTGGCGTGCCTGGCCCCCGCGCCCGACGAGGCCAGCGAGGCCTTCATCACCCGCACGTGGCCGCGCACGACCCTGTCGGCGCTCGTCCGCGACGACGAGGACATCGAGGCGCCGCCGGATCTACCGCTGCCGTTCGACGGCTTCGTGCGCAACCTCGAGGCCGAGTTGGTGGCGGCCACGGCCCGCGCACGCGCGCTGCAGCAGGGCACGCGCGCGATGGCGCTGCTCGTCCACGACGGCGGCCCCAACGTCGCCGCGCGCAAGGCCGAGCTGCGCGAGCTGTGCCGCACGGACTCGCTCGCGCTCGTCGAGCTGGTCGAGCAGCGTCGACCCCACCCCGACCCGCGGACGTTCTTCGGCCAGGGCAAGCTGCGCGAGGTGCTGGTGCGAGCGCTCGAGCAGGACGTCGAGGTGCTGGTTTGCGACCCCGAGCTCACCGCGTCGCAGGCCCGCACCATCGCCGACGAGACCGACCTCAAGGTCATCGACCGCACGATGTTGATCCTCGACATCTTCGCGCGCCACGCCAAGAGCTCCGACGGCAAGCTGCAGGTCGAGCTGGCGCAGCTGCGCTACAACCTGCCGAAGATGGTCGGCAAGGGCACGATGATGTCGCGCCTGGCCGGCGGCATCGGCGGGCGCGGCCCGGGCGAGACCAAGCTCGAGGTCGATCGTCGCCGCGCGAAGGACCGCATCGTCGATCTCGAGCGGCGGCTCTCGACGCTCCGCAAGCGCCGCGAGCAGCAGCGCGCAGAGCGTCGACGCACCGCGGTACCGGTCGTCGCCATCGTCGGGTACACCAACGCCGGCAAGAGCACGCTGCTGAACGCCGTCACCAACAGCAGCGTCGACGCCGAGGACAAGCTGTTCGCGACGCTCGATCCGACGGTGCGGCGCGTTCGCTTCCCGCACGATCACGAGATCGTGCTGCTCGACACCGTGGGTTTCATCCGCGATCTGCCGCCGGCGCTGCTGCAGGCGTTCTCCGCAACCCTCGAGGAGCTCGCCGACGCGGATCTGCTGCTGCACGTGGTGGACGCCGGCGACACCGACCAGGAGCAGCAGATCGCGAGCGTCGAGCACATCCTCCACGACCTCGGTGCCGCCAAGGTCCCGCGGCTGATGGTGTTCAACAAGGTCGACACGCTCGACCCCACCTCACTGGCGGCGCTGCAACGCCATGCCGAACGGCGCGACCTCGACGTCGTCCGCAGCTTCCTCGTGAGCGCGCTCGAGCGCCGCAGCACCCGGCCGCTGATGCATGCGATCGAGGACACGCTGTGGGCGCGCGGCCGTGTGGATCGACGCGACCGCGACTACTCGGAGGTCGCCGGCGAGTTCGAGTTCGATCACGAGTCGACCCAGGAGCTGCCACGCCACCGCGTCGGTGAGGGCTAGCCGTCGAAGAAGCCGGGCACACGCACGTGGACCACACCCGAAATCAACCCGACGACGCCGCCGATCGCGACGACGACCCCGAGCGCACGCCGCCCACGGCCCAGCCAGGCAGCCCCCTGCAGCGTCGCGACGATCCCCGCGGTCAGCAGCAGGTAGCCCACCGACGCCATGGTATCGCACCGCTGCTCGCGGCCGCGATCTGCGTGTTCGCGTGCAGCGCCCTGGCGTGGGCGGCCGATGCCGCGCCCGGCCAGGCGCTGTCGGTGCCGTGGGCGATCGCGCTGGGGGTGCTGCAGGGCATCACCGAATTCCTGCCGATCAGCTCCGACGGACACCTCGCGCTGGGACAGCGGCTGCTGCACATCGACGCCGGCGGCGGCGGGCACCAGTTCACGATCATCGTGCACGCCGGCACGCTGCTGGCGGTGATCTGGACCTACCGCGCCGATCTGTGGCAGCTCACCCAGGCGTTGCTGCGGGCGCGGCCAAGCGACGACGAGCGCCAATTGTTGGTGGGCATGATCGTCGCCAGCGCTCCGCTGGGGCTGGTCCTGCTGCCGGGCGTGGAGGACGCCGTGATCGCGTTCGAGTCCAGCATCCCGTGGATCGGCGTGTTCCTCTGGATCACCGGCGCCGCGCTGTGGCTGGGCTTTCGCCACGAGCGACGCCACCCGCCGCCGCACCCCGGACGCATGCCGTCGGCGCTGCAGGCCCTGCTCATCGGGCTGGCGCAGGTGACCGCGATCCTCCCGGGGGTCTCGCGCAGCGGCACGACGATCTCCTCGGCGCTGCTGCTGGGCATCGATCGCGTTGCCGCGGCGCGCTTCTCCTTCCTCATCAGCGTCATCGCCGTCGGCGGTGCGGTCGCGAAGGAGGGGCTCGATCTGGTGCGCCACGGCGCCCAGGGCTCGCTCGGGGCCGGGCCGGCCGCCGCCGGGTTCGCGGCATCGCTGGTGGTCGGGCTGCTGGCACTGCGCGCGCTGCTGCTGCTCGTGAAGCGCGGTCAGGTCATGGGCTTCGTGGTCTATCTCGCGATCCTCGGTGGCCTCGCGGTCACGCTGGGCTAGCCACGTGGGATCCGGCGTCGCGATGCCCCCGTGCTCGGCCGCCGTGGGGACGCGGTGTGGAGCTGTGTGCGCGCCGGGGGACGCGTGCCGATGACGACGACGATCATGGGCCCGGCGCGCGCGCGCTGGTTCGCCGCGCTGGCGCGACCACGGTCGCGCGCGCTCGAGGATGCCCGGCAAAGCCTCGATGCAGCCGCGCTGGTGACCCGCATCGGCGGCGCCGCGTCGATGCTGCGCTCGCTCGGGGTCGTGCCGGGTGATCGCGTGGCGTTGCTAGGGCCGCCCAGCGTCGAGTTCGTGGTCGCCGTGCTCGCGGCGCAGGCGCTCGGCGCGATCGCGGTGCCGATGTCCCCGCGCCACACCGAGGGCGAGCTGGTACACGTCGTGTCCGACAGTGACCCGCGTCTGCTGGTGCTGGCGTCGACGCAGGATGAACGCCTGGTCTCGATCGGCCCCGAGCGACGCCGTGTGGGGCTCGACGCGCTCGCGCACGTCGACGCGGCCCCGCTCGAGCCGGTCGCGCTGGAGGACGAGGCGATTGCGCTGCTCATCTACACCTCGGGCACGACCGGCCGCAGCAAGGGGGTCGCGCTGCCGTGGCGGGCGCTGATCGGCAACATGGCGGCGCTCGGCCGCGCGTGGCACTTCGGTCCCGACGACGTGCTCTCGCTGGCGCTGCCGCTCTTCCACGTGCACGGCCTGGCGATCGGCATCTTCGCCGCGATGCTCCACGGCGTGGCCGTGCGCCTGCACCCGCGCTTCGACCCCGCGCAGGTGGTGCGCGACGTCGCCGACCACGGCGCGAGCGTGTTCATGGGGGTGCCGACGATGTACGTGCAGCTGTTGGCCCACCTCGCGCGCGAGCCGGACGACGCGGCCGTGCTGGCACGCGCGCGCCTGTTCACGGCCGGCAGCGCCGCACTCACCCCGGATGTGTTCCACCGCTTCGAGGCCGCGACCGGCCACGCGATCCTCGAGCGCTACGGCATGACCGAGACGCTGATCACGCTGTCGAATCCCTACCAAGGACCGCGACGGGTCGGCACCGTCGGGTGCCCGGTGCAGGGCGTGGAGATCCGCGTCGTCGACGACGACGGACGACCACTGGACGCCGTCGACGGCCGCATGGGCGAGCTGCAGGTGCGTGGGAGCTCGCTGATGCAGGGCTACTGGCGCGACGACGTGGCCACCGCGGCGGCCTTCGACGGGCCGTGGTTTCGCACCGGCGACGTGGTGACCATCGATGCGTGCGGGCACGTGCGCATCGTCGGGCGCAGCAGCACCGACATCATCAAGAGTGGCGGCTTCAAGCTCTCGGCCCGCGAGGTCGAGGACGTGCTGCGCGAGCACGCCTGGGTCGCGGACATTGCCGTCTTTGCGGTCGCCGACGCGACGTGGGGCGAGCACGTGACGGCCGCGATCGTGCCGGCGCCGGGCTGCCCCGCCCTGGCGGAGCTCCACACCGTGCTGACCGCGTTCGCGCGGGCACACCTGGCTGACTACAAGTGCCCGCGACAGTGGCTGCTGCTCGACGAGCTGCCGCGCAACGGCATGGGCAAGCTCGAGAAGAGCGCGCTGCGGCGCCGCGTCGAGCGCGACTACCCCGACGACGTCGACCTGCGCGCGATCCAGACCCGATAGACCGGCACGCCCAGCCCGATCACCCCGAACGACGCCAGGAACATCAGCGGCTGGGTCACGAGATACGAGCCCAGCAGGTAGAGCGTCGCCAGCAGGAACACCCCCGGCACCCACGGATAGCCCCAGGTGCGGTACGGCCGTTCGCGTGTGGGCTCGCGCCGCCGCAGCACGAACACCGCGAGCACACCGGCTGCGTAGAACGGCCAGATGCCGATCACGAACTGATCGGCCAGCTCCGCGAAGCCGCGGATCGACACGAACACGATGCCGAGCACCACCGACATCCCGATCGCGCGACTGGGCGTGCCGTGGCGCGGATCGACGTGGGCGAGCGCGCGGAAGAACAAACCATCCTCGGCCATGGCGTAGAACACTCGCGGGCCGGTCATGAGCGACCCGTTGAGGGTGCCGAAGGTGCTCACCGCGACCGCCGCCGAGACGAACGCGACCCCACCCTGCCCGATCGCGATCGCAGCGACGTCGGCCGCCACCAGCTCCCGCCGCGGCATCTCGGCCAGCGGGATGACGGCCAGGTACGCCACGTTCACCGCGAGGTAGAGCACCGCGACCGCCAGTGTGCCGAGCAAGAACGCCCGCGGCAGCGTTCGCTGGGGATCGCGGACCTCACCGCTCACGAAGCCGACGTCGCTCCAGCCGTCGTAGGCCCACAGCACCGACACCATCGCGAGCCCGAACGCGGCCGTCGGCGTCTCGAGCGTGCGCGTGGTGCCGCCGACTGCGGGCCCGACGTCGAACGCGTAGCGGGCCCCGAGCCCACACAGGGCCAGCAGCGCCGCGATCTTGAGCACGGTGCTGACGTTCTGAATCGCGGCGCCGAGCGTGACCCCGCGCATGTTGGCGACCCCGACCACCAGGATGAGGCCCGCGGCCGTCAGCTGCGTACGCGTGAGCCCGAGCAGCGCCGCGGCCTCGCCGTCGGCACCGAGCAAGCGCCAGGTGTAGTCCGCACACGTGATCGCGATCGCACCGTAGGCCGCAGGTCGCAGCACCAACAGCTCGGCCCAGCCGAACAGGAACGCCGGCAGTCGCCCGAACGCCTCGCGCAGGTAGACGTAGATGCCGCCCGTCCGCGGCATCATGCTCGACAGCTCCGCGTAGGTCAGCGCGCCGCACAGCGCGATCACGGCCCCCGCGACCCAGACCAACGCGAACATCGCGAGACTCTCGACCCGCTCGGCGATCACCGCCGGCGTGCGGAAGATGCCGCTGCCGATGGTCGAGCCGATGACGACGGCGCCGGCGCTCCACGGGCCCAGCCGCCGCGGGAGGCGCTCGCCCCATCGATCCGGTTCGTTGTCCTGGACAGCCACGGTTGCGCCGGCAGTGTAGCGCGGCCAAGACCGCGGATCAGGCGTCGACCGGCGCGTCGTCGGGCATGAATCGCTCGAGCTGCAGCTCGAGCGGCTCGCCCTCGCGGCTGCAGCCGAGGGCCACACGCATGCGTCCCTGCGTAGGCAGCATCGCGATGCGTGCACAGGTGCGCGACGCCGAGGGATCGTCACCCTCGACGTGGGTGCAGATGCTCCGCGGCTCGCCGTCGTGGCTGCCGAGCAGCGACCACAGGCCCTCGAGATCGCGCGGCCGCTGCTGGGCGTAGAGGGTCGTGGCCATGTTCAGCCGCGCGAACGTGGTCGTCACGCGCGGCACCGCCTCGCACGTGCGCAGCACCGGATCGAAGCAGTGGTTGGTGTGCAGGTGCGCGGCCTTGGGCCCGCTCTGGGTGAGCACCTTGTGTGCGCCGCTGCACTCGACGCCGTAGAAGGCGCGCGCATCGGCGATCATGTAGTGGTGGCCCGAGCCCAGCGGGGCGCGGCGCAGGCGTGCGTACGCCGTCGGCGCGTCGGGGCACGCGAGCAGCGAGCGCACCAGCGCTGGCCACACCAGGCCCACGCGGGCGTCGGTGCTGCAGAGGTTGTTGATCGTGACTGCGACGCCGTGCTGGCCGATGCCCGCGAGCGCGAGGCAGCCGACCAGCGTCAGGCACAACACTTCGGTGCCGCCGTGACGGGGCGCGATCCGCATCATGCGGACATACGGCGCCGCGCTGGCATGCATGTCCCAGGTCTGTCCCAGCGTGGGCCCCTCGCGCCCGTGGAGATAGATCGCCGTGCAGCCATCGGGCTCGCGCGTGAGCGCGCCGGGCGAGAACAGCACGTCGCGCAGATCGGTGTAGTGGTTGAGCACCACGATCCGCTCGGGCGACAGATCGGAGCCGGTCGCGATGCCGAGCAGCTCGGCGTGGGCCTCGGGCTCCTCGCGGGCGAGCAGCGGCAGATGGGTGCCGGCGAGGGCTTCGAGCCCGGCGCGGTCGAGCCGAACGCCGACCGCTGCCGCGTCGTGCAGCATCAGCGCACAGCGGATCTCGGCCAGCTCGTGGATCTCGGCGCGCCACAGCTCGCCGTGCGCGCGCCCGCGCGCGGCAGCGTCGTCGTGATCGAAACAGACCGGCTCGAGTGGGTGCGTCATGGGCAGTGCGATCGCGCCCCGCGTGGGTTCCCACGCCGGGATCCAGCCGGTGGTCCACCGGCGCCATGCGAGCTTCTCACGACCGACGCCGCTCCGCATGGCCGACGCCTCGCGTTGGTGTAGAGTGCGAGCCGATGCGGCCTCGACTCACCGCGGCGTTCTACGGCGGACCGGGATTCTCGCTGTATCACGCGTGCGGCAGCGCGAGCCGCGTCCCACTCGCGCCGCACTTCCACGACGAGTACCTCATCTGTGCGCAGCTGCGCGGTGACGAGCAGTGCCACGTGGCCGGCAAGCTCCATGAGTTCCGCGCCGGCGACGTCGCGCTCATCAACCCGCTGCAGGTGCACACCGGCAACACCGAGGGCGAAGAGATCGAGTACATCAGCCTGTACGTCGACGCGGCGTGGGTGCAGCGGCTCGCGTCCCAGCTCGACACGCCGGTTCGACAGCCCGAGTTCACGGTGGTGCGCATCGCGAACCAGCCCGCGCTGGTCGAAGAGATGTGCGGTCTCCTGGCCGCGGTCCAGCACCACGACGCCGCGGTGTTGTTCCCCGCCGAGGGCACCGTCGACGACCCCGAGCTCGACGTGCCGCGACGACTCGCGCCACCCCAGCTCGCGCCCACCCGGGTGCGCGAGCCGACCGCCGGTGATCCTCTCGCGATCGAGGCTGCGCTCACCCGCGTGGTCGTGCACGCGTTCGAGGAGTTCTCGAACCTGCGCACGCCGATGCAGCGCTCGAGCAGCCGGGTGCCGCACCGCAAGATCGCGCGCGCGCTCGAGTACATGCGCGAGCTGCCGCCCGGCGCGGCCGCGGATCAAGTCAGCCTCGATCGGCTGGCCGAGATCGCGGAGCTGTCGAAGTTCCACTTCGTGCGGCAGTTCGACCAGGTCGTCGGCATGACGCCGGGAGCGTTCCTGCGCACGCTTCGGCTGTGCCACGCCGCCCGCATGCTCCGCACCAGCGACACCCCGATCGTCGACATCGCGGTGTCGATCGGCTTCGCCGATCATCCCAGCTTCAGCCGCGCCTTCGCGCGCGCGATGGGGCTCACCCCGAGCGACTATCGGCGCCTGGGTCCGCTGTGAGCGGCGCGGCGATCCGTTCGCGGCCGACGAACCCGAGCCACGCAATCGCGATGGTCAGGAAGCCGCCCGCGGCCATCACCGGCGTGATCCCGACCGCGTCCGCGAGCGCCGACGCGATCGGACCCGCCAGCGCAGCGCCCAGCATGTAGGTCACCTGCGCGGCGGTGAAGTCGACCCCGCCGGCCTCGGGGCTGCAGCGCGACATCGCCAGCATGAAGACCGCGACCGCGACCGCGCCGCCGCCGAGGTGCTCGAGCGCCGCTCGCAGCCCGAAGCCCAGCGGCGTGACCTCGCCGGCCTGGTAGTACGCGAGCACGACCAGCGCAGCGCCTTGCAGGCACGACGCCGCCACGAAGCAACGCGCCCAACCGAGCCGCCGCGCCAGCACGCCACCGAGCCCGGCGCCGGCGATGGTCGCGATGCTGCCGAGCACGCCGTCGAGGGTGCCGATGAGCTCGCGCGTGAACCCGTGCTGCACCATCGCCGGCTTGACCAACACGCCGCCGGTGCTCTCGCCGAACTTCGCCGCCACCAGGAACGCCACGAACGCGGGGCGGCGCAGCAGCGTCCGCACGCTGCTGCGGACCAGCGCCCAGGTGTCACCGCTGGGGACGCGGTCGTCGCTGGGCTCGCGCAGCACCACCACCGCGACGAAGGCGGCGGCGATGCAGCCGGACATGATCGCGAACACGCCGCCCCAGCCCAGCCACCCCGAGGCCGCCAGCAGGACCCCGCCGCCGACCAAGTTGCCCAGCTTGAAGCCGCCGACCTGCGCCGCGTTGCCGGTCGCGAGCTCGCGATCCCGCAGCAGCGAGACCGCGTAGCCGTCGACCGCGATGTCCTGCGTCGCGGCGGCGAGGTTGAGCAGGCCGAACAGCGCGAGGATCGGCACCAGCGATTCGCTCGGATCGAGCACGCCGATGCTGGCGGTGCACAGCAACATCACCAGCATCGCCGGCAGCATCCAGCTGCGCCGACGGCCGATGCGGCGGCTGTAGCGACGATCGACCCACGGCGCCCACAGCAGCTTGAGCGCCCACGGCAACGACAGCGCCGACACGAAGCCCACGCGCGTGAGATCGACGCCCTGCTGCAGCAGGATCACCGGCAGCGCGACCGCGAGGAAACCGCCCGGCAGCCCCTGGCAGAAGTAGAGCAGCGTCAGCAAGGCGATGCGGCGATCGAACCGCGCGCCCGCCGGCGTGCTCAACCGTCCTGCAGGCCGGCCTTCTGTTGCCACGCGCCCTTGTCCCACGTCGCGTCGGTGGTCACCGTCCAGCGCTTGCACGCACCGCCGAGCTCGAGCGCGGGGTAGTCGGCGCGGGTGATGACGACCGCGTACGAATCGGCCTGTCCCGCGATGCCGTGGCCACCGGGGGCGAGCACCTTGTCGGCCGGCACCTCGGCCTGATGCCCGGCGCAGTCGCTGACGTGGGCGCTGAAGCTCTTGGGTGGCTTGCCGGCGTTGAACACCACCGCGACGCCGTTGGCGATCTTGCCGTGGGCGACGGTCACGTCGCCCTCGCGGTGGGCCTTGCTCGAGCGCTGCATCTGCGCTGGCGCACAGCCAGCCTTGGCGCAGAACCATGCCCCGCGCACCGACACGAACTCGTTGCGCATGTTCTGTCGCATCTCGGCGCAGCCCCAACCGACCAGCGTCGCGAGTGCGGCGGTCGAGATCAGCCCCGCGAGGGAGTGACGGGCCGGGGTCCGACGGGCGACACGCGGATGCGACATGGACACGATGTCTACCATGGGCCGGGCGACGGCGGTTCGCCGCGGTGGCCGGGTGCGTCCCCTGCTACGATGTCGCCCAGGTGACGCACCCGGATCTCACCCCGCGCTTCCGCGGCTGCCTGCTCGGCGGGGCGGTCGGCGATGCGTTGGGGGCCGCGGTGGAGTTCATGCGGCTGCCGGAGATCCAGTCGCGCTTCGGCGCCGCGGGGACGCAGGACTACGCCGAGGTCTACGGTCGTCGCGGGGCCATCACCGACGACACCCAGATGACGCTCTTCACCGCCGAGGGCCTCATCCGCTGCCGCGCCGCCCGGGCCCGCGGGGTCGCGCTCGATCCGGTCGAGGCGTTGCACCGCGCATACCTTCGGTGGTTGCACACGCAAGCCCAGCGCTCGGCGAGCCCCAACTACGACGACGCGCTCGACGGCTGGCTCATCCGTGTTCCCGCGCTGCACAGCCAGCGCGCGCCGGGGAACACCTGCCTGTCGGCGCTGACGCTCGCGCAGGCCGGCAGCGTGCAGTACCCCATCAACGACTCCAAGGGCTGCGGCGGCGTGATGCGGGTGGCGCCGGTGGGCCTGCTGGGCGAGCGCCCGTTCGAGATCGGCTGCCAGGCCTGCGCGATCACCCACGGTCATCCGGCGGGCTACCTCGCCGGCGGCGCGTTCGCGGCACTCATCGCCTATGTCACCGGCGGCACCCCCATCGCGCAGGCGGTCGCGCGTGTGCGCGACGAGCTCGGCGCCGTGCTCGGTGGCGAGGTCGGAGCCGCGATCGATGCCGCGATGCTGGCCGCGGCCCGGGCCCCGCGGGGGCCCCACACCGTCGAGTCGCTCGGTGGCGGCTGGATCGCCGAGGAGGCGCTGGCGATCGCGATCTACTGCGCGCTCTCGGCCCGCGATTTCAGCGACGGTGTCCTGCTCGCGGTCAACCACGGTGGTGACAGCGACAGCACCGGATCGCTGGTGGGGAACATCCTCGGCGCCGCGTGGGGAGTCGACGCGATCCCCAGGCCCTGGCTCGATCAGCTCGAGCTGGCAGAGGAGATCACCTGCGTCGCCGATGATCTGCTGGCCGCCCACCTGGGTGCGCCGCTCGACGAGGCTCGTTACCCGCCGCGGTAGCGCAGGGTCAGAACAGCGTCAACGGTGGCTCGAGACACGCCGGGTCGTCGTTGCGCACGTCGTTGACCCGCGGTGACGCCGGCGTGGCCACGAGCGCGTCATCCGGGGCCGTGTGCAGCAGCGCGGTCAGGCCCGCCAGCCACGCGTCGGGCTCGGCGTCATCGGGCTGCGGCGACAGCCAGGCATCGACGTCGTCGTCGTCGAGGATTACCGGCATGCGGTCGTGCACCGCCGCGACCTGGGCGTTCGGCGCGGTGGTGACGATCGCGAAGCGCGGCAGCGCGACCGTGCCCTGGGTGGTGCGCGGGCGCGTGGCCACGGCCGCGAACACGAACGGGCGACCATCGCGGCGGTGGAATCGAATCGGCTGCCGCGCCTGGCGGGGTCCCGTCCACTCGTAGAAGCCGTCGGCGACCACGCCCAGTCGCAGCCGCTGCAGTGGCCCGCGGAACAGCCCTCGTCCCGCGAGGGTCTCGGCCCGCGCGTTGATGTGGATCGGCGGCCGCGGCAAGCCCTCGTCGCGGGGTGCGACCAGCCCCCAGGTCGCCAGCGCGAGGCGGCGGCGGCCATCGTCTCGCACCAACACCGGGTGTCGATCGGTCGGCGCGACGTTGAACCGTGGGCGCCACGCCGCGGCCGCCTCGGGATCGAAGTCGGCGTCGAGCGCCTGCGCGACGTGTTCGTAGTCGGCGGTGGTCAGGGTGAAGCGGCCGCACATGCTGCCCCAAGCGCGGGGCGGCGCCTGCGGCCGCACCCGCGCCAGAGCATAGCATCGCCGCGCGCACGCCCTCGCGGCCGCCTTCGCCCCGCCTGCACTGCGAGCCCCGGCCGCGCAGGCACGCACCGGTTGGCGAGCGCACTTGATCGGAGGCGTGGGCATCGGGAAAGCTCGCCCCGATGATTCCTGCCAGCCTGATCCCGCTGCCGACCAACGACGACGTCCTGCGTCGCGTGCGTCGCATCGAGCTGCCGTGGAATCGACACGGCGTCGATCCCTACGGCATCGACCAGCGCGAGCTGGCGCGGCTGTTCACGCTGCTGTCGTTCTTCTACCACCGCTACTTCGACGTGAAGGTGTACGGCGCGCACAACGTGCCCGCACGGGGACGGGCGATGCTGGTCGGCAACCACTCGGGCGGCTGGGCGCTCGACGCGGTGATGGTGATCGCGTCGAGCTTCTTCGCGCTCGAGCCCCCGCGACTGGCCCAGGGCATGGCCGAGAAGTTCATCCAACACATGCCGTTCTTGGCATGGTTCACCAGCCGCATCGGCCAGCTCACCGGCCTGCCCGAGCACGCCGTGCGACTGCTCGAGGACGAGCGCCTGCTGATGGTGTTCCCCGAGGGGGCCCGCGGCACCGCGAAGCTCTACCGCGAGCGCGACTCGCTGGTCGGCTTCGGCACCGGCTTCGTGCGTCTGGCGCTGCAGACTCGATCGCCCATCGTGCCGTTCGCGTTCGTCGGCGGCGGCGAGGCCATCCCCACCGTGACCAACCTGTACGGCCTCGGCAAGCTGTTCGGCGTGCCCTACGTGCCGGTGACGCCGTGGGGTGTGGCGGTGCCGCTGCCGGTCACGTTGCAGCTGCTGTACGGCGAGCCCATCATGCTCGAGGGCAGCCCGGGCGACACCGACGACGTCATCGCCAAGCACGTCGAGCGCATCAAACAACGCATCGCCGGTCTCATCCGCCAGGGTCGCGAGCTTCGCGATGGCAAGCGACGCGAGCAGGAGCTGGATCTGTCATGAGAGTGCTCGTCACCGGCATCTCCGGCGCACTCGGCCGCGAGGTCACCCGCCGCCTGGTCGACCGCGGTCACAGCGTGGTCGGCATCGACGTACGACCCTGGTACCACCCGCCCGAGGGCGTACAGGTGGTGCAGACGGACATCCGCAAGCGCCCGGCAGAGGACGTGTTCCGCACCATGCGGCCCGAGGCCATGATCCACATGGCCACCGTCACCCACCTCACCCATCGCAGCCGCGATCGCTACCGCATCAACCTCGGCGGCACCCAGGCGGTGTTCGATCACTGCGCGACGTGGGGCGTGCGCCAGGCGGTGTTCGTCGGCCGCCACACCTACTATGGCGTGGGGCCCGACTCGGCGCTCTACCACACCGAGAGCGAGCCGCCGATGGCGGTGCACACCTTCCCGGAGCTTTCGGATCTGGTCGCGTCGGATCTCTACGCCGGCAGCGCGCTGTGGCGCTACCCGGCGATCGACACCTCGGTGCTGCGACTGTGCTACAGGCTCGGGCCGCTGCGGCAGGGCACGTTGGCGGCGTTCCTGCGCGGGCCCCGGGTGCCGACCATCCTCGGCTTCGATCCACTGTTCCACTTCGTCCACGAGTACGACGCCGCCGATGCAATCGTGCTCGCGCTCGAGTCGAAGCTGCGCGGCGTCTTCAACGTCGCGGGCCCGCCACCCGTGCCGCTGTCGGTGATCGTTCGCGAGACCGGTCGGCAGGCGGTGCCGCTGCCGCAGGCGCTGCTGCGCCCGCTGCTGGGTCGCTTCGGGCTGCCCAAGCTCCCGCCCGGTGCGCTCGAGCACGTGAAGTACCCGATCGTGATCGACGGCACCGCGTTCCGGAAGGCGACCGGCTTCGCCCATCACTTCGACGAAGACGCGACCATGGCCGCGTTCTGCCGCGCGCACGGCTAAGGCGCGGCGACGCGAGGGCGGCGCCCGCGGGGTTGCGCTACGCTGCCGGCGGCCCGGTCGCGGTCCTCGAGTATGCGTCGCACGCCATCCGAATCGGGCCCGGACCAGACACCGGGCCCCGAGACGCGTCGCCCGCCCGATGCCCGCGGCGACGACACGCTGCAGTCGGCCATGTCGGTCGTGCCGGGCATCCGCCGGCTGCGTCCGGACGTCGACGAGGTCGAGGACGCGGTGCGGCTGGCGCGGCTGCGTGCGCAGCTGCTCGAGCAGGACGACGCCGCGGTCCGCATGGGCCGGTTCATCCTGCTGACGCCGATCGGGCGCGGCGGCATGGGCACGGTCTACGAAGCGTACGACCCCCAGCTCGAGCGCAAGGTCGCGATCAAGCTGCTGCGCTCGGTCGACGACGACACCCGTGACGCGCTGCTCGAGGAGGGCCGCACGCTCGCGCGGCTGATGCACCCCAACGTCGTCACGGTGTACGAGGTCGGTAGCCACGACGGCCACAGCTTCGTCGTGATGGAGTTGTTGCGCGGACCGAACCTCCGCGCGTGGATGCAGGCCGGCGCGGACGGGCGGCGCGCATGGCCGCAGGTCGTCGACGTGTTCTTGGCCGCCGCCCACGGCCTGGCGGCCGCCCACGCCGCCGGCATCCGCCACGGCGACGTGAAGCCCGACAACATCGTCATCGGCGACGACGGACGGACCCGCGTGGTCGACTTCGGCATCGCGCGCTCGACCGCGGCTGGGTCGGAGACCGAGGCGGCCGCCGGGACCCCGCCGTACATGGCCCCGGAGCAGATCGAAGGTCGCGCCGTCGATGCCCGCGCCGATCAGTACGGCCTGTGTGCGTCGCTCTACGAGGTCCTGCAAGGCCGTCGCGCCGCCGCGTGGCCCCCCCGGTTCGAGGGTCGCGTGCCGCCGTGGTTGCAACGCATCGTCGTGCGGGGCACCGCGCCTGAGCCTGCCGATCGCTTTGCGTCGCTCGACGAGCTCGCGCAGGCGCTCGCGCGGGGCCGTCGCAGCCGCACCCGGCAGGTGTTGCTCACCGGCGCCGTCGCGGCGGGTGCACTCGCGCTCGGGCTGCAGCTGCGCGCGCCCGCCGAGGACCCCTGCGCCGCGATCGAGCTCGACCTGCCGAACGAGGCCGCCCACGCCGAGCCCCGCATGCTCGCCCACCTCGCGCAGCTGCGGGTGCTGGCCACCGATCTGTGCGTCGCCGAGCACGCGGCCCCCGAGGCGCGGCCCGAGCTGTTGTCGGCGCGACGCAGCTGCGTCGACGAAGCGATCGCGGTCACCCGCGAGGCGCTGCTCAGCCACGACGTGCCGCCGCTGGTGTGGCCCTACGCGCTCGACGGGCTCGAGACGATGGCGCGATGCGACGATCCGGCGCTGCTGCGACTGCGGCCCGCGAGCCCCGAGGATCCGCAGCTGCGCGAGCGCGTTGCGGCGATCGACTGGGCCATGCAGGTGGCGTCGGCCCAGGCCGCGGCGGGGTTCGCCGAGACCGCGCTCGACGGCCTCCAGCGCCTGCGGGACGAGCTCGACCCGAGCGCCGTCGCCCATCGCGACGCGGGCCTGCGACTGCTGGAGAGCCGCATCGGCCTGCAGGAGGCGCGACCGATCGCCGCCGACGAGCTGCGCGCGGTGCTGTGGTCGTCGATCGCCGCCGACAACCTCGCCGACGCGGTACAGGTGGCCGCGCTGCTCCACGCGGTGGTGGCCGAGCGCGAAGGTGTCACGGCGGCCGCGACGTGGTTCGAGCTCGCCGAGGCGCTGCTGCACCGCGCCGGCGACCCCGCGCCGCTGTGGGCGGCGTTGTGGCGCGCGCATGCACGGGCGATGTCCGCGACCGACCGCCACGCCGACGCCGAGGCGGCGCTGTCGAAGGCGGCCGAGTACACCGACCCGGCCGACCTCGACGCCGAGCTGGCGCTGCTGCGCGAGGTCGCGTCGTCGAGTGGACTGGCGCGACGCTGGCACGACGCCGAGGAGGCCTACGCGCGCGCCATCGCCTTGCATCGCTTCCGCCACGGCGACGCTCACCCCGGCGTGCTCGAGCTGCAGCTCGAACACGCCCTGGCGCTCGCGGGCTCGGCCCGCTCCGACGACGCCATCGCAGCGCTCGACGGGGTGATCGAGCGGTTGACCGCGACCGCCGGAGCCGACCACGGTCGCACGCTGCGGGCCCGCACTGCCCGTTGCATCGTGATCGGCGGCGCGCAGGGCCCCGCGGTCGAGGAGGCCTGCCTGGCCGTGCTCGCCGACGACTACGCCCGCACCGGTCGCACGCGTCGCGCCGCCGCGCTGCAGCTCGACCGTGCCACGCTGCTGACCACGCTCGGCCAGCACGACGCGGCCGCGACGATCCTGCGCACGATGTTGGCCAACGACGCCGCGCCGTGGCCGAAGCTCCGCATCACGGCGGCGCTGGCCCGGGTCGAGTTCGCCGCGGGTCGTCGCGCATCGGGCCTCGCACTGCTGGGCGAACGGCTCACCAACGCCGACGATCGCAGCGACGTCGCCGATGCGGCACGGCTCACCGAGGTCGACCTCCTGCTGCAGGCGGGTGAGGTCGAGCGCGCCGCGTCTGCGCTCCAGCGCGCGCGCGAGCTCGCGGTCGGCAGCCCGATCGCGTTCGTCGGCTGGCGTGGCATGATCGAGGCCGCGCAGGGGCGACGCGCCGATGCGATCGCCGATCTCGAGACCGGCCTGCTGATGTCACAGGTCGACGTCGACACCCTGGGACCGTTCGCGCAGCGGCTCGCCGAGCTGCGCGCCGAGCTCGACCCCACCGACCCCCGGGTGCGCGAGGCCGCCGAGATCGCGATCGACCTGTTCGAGTACGCGCCCGCGACCGCGGCCCGGGCATCGGCGCTGCGCGGTTGGCTCGCCGCGCTGCCGCAGCCACCCGCTTGACGCGAAATATAACGGTGTTATAACCACCCCGTGCCGGCCCGACGTCCCGCGACCGCCCGCGTCCGCGTGGATCTGCGGCTGGCGATCCTCGACGCCGCCGCCAAGCTGCTCGCGCAGGGCGGCCCCGAGGCGCTGTCGGTGCGGCGCGTGGCCGAGCAGGTCGGCGCGTCGACGATGGTCGTGTACACCCACTTCCACGACAAGCAAGGCCTGGTCGACGCGGTGCTCGAGCACGCGTTCGCGGGCTTCGCCGGCGCGCTCGCAGCGGTCGAGGTCGCGGACCCGTGGCAGCACCTTCGCGCGCTGGGCCACGCCTACCGCAGCTTCGCCAGCGCCCGCCCCGACGCCTATCGGCTGCTGTTCGAGCGCTGCGAACCGAGCGTCGCGGTGCCGGGCTCGGCCGCGCGTGCGTTCGAAGCCCTCACGGTCGCGATCGCCAAGGTGATGGCCGCGCTCGACCGACCAGCCCGCGACATCGAGCCCTTCGCGCTCGACGTATGGGCCGCGACCCACGGCATCGTCCAGCTCGAGCTCGCCGGTGTGATCCCGGCCGAGCGCGCCGACGCGACCTTCGAGCACATGCTCGACTTCATCGTCGCCGGACTCCGCGGCTAGCAGCTCGCGACCGCCCCGTGCCGACGCCACCTTCCACGCCCCAGCAATAACAACGTTATCGGAGAATCCAGCGATGCCGATCCGCCCCAATCCCATCGACCACCTGCGCCTGCGTCCTGCACGACTCGATCGCGAGCAACGATGGTTGCTCGTCCTCGCCGGGCTCTACGCCGGCGCCGGCCTGCTGCACGTGATCGTGTGGTGGCTCGATCCCAGTCCGTGGGCGGGCGACGTGTCGTGGCGAAAGCCCATCGTCTTCGGGCTCTCGGGGGCCATCACGACCGCGTCGCTGGCATGGGCACTGGGCGGCGTGCCGGCCTCGCGCGGGCGCACGGGCGGCGCATGGATCTACGGCGTCGCGATGACACTGGAGATCGGGCTCATCACGATGCAGCGCTGGCGCGGCGTCGCATCGCACTTCAACACCGCAACGCCGTTCGACGCCGCGGTCTTCAACGCCATGGGTGCGCTGATCGTGGTCGCGTCGCTACCGGTGGTGTCGTGGACGCGGGCCGCGTGGCGCAACCCCGCGCTCGACCCGGCGCGGCGCGCCGCGATCGTCGGTGGCCTGGTGCTGCTCGACGTCGGGCTCCTCGTCGGCGTGTCGATCGCCGGCCTGGGCAGCGCGATGCGGGCCCTCGGCGACGCCGGCGGCATCGCGACCGCCCGCGCCCTGGTGCCGGCCCACGCGCTGGGGCTGCACGGCCCGCAGCTCACGGCCGCGCTGGCGTGGTGGTGGGCCGGTCGTGCACCGGCCAGCACCGCGACCGCGTTGTGGCGCGTGGTCGGCTCGACGCTGCTCGTGATCGCGGCGTTGGTGGGCTGGGCATTCGGCTCGTTGGCAGTCACGCTCGCCGCCGTGACGGTGGTTGCCGCGGCGGTCGCTGCAACGGCGCGACGGCTCCCGCGGGTGCGCACCGGCGACGTGGGGCAGGTGCTGCCATGAGCGCGGTCTTCGACGCGATGGCGCTGTTGGTGATGCCGCTGTGGTTCGCGATGATCCTGCTGCCGACCCGGCGCATCACGGCGCGGCTGTTGTCGTCGCCGTGGGTCCTGGCCCCGATCGCAGCGGTCTACGTCGCGCTGGTGCTACCGGAGCTACCGAGCGTGCTGCCGTTGGTGATGCGCCCGCGGCTCGACACGATCGCACGGCTGCTGGGCACCGAGCGCGGGGCCACGATCGCGTGGGCGCACTTCCTGGCGTTCGATGCCTTCGTGGGGCGTTGGGCGTGGGCCGACGCGCGTGCGCGCGGCATGTCGCCGTGGCTGGGCTCGCCGATCCTCTTCTTCGTGCTCATGCTCGGGCCGCTGGGGTTGACGCTGCACCTGCTGCTGCGACCCCGCGCCCGCGCCGGCGAGGCCGCGGCGCTCTAAGAGGACCACGGCATCCGTCACGGCGCGAAGAACGTGATCTCGCCCAGGCACGGCAGATCGGGCGCGGACTCCCGCGCGGCAGCCACCACGGTCACGCCCTGTCGCGTGCGCATGGCCTGGAACATCTGCTCCACCACCGCGGCGTCGATCTTGGCACCGTGGCAGCGCTTCGCGCCGTAGGCGAAGCGCGCGCGGCTGTCGGCGAGCGCGAACGGCTGCACCAGCATCACCCCACCCTTGCCGTCGAGATCGGGCGTGATCGACTCGATGCGCGAGGCCGGTCCGGGGGCGTCGAGGCCGTCGGCGGGTGCGGTGCCGAGCGCGATCAACCATCCAACGAGGTGCAAGGACATCGCAGTCATCTCCGACGATCCCGAACGCCGGCGCACGGCCACCACTTACGGCGCCCCCGCCGAACCATGACGCGTCAGGGCTTTCTTCGGCGCCGGGGACGGGCCAAGATGGTGCAGGACGCCCATGGGTCGACATCGCCACGCCGCCCTCGCGGGCCTGCTCTCGCTGGCCGCATGCTCGCGGTCATCGCCGCCCAACGCGGCGGCGCGGACCGAGGTCGAGGCGGGGTCGCCGGGCGCTGTCACCATCGGGCGCACGCGGGCACCGCTGCGACCACGCGCGCCCGGGGCCGCGACCGCGGCCAGCTCGACGAGCAAGGACCCCCCGCTCGACGCCGCCGCGCCGGTGCTCCCGCCGGCGGCGTTGACCGAGACCTACTTCAAGCACTACGGCATCAACCCGACCATCGACACCGAGGAGGAGTCGATCTCGAGCTTCGCCCTCGACGTCGACACCGCCTCGTACACGCTCGCGCGCGCCTATCTCGACCGCGGTGAGATGCCAGAGGAGTCCGCGATCCGCGTGGAGGAGTTCCTCAACGCCATCGACTACCGCTATCCCCTGCCCGAGCGCGAGGATTTCGCGCTCTACACCGATCTGGTGCCGTCTGGGCATCGCAACGGCTACTACGTGCTGCACGTGGGCCTGCGCGCCCGCGAGGTCGCCGGCAAGGACCGGGCCCCCGCCAACCTGGTGTTCGTGGTCGACGTCTCGTCGTCGATGGCGCTCGATGCCCGCCTGCGACTCGTGCAGGACGCGTTGGCATCGCTCACCTCGCGCCTGGGTCCGCGCGATCGCCTGGCGCTGGTCTCGTACGGGAGCACCGCCGAGATCGTCCTCGAGCCGACGGCGGGGGATCGCACCGACGTCATCCTCGCGGCGATCGACAAGCTCGCACCGGCCGGCTCGACCGACGTCGACGCCGGCCTGCGCCTGGGCTACGAGCTCGCGACCAAGGGCATGATCGACGGCGGCATCAACCGCGTGCTGCTGTTCTCGGACGGCGTGGTCACCTCGGGGCCGAAGGCCGCCGAAGAGCTGCTCGATCACGTGGCCGAGGCCGCGCAGCGCGGCGTGAACATCTCCACGCTCGGCGTCGGCGTCGACAACTACGACGACGTGCTGCTCGAGCAGCTCGCCGACCGTGGCAACGGCAACTACGAGTACCTCGATCGCCTCGGCGAGGCCGAGCGGGTGCTGGTGCGCAACCTGACCGGCACCCTGCAGGTCATCGCCCGCGACGCGAAGCTGCAGCTCGAGTTCGATGCCGCCTCGGTCGCCCGCTATCGCCTGTTGGGTTACGAGAACCGCGGACTCTCGTCCGACGCATTCGCGAGCGAGAACACCGACGCCGGCGAAATCGGCCCCGGTCACGCCGTGACCGCGCTCTACGAGCTGCAGTTCCGCGGCGAGCCCACTGCGCCGTTCGGGCGCCTGCGGCTGCGCTACCGCCAGCCGCACACCGGCCTGGCGCGGGAAGTGATCCAACCGCTCGCGATGCGACCCGACCCGTCCTCACCCGGTAGCGACGCGACCCGCTGCGCGCTCGTGGTGGCCGCACTGGCCGAGAAGCTGCGCGGCTCCTACTGGGTGCGCGACCTGCCCTGGCGGCAGATCCAGGAGTGGTACCTGGCGCTCGACGAGGCCTGGCGCGGGCGCACCGAGATCGCCGAGCTCGGTCACCTGATCGACACCGCGGCGCGCATCGACCGACGCCTCCCCGTCCCCGATCGCGACGTCGCCGGCTCGCAGCTGGACTTCGACCGCATGCCGGTGCTGCAGTAGCGATGCGACGGCTGCTGCCGACGCTGCTGGTGCTCTCGACCGGCCTGCTGACCCTACTGTGGGGCCTGGCCTCGCTGCAGGGCATCTTCGTCGCGGAGCGCGACCAGGCCACCGCACGCGTCGATGCCGAGCGCGGCGCGCTGCAGGAGTACGCGCGGCGGACCCTGGAGCAGCTGCTCGAGGGTGAGCTCCACCCGGCCGAAGACGAGATCAGCCGCGCGCTCGACGATCCACTCGCGGCAACCGCCGACCTGCTGCTGGTGGTCGACGGCCGCCAGCGCTTCCCACGGCCGGTCAGCTTTGCCTTGGGCGACGCGACCCCCGCGCGCTCGCTCTACCTCGCGCTGCGCGGTGGCTACGAGATCGCGGTGCCGGACAAGACGTCGCCGTGGGCCGAGCGCCTGCAGCTGCACCGCGAGCTGCACGAGGCCATGCGCGGCGGCGGACACGGTCCGATCGAGCGCGCGTTTCGCAACCTGCTGCGGCACCGCACCCGCTACGTCATCGACAGCACGCTCGACCTGCCATCGATGATCGCCGCACTCGACGAGTTGGTCGACCGCGCGGCGCCCAACCTCACGCTGCTCGGTGCACTGTTGCGTAGCGGTCTGCGCGACGGCGGCATCGTCGTGGTCGAGGGTCTGCAGCCGGCGCTGCTACGGCGACGAGACCGCTTCACCGAGGCCGACTTCCGCTTCCTCGCCGAGCGCGTCGCGGCGCTGTCGGAACGCGCCGGCACCGAGGTCACGGATTTCCGTGATCGCATGGCCGAGCCGCTCAGCACCCCGCTGCGCATGCCGGTCGCACTCGACGGTCCCTCGCTGGTGTTGGGCGGGCGCTGGTACGCGCGCACCGACGCCTACGGCGCGGTGGTCGGCACCGCGGTCGATGTCGACGCGCTCATGGCCGTGATCGACGAGCAGATGCGGGGCCGTGCGCTCATCGAGCCCGACGACCGCCTCGACATGCCGGTGCTCACCGATCCGATCGTGCCCATCGCCAGCCTGCCGATCCAGGTCACGTCGCCGCGCTTCGCCGCGGGCATCGCCCAGGCCGGCGACAACTACCGCATCAAGAGCGTGTTCCTGGTGGGTAGCTTCGGCCTCGCGCTGGTCGCGGTCGTGCTCGCGACCGTGCTGGCCTCGCGCAAGCAGCGGTTCGTCGAGCTCAAGAACGACTTCGTGGCGACGGTCTCCCACGAGCTCCGCACGCCGCTGGCGTCGCTGCGGCTCATGGCCGAGACCATCGAGCGCCGCACCGCCGGCCTACCGGCGGCGCGCGACTACCCGACGCGGATGATCCGCGAGATCGACGACCTCAACTTCCTGGTCGAGAACATCCTGTCGTTCAACCGCCTCGACAAGGGTCGGTGGCGCCCTCGTCCAGAGCTGGTCGATCTCGCCGCGCTGGTCGAGGACGTCGGTCGCGAGCTGCAGCAGTGGTCCAGCAAGCGTGTCACCGTCACGGTGCACCAGCTCGAGCGCGCGTGGCTACGGGCGGATCCCGAGCTGCTGCGCCTGTTGCTGCGCAACCTCGGCAAGAACGCGTGCAGCTACTGTGCACACGACGACGTCGAGCTGAAGGTCGACGCCGTCATCGCTCGCCGTGGCCTGCGTCGCGTCTTCCGCGTGACGGTGCGGGACAACGGCGTCGGCATCCCCCGACGCGATCACCGACGCATCTTCGACGACTTCTACCGTGGCCACGGCATGCAGCGCTCCCGCGGCAGTGGCCTGGGTCTCGCCATCTGCCGCAAGACCATGATCGCCCACGGCGGCACCATCCGCATCGTCGAGAGCAGCAGCGCGGGCACGACCTTTGCGTTGGAGTTCCCGCGCTCGCTGCTACGGGAGGACTGACCCGCGCGGCGCGGCTTCTGCTACGCTTGCGCCCATCGTCCCCACGCGAGGCACCGGATGACGCCCACCGGCGAACACAACGCGGCCGTGCAGGTCCTGGTCGTCGAGGACGACGAGAACCTGCGACTCGCCCTGGCCGACAACCTCACCGAGGAGGGCTACGGCGTGCACGCGGTCGCCGGGGCCGCGGCTGCGCTGCAGGCCGCCGCGGTGCGCAGCTTCGCGGTGGTCGTGCTCGACATCATGCTGCCCGACGGCGACGGCTACTCGATCTGCAAGCAGCTACGTCAGGCCGGCTGCCAGGCCGGCATCCTGATGCTGACCGCACGCACGCTGGAGGACGACATCGTGCGCGGCTTCGACTCCGGCGCGGACGACTACCTCGCGAAGCCCTACCGCTTCCGCGAGCTTCTCGCGCGGGTCGGCGCGTTGGCTCGGCGCGGCAGCTCGGCAGCCGCACCCGCCCCGACCGCACGACCTGACCGCATCGCCGACATCAGCATCGATCGCAAGGCCCGCGTCGTGACCCGCGGCGGCAAGGAGATCGAGCTCACCCGCACCGAGTTCGACCTGCTGGTATGTCTGGTCGATCACGTCGGCGAGGCGCTCGCGCGCGAGACCATCCTCGATCGCGTGTGGGGCACCGGCATCGTCGTCGAGCAGCGCACGGTCGACAACTTCATCTCCAGCCTCAAGCGCAAGCTCGGCTGGCGCGAGGGGTGCGGCTTCAACATCCGCGCGGTTCGAGGGATCGGCTACCGCTTCGACGTCGAGCGCCGCTCGTGACGTGCCGCGGCCTCACCCGTCGCCGCCGTGCAGACGCGCGAACGCCCGCAGCAGATCGACGGTGCTGACGACACCCGAGAGCCGCTCGCCGTGCACCACCAGCAGGCGATGCACACCGAGCTGCAGCATGCGATTCGCGGCCTCCACCACCGTGGCGTCCGCGGGCACCGAGATCACCGCCGCGGTCATCAGATCGCGCACGCAGCCTGGCCGTGACCACGCGTGGTCGCCGAGTTCGTCGGTCCAGCCGTCGGTGACGCGGTAGAACACGGGGTAGCCGGGATCCTCCGACGGCGTGCGATCGGGATCGGCGAGATCGGAGAGGCTGATGACCCCGACGACGCGATGTTGCGCGTCGATCACCGGCGCGCCGCTGACGCGGCGCTCGGTCAGCAGGCGCGCCGCAGTCTCGAGGCTCGTGTCAGGGGCGACCGCGAAGACCTCACGGGTCATCACTTCCATCACCAGGGGCATCGCATCGGCGGGCATGACCACCCAAGTGTGGCCTGATGCCCCGCGCGATGCGACCGTCGTGTCGTCGGCGGCCGCGACGGCGCTTCAGCAAAGCCTGCGCGCATCGCTTCGCCGGCGGTTGACCCGCGGCTTACCACGAAGGCGGGTCGGTTTTCGAAGCCACGACGATTGGAGCGCGACGTGCTGCCGTCGAAGGCCAGCGAAAGGAAGGACAAGACAATGTTCTTCGCCCGCCTGCCCCTCATCGTCACCACTGCGCTGCTCTCGCTCGTTGCCGCGGATGGTCGCGCCGCATCGCTCGCGAGCGCCGACACCACCAACGTGGTCGCCCCCGCCGACGCCGCCCGGCCCGGCAAGGCCAAGGCCCAGGGCCGCGTCGGTGGACTCTGCGAGGCGCTGGCCTGCACCGACGCTCAGGCCGCCGAGATCGCTGCGCTGCGTACGTCGCTGCACGAGCGCAACGCGGCGGGCAAGGCGGACCGCGAGGCCGCACAGCGCGAGCTCGCGAGCATGGTCCGCAGCGGCAAGCTCGACGCCGCAAAGGTCGAGGCGCTGTTGGCGAAGCGTCACGAGGCGCAGCGTGATCGCGACGCTGCGATGGCCAAGGGCCTCGTCGAGCTGAACGCGATGCTCGACCCCACGCAGCGCACCAAGCTCGCCGCGATGATCGAGAGCCGCGGCATGCGGGCCGTCTTCGGTGGCCACGGCAGCGGCGGCAAGGGTAAGCACGGCAAGCGCGACGCCGCCACGCGCGGCAAGGGCCCCACTGGCAAGGCCAAGGCCGTCAGCACCGGCGCTGGCAAGGCCAGCAAGGGCACCAAGGGCAAGCAGAAGCGTGCGCGTCGCTTCGCGCAGTAGCCCGCGAGCGCAGCGCCCTCACCCCACCCACGTGGGGTGGGGGCGGCGCGCTTCGACTACGGCGCGATGACCCACTCGATGCCCTGGGCCTGCAGATCGGCGGCCGAGCGATCCGCTGCGCTGGCGCCCCCGATCGGCGCGGTCGCGTACGCGAGCACCCGGACGTTGTAGCCGAGCTTGCGCAGCCCCGTGGCGGCCGCATCGACGCAGTAGCCACCGGTGCAGTACCCGATCACGTCGAATCGCACGGCCTCCACGCCCCCCAGCGCCTGCACGAGCGCCGCGACGACGGGCGCCGCGGCCGGGTTCGCGAACAGCGAGTAGACCTCCTTCTCGAAGTACACACCGACGCCATCGAGCGCCTCGGCGGCCAGCGCATCGGCGTCGAGCGTGCGGTTGCCGGCGCCCTTGCTGCGCTCGCCCACGAGGTTGTGCACACCACCGTCGACCCCCTGCATCGGCACGAAGCGGGTCCGCTTGGGCACGTCGTGGAAGACCCGCAGCCACCCCGGTGAGCCCTTGATGCAGTGCGGCGGGAATGGGCCACCGTTGGGCTGGAACTCCCAGGCGTCCCACGCGTGGGAGTCGACCGAGCCGAGGATCGGCTGCCCCTCGCGCTGCGCGTGCTGCAAGACCCGCGCGATCGCCATGCGCACCATGGCATCCGCGGCGACGAACAGCGCCCCGTCGGGCAGCATGAAGTCACGTTGGCTGTCGACGTCGACGATGATGCTCTTCATGGCGGGACCTTTCGTCGGTGGATCGGCGCGTCACAGTGCGGGCATGTTGGCGCGCACCCGGGCGACCAGCGCCTGGGTCGCGGGCGACAGCCGCACCACGCGGTCGCCGGGGGGCACCTGCAGCGCACGCCGCAGGTCGAGCACGTTGCACAGTCGCAGCCGCTCGAGCGCATCGGGCTCGTCGGCGAGGCTCAGATAGTTCTCCGGCGGGGTCTCGCCGGCCTGGCCGATGATGCCGACCGGGCCTTCGCCCCGCAGCCGTCGCCACGCGACCGGCCGGCCGGGTACGCTCTGCTTGCCCGCGCCGGTCTCGTTGCCGAACTTCATGCGCGGCTCGTTGCCGGTCTGGCTGAGCTTGAACACCGCGCTCACGCGGTCACGGGTGAAGGGGTTGCTCATCGGCGCGGCGACGATCGAGCCGCCGTAGCCATAGACCTGCGCGCGCTCGGACCAGCCCGTGAACTCGCGCAGCCGCTCGAAGTGCACCGTCGCCTCCAGGTCGAGCCCGTCCTCGAGCACGTGGGTCGGCTCGAGCCCCTCCTCCCGCAGCAGCTCGCAGGCGTGCAGGTACTGGATGAACTTGTTGCCGGAGTCGTAGCGGATCGCGCACGCGTGCGCACGCTCGCGCATGACCGCGACGGCGGCCTTGATGCCGGAGCCCATGGTGTCGAAGGTATCGAGCAGGTAGCTCGGGGCCGAGCTCCGCATGTCCCGCATGGCCTGGAACGCCGGCAGATCGGCACCCCAGCGCTGCACGTGCTCGTGGCCCATCGTGCCGACCGGAATCATGCCGAGCTCGTGCGCGAGGGCGACGTTGCTGGTTCGCGTGACACCCTCGGCGAGGCAAGCCTGCAGTGCGAGCCGGTGCTGCTCGGGACACACCGCCGAGCGCATGCCGACCTCGAACACCCGATCGGCGTCGCCCACCGCGCCGACCAACGCGCGCACGGTCTCGCGCACGCGCGCAGCGTAGGCGTCCTGCTCGTGCACGACCTCGACGTCGCTGCGCCCCGCGGCCGCGAGCGCCGCACGGATGAGGGCGGCGTGCTGATTGCAGGTCGCGGTCACCCACGCTGGATCGATGGGACCATCGACGCTGCGCAGCGCGGTCGCGAGCTGGATGGGATGGTTGAGCCACAGCAGCATCGGCTCGAGCCACGACACCAGGAAGCTCGGGCCCGTGATGGTCAGGATCGGCTCGCGCTCGCACACCCACGCGCCCTTGGGCACCGCCTCGATCTCGACCGCCGCGGGGTTGAGCAGCGCGGTCGACATCGCATCGGTGAAGCCGTAGCCATGATTGCGGGCGAAGCTGTGATCGGCGTCGGTCCCCACGAGGTCCGCCAGCAGGCTGCGCACCTCGGCGACGAGATCGATCGGGATGTACTGCAGGCCGCCGCGACGAAACGAGAAGTAGAACGTCTCGCGCCGCAGCGGAAAGCCCGCCTGTGCCATCGAGAACTTGTAGGCATCCGTGAGCAGGGGCGTGGACAATGTGGCGGGCTTTCGCGGGGGGACGACCTCAGGCGCGGTGGCTCGCCCCACGCCGACCTTTCGGGTGTGCCACAAATCCGCGTCGGCCGCCGCCCGAGGGCGGCCCACGCGGCCGGGACCGCGTGCGGACGCGTCGTCGAATTCGCGCTGCCAGGGCCCATTGGGGGCCGTATCGCGCCCATGAGCGAGCACACGGCCGAACCCGCGCAACCCCGCGAACCCATGTACGTCCTGGGAGCACTACGGTGTGCCCGAGGAGACCCCGATGCGCCCGACGAACCCATTGCTCCGCGATGCCCTGCGGCTCACCGCGATCTCCACGGTGATCTCCGCGTGTGCGGGCGCGCCCATGAGCCGCTTCGTCGGCGACGGTGACGACATCGGCGGTGCAGAGAGCTCCGACGACGGTGGCACCGCGTCGGTGACCGTGAGCGCGGGCGAGGCCGAGACCGGCACCGGCGAGACCGGTGGATCCGACGACGCACCCGCGACCTCGCTGACCGGCGACGCCACGGCGGCGGATTCGGGCACCACCGCGCCGGCGACATCCGACGCGAGCACCGGCGACCCGACCGACGCCAGCAGCGAAGGCAGCGGCAGCTCGGGCGGCGTGACCACCGAGGCCGGCTCGAGCTCGAGCGACGGGGGCATGGACTCCGGCGTCGGACAGGACGTGGATCTCTCGGGCTGGGTCGTGGTGCAGACCGCGTCGGATCGCGAGTTCGTGATCCCCGATGGCACCGTCGTGTCCTCGGGTGGCACCCTGGTGATCGGTCGCAACGCCTCCCCCGGCGCGTTCCAGAACTTCTGGGCGGTGAACTGGGGCAGCGACGTGACGTACCTCGACGGCATCGACCAGTTCCCCAGCATCAACGGCGCCGAGACCTACGCGCTGCGCATGCCCGACACCACCTTGGTCGATGGCCCGACGCCGGCACTCGACCTGTCGACCGGGAGCGCCCGCAACGACGCCGACGGCAACGGTGCGGCCGCGTGGGACGTGACGTTGTTCCCCAACGACGACGCGACCCCGGGCTCGAGCACCGCCAGCGGCGGGACCCCGGGCGTGCCCTTCATCTCCGAGGTCGCCGACCCCACCGGCGCCGGCAACTTCGTGTACGAGTTCGTCGAGATCCACGTGCCGTGAGCGCGGCGCGTTCGGGCTGCTAGGCCATCCGCAGCGCCCACAACAGCACCGCAGCGGCGGCGCCGACGTTGAGCGAGTCGACCTCGGCGGCCATCGCGATGCGCACGGCGGCGTCGCAGGCGGTGGTGACCGCCGTCGATACGCCGTCGCCCTCGTTGCCGAGCACGAGGCCGAGTCGATCGGGTGCCGCAATCGTGCCCAGCGGGGGCGCGTCGCCGTCGCCGCGGGTGGACCACCACCGCAACCCCGGCAGCACGACGCGGCATCGTTGCATTGCGGCCGCGAGATCGTCCACCCGCGAGCACGACAGCGACAGCCCATGGCCCATCGAGGCCCGTAGGCAGCGACGCGACCACGCGTCCGCGCAGCCCGGCCCCAGCAGCACCGCACCGATGTCGAACGCCCGCGCGCAGCGCAGCACGGCGCCGAGGTTGGCGGCATCGGCGATGCGATCGAGTGCGAGCAGACGCAGCCGCGGGCGCTCGTGCAGCGCTGCGATCGCGGCGTTCGGGGGCGTCGCGGCCGGCCGCTCGGCGACCGCCAACACACCGCGATGGAACTCGAAGCCGGCGAGCTCGCCGATCGCACGCTCGTCCATGGTCAGCACCTGCGTGCGCGCGTCGAAGGGCGGAGGCGCTCGGCAACGCTGGCCGCGGCGACCACGAGACTGGGCACGACGCCGGCCGCACGCGCACGCGCGAGCACCAGCTCGCCCTCGAGCACGAGCACGTCGGCGCTGCTGGCCGCGCCGCGACCGAGCCCACGCAACAGCGCCAGCCGCGGGTCGTCGGGCAGCACGGTCGTGGCCACGTCAGCCCTGCCGCGCCTCGAAGTCGGCGACCGAGCGCGCGATCTCCTCGCAGACCCCGTCGCGCGCGGCCTTGGCCGCGACCTTGATGGCGTTGCCGATCGCTCGCGCGCTGCTGCGGCCGTGGGCCTTCAGGATCGGGCGCGCGAACCCCAGCAGCGGTGCGCCGCCGTACTCGCTGTAGTCGGTAACCTGCTTGAGGCGACGCAGACCTCCCGAGAGCAGCAGCAGCCCGAGCTTCCACAGCAGGCTCTGCTTGAACGCCCAGCGCCCGAGGTTGCGGAACAGCTCACCGGTGCCCTCGGCCATCTTCAGGGTCACGTTGCCCAGCAGCCCTTCACACACCACGACGTCGACCTTGCCCAGCGGGATGTCGTTGCCCTCGATGTTGCCGACGAAGCCGAGCCGCTACTCCCCCGAGAGCAGGCGGTGCGCCTCGACCAACGTCTCGCCGCCCTTGGTCGCCTCGCTGCCCATGTTCAGCAGCCCGATGCTGGGCCGCTCGACCTTGCTGATGCGACTGGCGTACGCGTGGCCCATGTACGCAAAGAACAGCAGGTCCTTCGGACGGCAGTGCACGGTCGCGCCGACGTCGAGCATCAGCGCGAAGCGGTCGCGGTTGGCACCACGCTCGGGCGTGGGGTAGACCGCAGCCAGCGCGGCGCGATCGATGCCCTCGATGCGCGGCACCCAGGTTGCGGCCGCCAACACCAGCGCGCCGGTCGAGCCGGCCGACACCAACGCGTCCGCGCGGCCGTCCCGCAGTCCTCGCATCGCCACGCACAGCGACGCGTCGGGCTTGGCCTCGAGCGCCTCGCGGGGCTTCTCGTCCATGCCGATGACCCCGCTGGCGGGCAGGACCTCGACGCGTTCGGCGGCGTGCTCGTGGCGCGCGAGACCGGCCGCAATCGCGTCGGGGTCGCCGCACAGCACCACGTGGATCTCGGTGGTGCGACTGATCTCGGCCGCGGCCGCGATCGTCTCGGCGGGCGCGTGGTCGCCCCCCATCGCATCGAGCAACACTCGGATCGGCGCGGCCACGGGTCGCGAGCGTAGCACGGCAGCCGTGGCCCTCCGCGGCGCTCGCCCGCCCTCGCGGCCGCGGCACGCAGGCGCCGGGCGGCCGGTGCCGTCGGTCACTCCTTGCTGCGGCTGGGTGCGAGGCGCTGCAGCTGCGCCAGCAACCACTCGCGATCGAAGATCATCTCGAACCACCGCCGCAGCTCGACCGCGCGGCTGGCCGACAGCCGCAGCCACTCATAGAGCGGCCAGCGGCGCGACTCGATCTCGGGCTCGCGGCGGACCAACGGGAACTCGCCGACCACCGTGGCCCCCTCGCTGACGAAGCGCGCCTCGGGCGACAAGCCCTCGAGGAGATCCTTCATCGAGTTGTTGACGGCCAGGAACTCGGTGCGGAAGCGCGTGATGCCGCGCTCGCGTCCGGCCTCGACGAGGCGCTCCATCAAGCGACGCCCCAGGCCGCGCCCCTGCATGTCGTCGACCACCGCGATCGCGGGCTCGGCGACCTCGGGGTCGTCGGGCAGCCGCACGAAGCGGGCAACCGCCACGCCTTCGCCCTCGGTGCCGTCGTCTTCGAGGCGCGCGATGCCGATGGCGTAGTGGTTCCAGCCGTCGACCTCGGTCAGGTAGCGCAGCTCGGCGTCGGTGAAGCGCGTCTTGGCGGTGAAGAAGCGCAGGTACTGCGACTGCGTCGACAGCCGCGCGAGTCCGGTCGCGATGGCCTGCTTGTCGTCGGGTCGCAGCGGCCGCATGCGCAGGCGCTCCCCGGTCGAGAGCGTGAGGTCCTCCACCCACGCCGCGGGTTCTGGCGTACTCGAGGTGTCGTCGGCGCTCACCGCATCCGTCAGCTTACCATCGGCGACGCGCCGCCGGGCCGTCGACGCGCGCGCGCAGCCCATGCCGCCCCCGTCCCTCGGACTGCTAGACTGTGGCGGCCGCTGCGACGCCCATGCCCGTACGACTGACGCCCGCGCAGGCCAACGCGATCGCCGAGGACTACCGTCGTCGCCTGAGTTCGTGCGTGCCGTGGACACCCGCGATCAAGTGGGCGCACCAGCTCGACATCATCGGCGACACCTACGAGGTTCTCGAGCTGTTCGCCGGCGTCGTCGCGTCGGACGCACCGGTGGATCAGCTGGACCGCGGCATGTACGTCGACTCGCCGGGCGGGCGCTTCCGCTACTGCGTGCGCTTGCATCGAGCCGGCCATCCGCTGCTCACGTGGTGGGGCGCCGAGGTCGGCACCGTCGTGTTCGACAGCGACGTCATCATCCCGGCGCTGTACCAGGCCAAGGAGGACCCCGCGCCCGGCGAGGGCAAGTGGAACGAGGCGCCGTGGATGTCGCTGACGCCCGGCGAGATCCTCACGTTGCGGCCGGGCACCCGGCAGGCCCGCGGCAAGGTGGTGATCGCGGGCCTCGGCCTCGGTCATCAGCTCATCGAGGTGTCGAAGCGGCTGCAGGTGAAGAAGATCGTGGTCGTCGAAATCGATCGCGAGCTCGCCGAATGGATCTTGCCGGCGATTCGCCCGCACGTGCGCAAGCCGCTCGAGGTCATCATCGGCGACGCGTTCGAGGAGATTCCCAAGCTCACCGCCGACATCGCACTGGTCGACACCTTCCCCGGCTATGGCGACGGCTTCCGCGTGGTCGAGCAGCTGGCGAAGCGCAGCCCCGGCATCAAGCGCTTCTGGGGCTGGGGCACCTCCGAGATGACCGGCCTGGGTCAGCGCGAGCGCTGATCGAAGCAGACGTCAGCCGCCGCGCACGAGGCCGCGCACGGTCTCGTAGTGGCGTGCCTCGACCTCGCCCATCCGCACGCAGCGGATCCGCTGCTGGTCGTCGACGAACAGGTGGATCGGCAGCGCGCTGTTCTCGTCGAGCCCGATCGAGGTCAGCCACTGCGGCAGCGTCGCGGCGTCACGGATCCGCAGGCCCTCCGGGGTGCCGGGATGATCCTTCGCGAACCTGGCGACCAGCTCCGCCTCGCCGTCGACCGACAGGAAGGTCAGCTCGAGTGGCAGATGATCGGCCGCGATCGAGCTCCGCAGGCCCGCCAGCATCGGCAGCTCCTCGACGCACGGCCGACACCAGGTCGCCCACACGTTGATCCACCGCCAACCGGCGGTCGCCTTGGGCGCCTCCGCGGCGAGCGTGGGCCAGGCAAACTTCGGCGCCGCGTCGGCGCTGGGATGCACATCGCAGAAGCCGTCGAGATCGACCTTGGGCGCCTTCGCGACGACCGCGTCGACGCGCCCGCCCGACTTCGCTGGCGGCGGCGCGTCGCCGTCGCACGAAAGCACCGCCGCGAGGCTCGTCAGCGCGATCAGAGTCGGCAGTCGATCCATGCCACGAACGCGCTGCGGTTGAGGTCCTTGGGCTTGCATGACTCGGCCTTGCCGCTGCGGGTCCACCGGCAGAAATCCTGTTCGAGCTGGGCGTACTCCTCGCCCAGCCATAGCAACCCGACCTCCTTGTCGAGGTCGGGGTCGTTGAAGGTCGTGCGCAGGTGGGCGAGCACCGCGTCGGCGCGGGCCTGCGAGAGCTGGCGGTTGTGCTCGGCGGCACCCTCCGGCGAGCTGCGGGCGACCACGAAGAAGTAGCTCGCACCGCCCTGTGCCGCGAAGATGCGATCGAGCAGCGCGATGTCCTGGCCGTCGAGCTCCGACGAGTCCTTGTCGAACTGGATGATGCCCGCGCGGTCCTCGAGCGGCAGGAACAGCGCGTTGAAGTCGGCGCCCGCCATGGTCGCGACGCTCTTGGCCTGCACCGGCTGGCAGCCGCGCACCTCGCCCTCGCCGAGCAGGCCACAACTCTTGAGGACGCGCCGGAGGATCTTGCGCAGGTCGCCGTTGCAGTAGGCGCGGTCGGCCGCCTCGGCGACCGCGACCTCGCCCGACGCAGCGTCGTCGCCGACGTTCTCACCGGCTTCGATGCGCTCGAGCCGTCGCCCTGCGCCGCCCACCCAGCTGCTCGCCAACAGCGTCGGGAGCCCGGCGCACGCGGCCCCGATCAGCACGCGCGTGATCATCGGATTCATGGCTGTCCTCCTTGGCGCGCGAGCATGCGCGACAGGCTGTACTCGAGCCCGAGGTCGGTGTCCTCGGGGCACAGCTTGGTGCCGCCGACGTAGAGCTGCGGTGTCGACACCGGGATGTGATGATCGACCGCCCAGCGCAGCGACTTGTTGAGCCGTTGCTGCACCTCCGCGCTGCCGAGACAGCTCGACAGCTCACCGAAGCGCTCGAGCACCATTCGCTTGGGCGCCGCGGGATCGGTCTTGCCGGCGGCGCGAATCTGGTCCTGCTGCGCGAAGGCCCACTCGATGACCTGCGCGGGCGCGACGGCGTTGGAGGTCTGCGCGCAGAGGATCGCCTCGCTCACGGTGCACGCACCCGGGTGGACCGCGCCCTCGACCATCCAGTTGCACTCCTGCTCGAGCGGGAAGAGCACCGCCATGCGGTGCATCTTGCGATCGAGCTTGGCATCGACCACGCTGCGATCGAAGGCGCGGCACGCCGGGCAGAGCGGATCGAACACCTCGATCGCCACCGGTGCACCGGCATTGGCGTCGAGTGGCACCATCACGCCGCCGGGATCGGCGCTGTCGGCCAGCTTGCCGCAGGTGCCGACGTAGCGGGAGTAGTCGGGCATCAGCGCCACGTAGGCGAGCACCGGCACCGCCACGAAGGCGGCCAGCTGCAGCAGGCCCATCAGCCACACCTTGCCGGCCCCGCCATCGCTGGCGTCGTCGGGCTCCTCGTCGACCGCGCGCCGCAAGCTCGCGAAGCACAGCCCCGCCGCCAGCAGCGACACCAACGACGCGCCGTAGATGCCGATGCAGACCTTGCACGCCGCCTCGAGCTGCACCAACGCGATCGTGCCCATCACACCGGAGGCGACCACCGGGATCGCGGCGGCCGCGAACAGGAATCCCGCGGCGGCCCGTCGCTCGCGCCCACGACGGCCGAACAGATCGACGCCGCGGAACAGCAGGAACGCGAACACCGCCATGGCCGGCAACGTGATCGGGATGCCGCCCCAGACCATGCTGCGCAGCACCGAAGAGTACGGGCTCATCAGCGTGACCTGGCAGCCCTGGGTCTCGCCCGCTGCGGCGTCACCGTGCTGGCCGGGGATGAACGAGCAGTGCAGCTCGTGCATCTGTCGATCGAGGTGCTGCGCGAAGTCGTAGGTGGAGACCGACGCGAACGCCAAGCCCATCGCGGCCGCGAGCAGCAGGATGACTACATGGATTCGTCCGGGCATGTCGCTTCCGGCCGCCATGATATGCGAGGCGGGGAGAGAGTTGGGTGACCCGCGTGCGGTCGTCGACCCCGGGCGAGCCCTCGCACACCGCCAAAGAGGTGCGCACTGCAGGCGCCGCACCCCGATCGGGCGCACCCGGGCGGTCGCGGAGGGCCGCGCCACCGTCGCGGCCGCGAGCTGCGCTACCGCGAGATCCCCGGCGGCGCGACGGGAGGTGGCAGCTCGATCGCCTGGGCTATGATGCCCAGGTGGCGCTCGACCCCATCAAACAGTGGACGCTGGTGTGCAGCGGGCTGGTCGCGCACGCCGACGGCGTGCTCGACGGCAGCGAGTGCGAGCGGCTGATGAACGTGCTCGAGGGCAGCGACGATCTCGACGGCGAAGAGTACGGCGCGTGGATGGCCGCGATCAGCGACGCGACGCGTCTGGAGGAGTTGCTCGCGGTGCTGCAACCGCCGCCGGCCGAGTCGCATCGCGAGCTGCTCGAGGGCGCGTGGGTGATGGCGGTCGTCGACGGCCAACGCACGCCGGAGGAATCCGCGATGCTCGAGCGGCTGGCCGCAACGATGGGTGTCGAGCCGTTGCAGCTCGAGTACTGGCGCGAGGCGTGGAGCTCGGCCGAGCAGGAGTTCGCGCGTGGGGTCGCGTGCGTGTTGGCATGGGTGATGGGCAACGGCGCGCCGGCGCCGAGCAACGTGCGGGCTGCGGTCGCCGACGCGCTGTGGGCAACCCCCTGCGAGCAGGCGCTGCGCGACGAGCTCGTCGGTCGCGCCATGGCGCCGTGCACCCGCGACGAGGCGGCCGCCGCGGTGGCCGGCATGTCGCGCGCGCGCCGGATCGCCGCGCTGCAGCGATCGGTGGTGGCGATCTCCCGTCTGCCGCGCAGCGACGAACATCGTCGACGCCTCGTGGACCTGGCGTGGGCGGCGTCGGTACCGGCCGAGCACGTCGACCGTTGGTTCCACTGATCGAAGCCGCGCATCGCCCTCGCCGGTGGCCGTAGGCCCGCGCACCAACGGGCGCGTCGTCTCCGCATCGCTCGACTGCAAGTGAATCCATGCACTTGCGGCGCTTCCGTGGGGCCCGGTCGTCGCGTAAGACGATGGGCGTCGAACGGGGTGCATGTATGCAACGGTATTCGCTTCTCGCAGTCTCACTCGCCCTCGCCTGTGGCCACCCGGCCGCCTCCGATTCCAACTCGGCGTCCGCCTCGATCGGCTCGGGCGACAGCAGCTCGGGCGCCGACGCCACCGACACCGACGCCTCGGCCGACGCGGGCGAGCAGGATGGATCGAGCAGCAGCACCGCCGCGAGTGACTCGGCGGAGTCGTCGAGCGGGGGCGAGAGCTCGTCGGGCGGGCCGTCGTGCGAGCAGGGCGAGCACCAGTTCGTGCTCGAGCCCAAGGCCCCGCGGGTGATGCTCGTGCTCGACAAGTCGCGCAGCATGTCGAACCTCTGGGACCACGACGCGGATCCGTCGACGGCCGAGATCTCGCGCTGGAACAGCCTCTACAACGTCGTCGAGACCCTCACCAGCGAGTTCGCGGATCGCATCGAGTTCGGCGCGCAGCTGTTCCCATCGGCGGACGCGTGGCTCGACGAGCCCACCAACGCGTTCTCGTGTCTGGTCAACCCCGAGCCCGAGGTCGAGGTCGCCACCGGCACCGGCGCTGCAATCCTGGCCTCGATGCCGCCGGCCGGCGACTTCTCGATCTCCGGCGGCACGCCGACCACCGCGGGTCTGAACAGCGCGCTCGCCCACCTCGAGACGCTGCCCACCGACGCGCCGCGCGTCATCCTGCTCATCACCGACGGCGCGGCCAACTGCGATCCCAGCGAGGCGCCCGCCGACACCCTGTTCGTCTACGACGAGCACGTGCCCGAGACCGTGGCGGCCGCGTGGCAGGACCATTCGATCCCGACCTACGTGGTCGGCATCAACATCCTCGACGAGCTCGGCACCAAGCCGGCCGTGAACCCCTACGAGGCGCTCACCACGGTCGCCGATGCCGGTGGCGTGCCCTCGCCCGGCGTCGACCACTTCTATAATGCGTTCAACGAGCTCGAGCTGGCCGACGCGCTCGACCAAGTCGCCAACAAGATCGAGTGCAGCGTGAGCCTGCCCGACCTGCCCGACTTCCCCGACCTCGTGTCGGTGAGCGTCGACGGCGTGGCCCAGTCCCCGGTCGCCGACTGCAAGTCCGGCGACGGCTGGGCCTACACGAACCCGGCGGGGCCATTCGACGCGGTGCAGCTGTGTGGCAGCGCCTGCGAGGCGCTGCAGGGTGGCGGCACCGTCACGGTGGACTACAACTGCCCATGACGTGAGCGACGCCCCCGAGCCCCCCAAGGACCCCGCGCCCGTCGCGGGGTTTTTCATGTCCGCGATCGGACGCGTGCGCACGCCGTTCGTCGAGCTGTTCGGCATCCCGCGCCAGGCCGCGCTGACCGACATCACCGCGCGCATCGAGCTCGACCCCGCCCGCGTGGTGCCCGAGGCGCTGCGCGGGCTGGAGTCGGTCAGTCACCTGTGGTTGTTGTTCGTCTTCGATCGCGTCACGCCAGACGAGGTGCACCCGACCGTGCGACCGCCCCGCCTCGGTGGCGATCGACGCATGGGTGTGTTCGCCACGCGTTCGCCGTTCCGCCCCAACCCCATCGGGCTGTCGGCGGTGCGACTCGTGGCGATCGAAGGCCTCTGCCTGGTGATCGCCGGCTGCGACCTCGCCGACGGCACGCCGATTCTCGACATCAAGCCCTACGTCGCCGCCGTCGATCGCCTCGACGGCACCGAGGTGGGGTGGCTGCCGCGCGACGACGGGCCGCCGCTGGCGGTTCGCTTCAGTCCGGCGGCGCAGGCGGTGCTCGACGGCCGCGACGACCCCGACGCGTTGCGTCGCGCGCTGGTCCAGCTGCTGCAGCTGGACCCGCGGCCGAGCCATCGTCGCGGCGAGCACGACGGCTCCCGCCACTACGGCCTCGCGTACGGCGAGCACGACGTGCAGTTCTTCGTCGACGCGCAGGGCGCCTGCGTGGTCGAGCTACGGCCGGCCAGAAACGGCGAACGCCGCTAGGTCGGCCCCTGACGTCGGGGCGACGAAGCGGCGTGACCGGGCGACCGCTCACCGATCGCCGTCGTAGCCTCCGCGACCTACTCGCGGCCGGCGGACAGCTCGAACTGCGAGCTGGCCGAGAAGCCCCGCACCATCACGTGGATGACCGCCGGTGCCGCGAGCTCCACCGCGCACGATTCGTTGCTGCCCGACTTGAACGGGCGGCACTCGAAGCTCTGCTGGGTCGGCTCGCTGCCGGTGCGGACGTAGAGGTCGGCGTCGCCGGTGCCGCTCAGCTCGAACACGTAGCGGCCGGCGGCCAGCTGCGGCGTCGCGAAGCGCTGCTCCTGGTTGCGCGCGAGCGTACCGCGCTCATCGAGCCCCGCCCAGCCGTCGACGACATCACCGTCGTCGTCGTCGCCACCGGGCACGAACACGTTGTCGTGCTCGCCCGACACCAGCACGACCTCGTCGGAGTCGATGCCAGCCATGATCTGCTCGAAGGTCTGCGGGTCGTCGTAGCGCATCAGGCCGCGGAAGATGGCCATGGTGCCGTTGGTCATCTCGGCGAAGAACGACGGCATCGCGTTGGTCATGATGTCGAGGTGCTTGGTGCCGTCCGGGTCGTCGGGGTTGACCAGGGCGTGGGCGTCGGCCAGCGCCGAGTCGACGTAGGCGTAGGTATCGCAGCCGTTCATGAACACCAGCGCGTACTGCCCGCGCACCCAGTGGCCCTTGCGGGCGAGCGCGCGGATGTTGGCGCCGAGACCAGCGTGACCGTTGTAGACCATGAAGTCGGCCGAGCTCGACAGCGCGCCGTAGCGGGCATCGAAGGCCGGTCCGCCCTGCCGCACGTTGTCGACCAACAGCGACACCACCTCGACCCGACGGCCGTCCTCGAGGGTCGCGCTCCAGGTGACGTCGGGGGACGCGACACCGGGGTTGCTGCCGACGTTGGCGGGCACCGACACCGGCGCGTGCGCGGCCAGCTCGGTCTTGATGGCGCGGTTGAACTCGTTGAACGCCGAGATGCCGGCGTCGGTGTTGCTGGTCGCGCCGTCCTCGTACTTGCCGAACACTGCGACGACCCGCAGCACGTCGTCTTCCCAGACCTTGTCGTACTCGGGGTACTTGCCGCTGGTGTTGGTGTCGGAGACGCTGACATCGGCGCGCACGCGCACGACGTCGCTCTCGGCCAGGTTGCAGCCGCTGCGACCGGGACGATAGTAGTACCACATGTTGCCGGACTCGACCTCGTGGGCACCGAAGTCCACACAGCTGTGCGAGTAGCTGTCGGTGAAGCGCTCCAACCCATCGAAGGTCGCGTCGCTCGGCAGCGTCAGCGTGTAGCTGCTCGGCACCGCGTTCTTGCGCCCCCATGCGACCGGCAGCTTGGCGTGGTAGTGGATGCGCACCAGGTCGCCGGCGGCCTCGGTGCGGATGTCGCTGAGCTCGAGCTTGTCGAGGCGTCCGACCGAGTTGTCGCCGTTGAAGTGACCGATGGTGTAGAGCAGCTGGCTCTCGATCGTATCGCTGGCGCCGAACGCCGAGTTCGCGAGCAACGAGCCGTCGAACTCGAAGTCGAGCACCACCGCCTGCACGCTGGCGTCGGCCTTCCCCGAGCCGCCACCCTTTTGGTAGTCACCCTCGCCGAGCTCGAGCAGGCCGTCCTCATCGGAGGGGTCGCAGGCGGACAGCGACAGGGCCAGGGACGCGAAGAGGAACGTGCGGGTCATCGGCGGCTCGCTTTCGGGGCGGGTTGCGAGCGCCCCTCATCCACGCGGGATGCCACATGTAGGACAGACACACCTTCACATGATTCCGATGACTTGAGACCGCTCCCGAGGGGGAGATCGCGCGACGGCCTGGCTGCTCGCGTGGCCGGATCCGCGGGCCCCGACGTCGGCGCCTGGCTAGGACGCTAGCCTGCAGCCCATGCGCCAGAAGCTCGGCCCCGCGCTCGTGCTCGCCGCGGCGGCGCTCGCCTGTCGTCCGGTTCCCGTCGGCACCCAGAGCGAGCCGCCGAACACGACCACGACGACCGCCCCCGACGCGAAGGACGACAGCGATGCGCGACTCGTCGCGCTCGACGAACGCATCGAGCGTGAGCGCGAGCGCCTGGGCATCCCCGGCCTCGCGCTGGTGATCGTCCGCGACGGCGAGGTCGTGCATGCGCGCGGCTTCGGTGCCCGCGAGCGCGGCGACAAACGACCCGTCGATGCCGACACGTTGTTCGCGATCGGCTCCACCACCAAGGCCTTCACCGCGATGCTCGCGATGATGGCGGTCGAGTCCGGCGCGCTACGCCTCGATGCGTCGCCGCGCAGCTGCCTGCCCGGCTTCAAGCTCGCCGATGCCGAGCACGACGCGGCGGTCACGGTCCGCGACTTGCTCACGCACGCCAGCGGACTCCCCAGCGCCGACTTGGCGTGGGCCACCGGCGCACTCGATGCCGAGCAGCTGGTGTCGCTGATGGCGGAGATCGAGCCGACCGCCCCGGTGCGGACTCGCTTCCAGTACTCGAACCTCGGCTACGTTGCCGCGGGCCTCTGCGCCGCGCGTGCGCTGGGCGACGACTATGCGACGGCGTTGCGCTCGCGCATCCTGGCGCCGATCGGCATGGGCGACGCGACCCTGCGGGTCGCCGAGGTGCTCGCGCGTCCCAACGCGGCCCACGGCCACCACCGCGATCCCGGCGGCGAGGTGCGCGAGGTGCCGATGCGGGTGCTCGACGGCATCGCGCCCGCAGGCGGGCTGAACGCCTCGGCGCAGATGCTCGGGGGCTGGCTGCAGCTGCTGCTGGGCAAGGGCCAGCGCGGCGGCGTGCGGCTGCTGTCCGCGGCCAGCTTCGAGGAGCTGGTGCGGCCGCAGTTCTCGGCCGGAGGCGGTCTCGACTACGGCCTCGGCTGGCTGCGGACGCAGTGGAAGGGCCACGCGATGCTCAGCCACACCGGCGGCATCGATGGCTTCTCGGCGCTGGTGTCGTTCGTCCCCGAGCGCGGCATCGGCTTCGCGTTGCTCACCAACGTCGACCACGCCGACATCCACGGCTTCGTCACCCACGAGGTGCTCGGCTTGCTCGACCCGGCCCCTGCGCCGCACGCTCGGCTCGCGCTACGCACCGCGGACCTCGGCAGCTACGGCCACCTCGGCGGATTCCGCGTCGAGGTGCTCGGCGACGGCGACCGCATGTCGCTGCGGGTCGAGGGCCAACCGCCGTACCCACTCGAGCACGAGCACGATCGCCGCTTCCGCCTGGGCTCGCCGGCGCCGGCCGGCTTCTTCGCCAGCTTTCGCGAGGACGAGACCGGCGCACGCTCGTTGCTGCTCGAGCAGCCGTTCGGCAACGTCGAGCTGCCGTTCATCGATCCCAGCGCGCTGGCGGCCGCGCTCGTGGCCGAGCCGCCGGCGGCCCTGCGCGAGCTGCTCGGGAGCTACGTCGCCCCCGATGACGCCACGCAATTCGAGGTCATCGCCCGCGAGGACAGATCGTGCTGTCGATCCCGGGCCAGCCGCCGCACCCCATCGCCGCCGACGGCGACGATCGCCTGGGGCTGGTGGGCCTGCCGAATACCTTCTGGCTGACGGTGGAGCGCGATCGAAGCAAGCGCGTGGCAGCGCTGGTGCTGCACCAGCCCGAGCTCACGCTGCGCCTGCGCCAGATCGGCTCGAGCGCGCCGCCGGCCGTGACGCTCGCCGAGCTGCTCGCCCGCCGCGCCAAGGCCCATGGCAGCCCGGCGCTCGCACGGCACCGGAACCTCCGCATCCGCGCAGAGCTCGACTTCGCCCAACAAGGGGTGACGGCGCTGGCGACGACGCTGCGCGCAGCACCGAATCAATGGCTCGACGAGGTGCGATTGTCGGCGCTCGGGGTGGATCTCGGGCAGGTGCGTCTCGGATTCGATGGTCGTGCCTGGCAATCGGTTTCGTTCGACCCGGCCGGTCGACTGGGCGAGAACGGCGCCCGCGCCATCGCGCTCGAGGCCGGCTTCGACCCCTACCCGCCCGCGCTCGCGCCGTTCGCCGGCGGCGCGATCTGGCGTAGCGGCACCATCGACGGCCGCGACGTGGTGGTCGCGCGATTCACCACCGAGTGGGGTGCGGTGATGATCGATAGCTATGACGCCAAGACGTATCTGCTGCGCCGCCGCGAATTCGACCTACCCGCCGACGACGGCGCCCGCCTGAACGAGACCCGCGACTACGGCGATTGGCGGCGACACGCCGGGGTCATGATTCCCCACCGCGTGCAGGTCCAATCGGTGCAGGGCCGCGTGGATGCGCGGGTAACCGACGTCGCGTTCGACGTCGAGCTCGCTGCCGACGCCTTCGCGCCACCACCGGCCGCGGCAGTCGGCGGCGCGGCGCGCTAGCAACCCTCAGTCGTTGGTGTCGGGCTTGCGGAACTTGATCGGCCGCCGCGGCGGCCGACCGATCGGCACGTCGTCCTTGAAGATGACATCTTCGCTGAGGCGGCCGCCCTCGAAGAAGCGCCACGCGCCCTGCTTGAGGTCGTCTTTCCACTGCCCGACCGCCTTGGGCTTGCCGTCCTCGTCCCAGTACTCCGCCTTGCCGTCGCGCTTGTCGTCCTTGTACTGCTCTTTGTACTCGCGCTCGCCGTCGGCATAGAACGACTCCCACTCGCCCTGCTTGTCGCCGCGCTTGTACTCACCCTCGAGCTTGCGCTGCCCGTCGTCGTACCACCACCGCCACACGCCCTGACGGTGGTTGCCCCAGTACTCGCCCTCGACGCGCTTCTGCCCGTTCTTCCACCACGCCGAGAACGCACCCTCGCGCTTGTCGTCGCGCCACTGCACGCTCTCCTTGGGCGCCGAGCTGGCGTAGAACTCCTCCCAGGTGCCCTGCTTCTTGCCGACCACGTACTCGCCCTGCAGCGCCACGTGCAGGCCCTGCGCGTCGTGCCACTTGCGATAGGCGCCCTCGCGCTTGCCGTCGGCGCTCTGACACCACGCCTCGGTGCCCGACGGCGGCGGCGTACCAGCGCGCACGAGCGGAGCCGTGCAGGTGAAGCCGGTCTCGGCGGCCGGCGCCGCCTGACGCACGCCGTCGACCCACGTCTCGCGCGAGAGTTCCTTGCCGGTGGTGTCGAAGGTCAGGAACTCGCCGTGCTTCTTGCCGGCCACGAAGGTACCCTTGGCGAGTTCACGGCCGGCGTCGTCGAACGACGACCACGCGCCGTCCTCGAGGTCGTCGCGGTACTCGGTCTGCGTGCGCAGCTTGCCGCTCGGCCAGTACTCGCTCCAGCGGCCCTGCTTGCGGCCAGCGCGATAGTCCCCCTCGGTCGCGCGCGTGCCGTCGGCGGCGAAGGTGGTCCAGCGGCCGTCCTTCTCGTCGGCGGCATAGCTGCCCTCCTCGGACTTCTTGCCGTCCTCCAGCCACACCGTGGCCCGGCCGTCGCGCTTGCCGTTGCGGAATTCCTGCTCCTGCCACACGCGATCGGTACCGTCGAACCACCGCGTCCATCGACCATGCCGCTCGGTGACGCCGGCGACGGTGCGCTCGCACCACTGCTCGTGACCTGCGGGCGGCGCCGCGCCCTTGGCGGCCCCGCCGTCGGGGCACACCAGCGTGGGCGCGGCCACGACCGGCGCGGGGGTCGGCGCGGGCTCGACCGGCGCGGCCGCCTTGTCGTCGGCTTTGATTGGCGGCGCGGCGTCGCTCGGCGCCGCCGGCTCGGCGGGCGCCGGCGCATCGCCGGATTCCTTTGCGGCGGATTCGTCACCGCCCTTCAACCGATCGCACGCGAGCGTCGGCAGCAGCACGAGCGACAGCAATGCGCAGGGTCCAAGGTGACGCATCGACGGACTCCTCACCCGCAGGTGGACGGCACATTTGGCAGCGCGGTCGCGGTGAACCCGAGCTGCAGATCGTATGCGTCCATGCCCAGCAAATCGGTGCATCGCGGCGAAGGATTGATGCCCAGGAGCAGCTCCTGGAGCGGCACGCTGCCGTTGGGGCAGCCACCACAAGCGGGGCTCATGGTCGCGGGATTGCACATGCCCAGGCACGAACACAACGCGGCCGCCTCCGACTGCAGCAGGCAGCCGGTCAGCTGGCCCGCCACGCTGCTGCCGTCGGGGGCCGCGGTGAGCTGGGCCTCGACCGCGCGCACCGGCACCGCGTCGGGCAGCGCCGGATCCTCGGTGCAATTGAAGGTGGTGCCGTCGTCGTCCTGGGCGTAGATGTAGACCAGCTGATCGCCGGTCAGCGTCATGGTGTAGCTGCCGCCACTGGCGGCACCGGGCGCCGCGGCGACGCTGCACGCATCGGCGGATTCCATCGGGCTCCACAGCGCCGTGCTGGCGTCGTAGGTGACGTCGATGAGGTCGGTCTGCGAGCTGGCCTCCGCGCACAGCGAATCGGGTCCAGCGCCCACGCCCGAACGAATGCCCACCTGGGCCATGCCACCACCTTCGTCGCGGGTGGCGACCTCGAACATGATGTTGAGTTTGTAGTTGTCGACGTCCGAGTTCCAGGTGTCCTCCAGCAGGTTGGCCTGGAAGGCGGTGCCATCGGCGTCGCCGAGGGTCTGGATGTCGATGCACTCGAAGCGATAGGTCACCGGCACAACGCCGGCACCGCCGGTCGAATCGGCGCTCGAGCCATTGCTGGTCATGCTCGCCGCGCTGGTCTCATCGCTGCTGCTGGCCCCCTGCGTCGGCAACAGGTTGCCCTCGTCGCTGCCGCCGTCGTCGGGGCAGCCCGAGAGCAGCGCCACCGCCAGCGCCATCGCGGCGCGCGAGCGCTGCGGCAGCCGGGGCCCGGTCGTACGCGCATCCGAGGCGATCACGTGCAGGGGTTCGTTGGCGACGCGGAGCGACGACGAGGGCATGTGCATGGCCGCGTAGCGTATCAGGGCGCTGTCGCCCCCGCCAACCCGGGCGCGACGGCGCTGTGGTAGCGTCCGCAGCCATGCACGGCTCGCCTGCACGCCCGCTACGACGACGATGGCAACGCGTGGGTGCGTTCGCACGCCTGCTCGCGACCACTGCCGTACTCACGACCCCGGCGCTCGCGCGCGCCGGCGGCTTCGAGATCCCGGACACCGGCGCGCGCGCGGCCGGACGCGGCGGTGCGATGGTCGCCGGCGTCGACGACCTCACGGCGATGCACTACAACCCCGGCGCGCTGGCGAAGCAGCGCGGCACCACGTTCCTGTACAACCAGAACCTCGCGTTCCACCGTGCCAGCTTCCAGCGCGCGCCGCTCGACGCCGCGGTGTGGGGCGTCGATCGACAGTTCGGCACCGTCCGCGATCGCCGACGGGTGTTCCCGCTGGGACTCTTCGCGGTGGTCGCCTCGGACTTCGGGCTCGAGAATTGGACCTTCGCCGCCGGCATCTACGGACCCTCCGCGGTCGGCAAGCACGACTATCCCGCGTATGGGCCGCAGTCGTTCATGCTCACGCGCATGGACGTGCTGATGGCCTACTACAACGTCGCAGCGGCGTGGAAGCTGCGCGACGTGTTCGGCATCGGCGTGACCGTGCAGTACGTCGATCTCATCCAGATGAACTATGCACTGGTGGTCGATTCGACCGCGGTGCCGAATCTGCACGCCGACCCCGACGCCAACAGCACACAGCTCGAGACCGAGCTGCGCATGAAAGATCGCACCGGCGCGACCGCGCTCGTGGGTCTGTGGTATCGGCCGCACCGCCGCGTCGAGCTGGGGCTGTCGAGCCGCGTGGTGCCGGTGTTCCTGCGTCCCAAGGGCGGGGTCGCGGTCGACAAGCCAACGCTCGTCAGTCGCGACATCCGGGTCGAGATGCCGCTGGTGCTGCCGGCGACGCTGCGCGGCGGGGTGCGCTACATCCACGAGGTCGAACGCGCCGGCAAGGTGCGGCGATGGTTCGACCTCGAGCTCGACGCGGTCTACGAGAACTGGAGCTCGGTCAAGGCGTTCCAGCTGAAGTTCGATGGTGCGATCAGCGGACAGGAGCTCACCGATCTACGCATGCCGAAGAACTGGCGCGATACCGTTTCGGTGCGGCTGGGCAGCGACATCTACGCGCTACCGCCGTATCTGACGGTGCGCCTGGGTGGCCTCTTCGAGACCGCGACGCAGGGCGCGAACGACTCGCACCTCGACTTCCCCGCGTTCGCGCGCGGCGGCGTCGGTGCCGGGTTCTCGGCCGGCGCAAAGGGGATCTACGCGACCGTCGGCTATCTGCACATCTTCCAGGCCAAGCGCGAGATCTCCGAGGCACAGGCACAGGTGTTCCAGCAGCGCCCGCTCGCGCCCTGCCCCGCGGAATGCAATGGACTCTCCGGGGTGCCGGCGAACGCCGGCGTCTTCCGCTCCAGCTACGACATGCTGAACCTGGGGATCGAGTTTCGTTTCCAGGAGCTCCTCGCGGGGCGCACCCGCCGGGGCAAGCGGCGCGCGCACGACACCCCCGCGTCGCCGCCCCCATCGACCACTGGAGATCGCTCCGTCGCACCCGCCGCGGCCGAGCCCCCCGCGCCCGCGGAATCATCGCAGCAGGACCGGCCCGAGCACGACCCCACCGCGCCGGCGGCCGGTGACGACGCAATGTCGGCGCCCGAGCCGGCGACGGTCTCCGAGCCCGCAGAACCCACGCCAATGCCCTCCAGCTCTGCGGCGACGGCATTGTTTTCGTTGCGAGGGGTCGCCCGTGCCGCTGGGTTGCTGGCCGCCGCCCCCAGTGCCGAACGACGGTGACGGGCGTCGCGATGATGCCGACGAAGCGGGGTGGCGGCCCCGCCGGCGCGCACGAATCGCGGGGGGCTGCCTGTTGCATTTCGGACGCCCGTGGTATCTGCTCTCCCCGTGAGCACCTCCCTCGAAAACCTCGTCTCTGGAATGACGGTCGCCGAGCTCGCGCAGCGTAGCGGGCACAGCGTTGCCACCCTCGTCGAGCTGGCATTCGGCAGCCGTGCGGCGGCCGCCCCAGCCATCGCCCGCCCCGCCAAGGGCAAGCGCGGCGCGGCCAAGGGCAAGCGCGGCGCCAAGAAGGCCGCCCCGGCGGCCACCAAGCCGGCCGCCAAGGCCGAGGGCGCCAAGAAGGCGGGCGTCGATACCCGTGCGCCGTCGAGCCGCGCGAAGTTCGACGAATCCGTGCTCGCGACCATCAAGGGCGCCAAGGGCCGCATCAAGGCTGCCGACCTGCGCAAGCGCCTGGGTGGTACGCCGCTGCAGATGCGCACCGCGCTGCATCGCCTCCTCGCCGAGGGCAAGATCAAGTCGCACGGCAAGGCGCGCGGCACCACGTACTCGGGCTGAGGCGTCGCCACTTCCCTCGCGCACGCGGGCGCGCGGCCTCAACAGCCCGCGTAGCAGGGATCGTAGCAACCGTCGTCGAGCGGGGTCGCACGCTCACGACATGTCTTCGCACACCGCAGGGCGCAGCGTGCATGCTCGCCACCTTGCCAGTGGGGATGGGCGCGACGCTGCCACACCTCGCGCGACGCGGCCACGATGGCAGCGGTCTCCGGCGCGTCGGGATAGCGCGCGATCCACCAATTGCAGGTGGCCATCGTCGCCGCGCAGCCATCGGCCTGTAGCGCGCTCGAGAGTCGTCGCTGCACGGTGACCGCGTGACTGCGACGAATCGCCTGCGCCTCGCGACACGCCGCACCGTGACCACCCTTGGCGTCTTCGCGGGCGTGACACCACGCGGTGCCGCCGTCGAGGAAGTCGATCACGAGCGGACCGGCGGGCTCGCGGTAGAGCGCGTCGACGACGTCGGAGAGCAGCGTGGCCGCGCTGAGCTGACCTGCGATGGTGTCCGGATAGCGCTCGGCGATGCGCCCGAGCTGCGCCGGGCTGGCCGTGCGCCGCTGCTCGTCGATGATCGGCCGTGCGCGGTCGTAGTCGTGCAGCGCCACCACCTCGCGCCAGACTCCGAGGCTCTCGTCGTCGCGATGCTGCTCGAGGTAGCGCTGCAGCGGGCCGACGTCGTCGTCCTCGCGCCATGCGTCGATCGCCGCCTGCAGCTCGGGCGATGTGATCCCGTGCGCTGCCCGGGGCGGCAGGGGCGGCGCGCTCGCGTTGCCGTGCTCGCACGCCGCTGGGGCCACGACGGTCAGCAGGATGCCGAGCGCGATCGCCAGCGGCGGCATTGCACCTGCGGGGGAACGACGAACGCGAGAGCTTCGTGGCGAGCGCATGGCCATGGACGGGCATCGTCGCGGCGCGCGGCGACTTGTGGTCCGTCGGCGCGGCCGGCTCGCGGACGGCGTCCGCAATCGGCACGGCGTGTTACCCTGGCCGCGCCACGATGCCCACCTCGGTCGCCGCGCTCGCGCCGTGCCCCCACTGCGGGCAGACCCACGCGCCGACGATCCTGCGCTGCCCCGAGACCGACATGCTCCTGCCGCTCGAGGGGCGCCGGCTCGACGGCCGCTTCTCGCTGATCCGCTGCATCGGCCGCGGCGGCATGGCCTCGGTGTGGCTGGCGCGCAACGAACGCGTCGATCGGCACGTCGCGATCAAGCTGATTCGCCCGGAGGTCGCACGCGACGACGAGCTGGTCGCACGGTTCCGCGCCGAGGCCCGCGCGGCCGGTCGCATCGGCCACGCCAACATCTGCGACATCCTCGACTCCGGGCGCTCGCCGATCGGGCCTTACATCGTGATGGAGTTCCTCAAGGGCCGCAGCCTCGGGGAGCTGGTCGCGGGCGGCGAACGATTGCCGCCCGCGGTCGCGGTGCCGCTGGTCCGCGAGGCGCTGCGCGGTCTGCAGGCCGCGCATCGGGCCGGCATCGTCCACCGCGATCTCAAGCCCGAGAACCTCTTCCTGCACTGCCCGCCCGGCGCGGAGCCCATCGTCAAGCTGATGGACTTCGGGGTCGCGAAGTTCACCGACGGCACCGGCGAGACCCAGACCCAGCACGGCGCACTGCTCGGGACCCCCGAATACATGGCACCCGAGCAATTCCGCGGGGCCGCATTCGCCGAGCCGCGCACCGACCTCTGGGCGATGGGCGCGATTCTCTATCGCGTGTTGGGTGGTCGCAATGCATTCGGCGGTCCGACAGTCGCGGCGACGTTGTTGATGGTCTCGAGCGAAGAACCGCGACCGCTGCACACGCTGGCGCCCGATCTTCCGCCCGGCCTCGGCGACATCGTCGCACGGTGTCTGCGCAAAGATCCCGACCAACGATTCGCCGATGTTGCCGCGCTCGACGAGGCGTTGGCCGCCTTCGACCCCGGCACCCGGGACTTCGAGGCGCTGCGGCAACGCGCGCTCGCGGGCGAGCCGGAGCCGCCGCCCAAGGCCGCCACCAGCGGCGACGCCCTCACGCGCCAGTGGGATCCGCACGCTCCCGACGCGCTCGCCACCGGCGCGCCCGCGCCCAAGACCACGCGCATGCGGTGGTGGGGTGCGGCGGCGATCGTCGGTCTCGGAGGGGTCGCGGCAGCAATTGCGTGGCGCTCGCGGGCCGACGACGTCGACGGCAGCGCGCAGGCGCAGCCACGTGCGCCGACGTCGACCGACGCCGCGCCGGCTCCCGACACGCCCGCGAACGACGGTGCGAACGCGCCGGTCACCACCGCCGAGACCTCGCCCGCGGTCCCCGAGCCGCCGTCGACCACGGCGCTGCCCGAGCAAGAAGCCGCCGCGCCCGACGCGTCCGCCACCGCCGACGAGGCCGGCGACGCCGCGGCGACCACCGGCACGCCCGAGGCGACCACCGGCACGTACGAGTCGACCACCGGCGCGGCCGCGCCGACCGAGAGCGATGGCGACGACGACGGCCCCGCCCGCGCCACCGGCACGGGCGAACCGCCGCCGGTCGATCCACCGGGCGTGCTGCGGGCGGGTCGTTTCGTGGCACTCGCGAAGCCCGGGCCCGCCGGCCCGCACAAGGCCGCGAAGGACTACTGCGAGGCGCTCGCGATCACCGAGCACCTCGGCATCCGTCGCTGGGAGCTGCCCAACCCCGCGGTCGCCACCAAGTTCGCCGCACTCGGTCGCAAGGGGCGCTACTGGACCTCCGCGCTGTGGCACGGCAAGGCCCTCGTGGTGACCTTCCCGACCGGACATCGCGAGTCGATTGCGGCCACCGAGCGCCGCCCCAAGGCGCTGTGCGTCGCCCGCTGGCCGTGACGCTCCCGCGTCAGCCGGGCATCACACCGGGCTCGGACGCCTGCACCGACCACACCCAGTTGTCGAGCAGCACCAACGAGTCGAAGACGTGGTCCGAGGTGTCCCAGACCGCGAAGCGGATCTCCATCACCTCGCCGGGCGTGACGTTGCCGCTCATCGTGAGCCAGCCGGTGCCACCGCCGGTCTCACCGCCCCAGTCGCACGTATAGGTGACCGCGCCCGGGGTATCGAAGCCGGTGCCGGCGAGCTCGGCGTTGCCGGTGCAGCCGGCGTAGGCGCTCGCGACCCCGCACTGGCTGATGTCGCCGTTGCTGCAGGCCGTGAACAGCCCGTCGGCGGCGGCCAGGATGTTCACCCCGACCGGCCACGTCTGCATGCCGTCGTCGTAGATTGCGATGTTCTTGTCGGCGGGATTGTCGGCGGTCGAGTCGACCAACGTGACGAAGAAGTCATTGAACGCCGTGCACACGTATTCCGGGTACTCGGCCGATAGGAAATACATGTCGACCGCGAACGAATTCGCGTTGGTCGGCACCCGCACGCGCAGCCGCAGCATGATGGGGTCTTGCGCGTTCGCGTCGATCGGCGAGGTGCAGCCGGGCGCGTTCGGCAGATCGCTGCCGTTGGCGGTGTACCAATCCGTCGGATAGGCGCTGGTGGTGCCCATCGACTGCCCCAGCTGGAACGCCGCATAGGCGGGATTGGCATCGTCGGCGTGATCGGCCGCGCGCCCGGTCGAGAGCACCGCGAGACGGCCACCGCTGCGGTTGGTGATGGCGTTGCCGAAGCCATCGCGGATCGAGCGAGACATCGCCGCCGGCACACCGATGCCGCTCGCGAGGGTGAACTCGCCCTCGATCACGCCCCACACGCGATCGGCCGGGTCCGCCACGACCTCCTGGGTGACCTGGCAGAGATCGATGGCCTGGGCGTACTCGAGCGGATCGGCGGAGTTGCTGGCGAGGCCGGCGTCGCACGCCGGCAGGGGATTGTCGACACCGCCGTCGCAATCGTCGTCGACGTCGTTGTCGGGCACCTCGAACGCGCCGGCGTTGACGAGCTCGGGGTTGGCACAGGCGGGTCCGACCTCATCGCAGCAATCTCCGCCGCACGCGCTGAAGCCATCGCCGTCGACGTCGGCGTCCTCGTCGGCGGCGCCGTCACAGTCGTCGTCGAGGCCGTTGCTGCAGATCTCGACGACGGGTGTCACGTCGCCGGTGCAGGCCCCCCACGCGGTGCCGGCCTCGTTGCACGTCTGCGTGCCGTCCTTGCAGGTGCCGACATTGCGGGTCTCGGGATCGTCGGTGTAGCAGTCCTGGCTCGCCCCCGGCGCGCACGCGCAGTCGCCGAGCGCCTCGCAGCCGTTGCTGGCGTCGCCATCGCAGTCGCCGTAGCCATCGTCGCAGACGTTGGTGCAGGCCGCGGCCACGCATGCCGGCGTGCCGTGCACGACCTCGCCGCACGGCGAGTTGCAGCCGCCGCAGTGGGCCAGATCGGTCGTGACGTCGACACAAGCGCCGCAGCAGGTCAGCTCGCCCGCGCACGATTGCTGGGCGTCGCAACCCGGCGCACAGACCCCTCCCTGGCAGGTCTCGCCCGGCGGGCACTCGGCGCTGGCGCTGCACGCCGCAGCGTCGCCGCCGTCGACGGTGCCGCCGCTGCTGCCATCGCCGCGCGTGCTCTCGCCCTGCGACAGCGAGCCGTCGCCGAAGCCTGCGCGTGGGCCCTCGCTGCTGCACGCCGCCACCGACGCCGTGCACAGCAGGAGCGGGAGCACGATCCGCATGCACGTCGCCATGCCACCCACGCTAGCAGACCGCCGGGGGATACGGGCGAGGCCGGACCTGCGGCCGCGGCCGCCGTCGTCTCCGCGGCGGCCGTGGACACGCGCGACGTCAGCCTGCCGGCTTGGCCGGCGCGGCGTCCGGCCCAGGCGTCGCGCTCGCGTCCGCACCGCCCTTGCCGGACTCGGTTCGCGGCGGCCGCGTGCCGGTGGCATCGACCGCGGTGATCTCGAACTCGATGCGACGGTTCTTCGCGCGGTTGATCTCGGAGTCGTTGGGCACGTCTGGATCGGTCGAGCCACGGCCCTCGGTGGTCACGCGACCGCTGTCGATGCCGTGATCCACGAGGTACTTCTTGACCGCCTCGGCGCGTCGACGCGAGAGGTCGAGGTTGAACTCCGCGGCGCCGACGTCGTCGGTGTGACCGACGATGTTCACGCGCACGTCCGGGTACTCCTTCAACACCGCCACGGCCTTGTCGAGCACCGTGCGCGAGACCGGACGGATGGTGTCCTTGTTGAAGTCGAACTCGATGCCGGCGATGTTGCCGTCGAACACCTTGATTGCGGGCGGCAGCTCGTCGGGGCAGCCGTCGTCGTCCTCGAAGCCGTTCTTGGTCTCGGGCTCGAACACGCAGCCGTCGTCGGGATCGAGGAAGCCGTCGTTGTCGGTGTCCTTGACGGGACAGCCGTCGGGCGCGACGCCCGGGACCTCGGGGCACTTGTCCTTGGCGTCGCGGAAGCCGTCGCCGTCGGAATCGGGGCAGCCGTGTGGCGCGACGCCGGCCACGTCGGGGCAGTCGTCCTGCAGGTTGAGGATGCCGTCCTTGTCGCGGTCGGGATCCTCTGGCGGCGGCGGCTTGATCGGCGCCGGCGGTGGCCGACGCCCGAGCGTGAAGCTGAGGCCACCGAGCACCTGCACGTTGGCCGCGCCGCTGCCCTGCAGGGCCTCGGTGGAGCTGACGATGTTGCGGACATCGACGCGCACGCCGACCACCGGCGTGAGGTTGACCTTCACGCCACCGCCGTAGTGAAACGCGGGATCGACATCGCGACCGAGCACGAATGGGCTCGAGCGCACGCCGAGCAGCCCACCGCCGGCCAGGAAGAACGGGATCACGTTGTAGTAGGGCAGCTGCAGCACCACGTGGGCTTGGAAGCCATACACGAACGCGAAGTCGTTGGTGATGTTGCGCAGGCGCGAGGGCATCGCGCTGAACTCGACCTCCGCGCCCAACACCTTCAGTGGGTAGAAGGCCGCACGCGCACCGACGTCCGCGCCCGCGCGCCAGAACGGCTCGGGCGGACGTGTGGCCGGATCGTAGAGGTCGTGATCCTCGCTGGGGATGAACACGCCCGCAAACACGCCGAGCTCGCCGGTGTTGCGCTGCGGCGCGTAGCGACGGATCCACGGCAGCCGACGGTAGCGAGCGCGGCGCTCGGCCGCGTCGGGTCGCGGCTCACGGGCCCGCTTGCCCCGCTTGCCGGCGCTGGCGTCGGCCGCGGGCGGCGCGGCCGCAGTCGGTGCCGCGACGCTCGTGCTCGCGCCGGCGTCCGCATTGCCGCCGACCTGCGAGCCGGGCGCCGCGAAGGCGACGGCCGCCGACGTTGTGATCGGGACGACGCCGACAGCCCACGCGGCCAAAGAAAGCTTCATCGTGACGATGGTTCTATCGCACTCATGGGCGCATCCGCAAAGGGCAAGCGGCGCGCGGCGGCGGGCCTGCGCGAGCCGCCGTGATCTGCGTCGCCCCGCCACGCCCACGCGCGTTCCCACGCGATCACGTGTCGGCCTCCCGAAGGCGCCGTGCACCAGCGCGCCGCCGCTCGCTTTGGGCCCAACGACGCCGTGGTACACTGGCCATCGGCTCTCTTACCCCTTGCCTTGGAGGCTTCGCATGCGTTCGTTCTCGGCTACGATCCCAACTCCCGTCAGCGCATGGCGTGCGCTGACCTGTCTGTGCCTCGCCGCGTCGCTGGGCGCCTGCGGCAACGACGACGACGCCGGTGGCGGTGAGGGCGGCTCGAGCACGTCGTCGACCACCGCCGATGGCAGCTCCAGCTCGAGCACGACCGCCCAGGCCGACAGCTCCTCGTCCGACGGCGGCAGCGTCAGCGCCGAGTCCGGCAGCAGCAGCACCACCGCCCCCGCCGATGTCGTGATTGGCGGCGTGGTGCAGGACCTCCCGCTGTTCGCCAGCATCCCCGACGCGCAGATCTCGGTGCTCGACATGGCCGGCTTCGAGACCGTGTCCGACGCCGACGGCAACTACACCCTGGCGCCGCTGCCCCCCGACACCGAGATCTTCGTGAAGGTCGAGCCGACCGCCGAACACTTCGGCTCGATCCTGCCGCTGCAGACCCCGACCGAGGACGTCGACAACCAGAAGCTCGCGCAGGTGTCGATCTCGACCGTCGAGATGCAGGTCGGGATCCTCGAGCCGATGATGCCGGCCGAGGCCGATCTGACCAAGGGTGTCATCGTCGTGCGCGTGCTGCAGAACACCGCGCTGGGGGCCGCGATCGAGCTCGATCCCCCGCCTCCGGCGGGGACCTCCTATTCGGTCGACGCCATGGGCACGCCGGTGCTGGACGGCAACACCGTCGAGAGCGGCCTGCTGCCGTTCGTCATCTACTTCAACGTCGAGGACTCGAGCGCCGGCGATCTGACCATCACGGCGACCCATCCGACGCGCACCTGCACGGTGCTGCATCCGGCGTTCCCGACGCTCGGCGGCCACGTGACACTGATCGACGTCGACTGCCCGGAGTAGCGCCGAATCGCTCGGCGGCCGGTGTCGCAGGCACCGGCCCGCCGCGGACCGCTAGTCGCAGTCCATCGCGAACTCTTGGCAGCCCGGCGACTCCGGGTCGAGCATGTGCACGAAGATGCAGTCGATGCACGGGTCGATCACGCTGCCGCCTCCGCCTCCGCCATCACTGCTGCTGCTACCGCTGCTGCCGCCCGACGAGCTGCCGTCGCTGCCGCCCGTGGTGTCCTGCGGCTCCACGCAGGCGCCCTGGTCCGCGCAGACCATCGATGCGCAGTTGCCGAGCTTGAGCAGCTTGTAGGCCTCTTGCACCGTCAGCTCCTCCTCGCAATCGAGGAAGCACGACAGATCGGGCTCGTAGGAAGGGTCGATCTGGAGCTGCGCCTGGACGGCGGCGGCGCACTCGAAGATGCAGTCGATCGCGTCGCGGCAGGTGACGTCGGGCTCACCGGTGGAGCCGGCGGTGGTCGTGGTCTCGGTGGTCGGATCGGGCGACGTCGTGGAGGTGCTGGCGCCGGTCGTGCTGGTGGTGCCGCTCTGGCGGAACTTCTCGTCGCTGTTGAAGCACGCGCTCGCCAGCGCCAGCAGCCCCAACAGCAGCAGCTCGGGGCGCACGCGCGACGGCGTCGGGTGGGATTGCCGGTCGTGCAGCCGCCAGTGGGCGCGAGCGTTCATCGACGGCAACCGTACCACGTCCGCATGCAGGCCATGCGCGCCCTTCGGGTGGCGGCGGCCTCGCCCCGCGATCTGGCGCACGTCGGATCGCCGCGCGCCGACCCGACCCGGTGCCGGCGGCCGCACGGAGCCTTGCCAGCGCGCAGAGCGTTGGGGACACTATCCCCGTGAAGCGTCCGTTGGTTGCGCGTCGTCGTACCTCCCCGAGCGGCCCGTGGGGCGGTCGCATCGCGCCCGCGACGGGCGTGCTCGCGCTCGGGATCACGGCGCTCGCAGCCACCGGCTGCCGCGGCAAGGACATCTCGTTCGACTGCGAAGAGCAGCGCATGAAGTTCAACGACCGCGCCCTCGCGGAGGAGGACGAACTGGCGGCGAGCATCCCGACCAAGGGCCCGTGGCCGGTCGCCATGCAGATCACCGTCGACGGCCTCAACCGCCTGCTCGTGAACGTGATCGACGACGACGTGCCGTTCACCGGCACGGTGCCGTTCGGCGTGCTGCCGCAGGGGCCCGCCGATGCCTCGTTCTCGCCCACCAGCGCGCCGGAGATCCGCTTCGAGTCGATCCCGAACTGCCGCGACTGCGTGGTCTTCCACCTGTCCTTCGGCGTGTCGCTGAGCTCGCCCAACATGCCGCTGTCGGCCGGCGCGGGCTTCACCGACCTCTACGTGCCGCTGCGGCTCGACGTCGACGAGGCCGGCGCGACCTCGACCCTGGTCGCCGAGTACGGCAAGGCCAAGATCGGCGACTGGTACCTCAGCGTCTACGGCTTCGACTCGGAGACGCACACCATGCTGGCCGGCGCGCTCAAGCTGCTGATGGCCGAGCAGATCGCAGAGAACTTCGGCGACATCGAGCTGCTCGAGATCGGCTCGTGGGACATCGGCAATGGCGACGTGCGCCTGCTGGTCCGCGACGTCGAGATCCAGCCCGACAACGGCAAGCTGGTGCTGGGCCTGCACACCAACCTGCCGCTGCCCAAGGGCACCGGACTCGACGTCTCGCAGCCGCTGCCCGAGGGCACCACCATGGCGGTGTCGATGGACCCGCGGCTGATGCTGCCGATGGCCCACCGCATGCTCGCGGAGGGGAAGATCGCGCGGGTCTACGACGAGAACGGCAAGCCCGATCCGAACGGCATCTACGGCGTCACGCTCGAGGACATCGCCGCGAGCGCGGTCGGCAACGAGACCCTCGACACCACCTTCCGCGTGTGGCGCGTCGATGAAGGCTACTGCGGCTACGCCGAGGCCGTGATGCCGCTGTCGCTGTCGGTCGACAACGCTCGGCAGAACATCCTCGTCGACGCCGGCAACGCGGTGCTCATCGCCGGCGAGGGCGTCGGCGCAGCCGCGATGCAGGAGCAGGACTTGGTCGACGAGAACCAGGACCTCATCGATCGCTTCCGCACGGATCTGTCCGAGCAGGTCTCCCAGACCCTGAACTACGCGGCGCTCGACCTCGCCAACGACACCATCGTGTTCGCCAACGAGGGCATCGATCTCGAGCCCGCCGAGATGCGCACGTACCTCAACTTCACGGTCTACGCCGACGACCCGTAGCGCCGCGGCGCGCCGCACCTGCGGCGGTCGCCGGACCGGACGGGCCGTTTCGGGCCACCCACGGGTGGCCGCCTCGGCTGCAGATCACCCGCCCCCGCGCGCATTCGCCATGCGGGACGTCACGATCGCGCCCCGGCGCGTGCCACACCCGTCGACGCCACAGGATCGCGGGCAGGCCCCCTGGTCCGCCGCGTTCCCTCGCAGTTTGGCCAACTCGGCCCACGCGCACGGCCGGGGCTTGGGCGTGCACGCGGTTCGTGCTACCTACCCCGCGCGCTTCCCCGGCCGCTTCGGGAGTGATCTCGAATCCGAGCCTCGACGCCGGCCCGGACGGCGTTCCGAAGCGGCCCCCCTTTACAGAGGCGGAAGGTCTCCATGAAACGCACCGACCAGGAACGCATCGAGCGCGAGCTCAAGCGACGTGAGAAGCACGCCAAGCTCGTCAAGCCCAACGGCGAGGGCGGTGAGGCTGCACCTGCGGCCGCCAGGGGCGTGAGCGACTACGTCCGCACCCTCGTCACGCTGCTGCAGTTCGACGAGGAGCAGATCTACAACACGCGCGACGACGAAGACGTCTTCGCGCTGCTGCTCGAGATGAAGTCCGAGCTGGCGGAGAAGCACTGGGAGACCGTGCTCAAGAGCGCCATCCAGAAGACCAAGGTCGCGCAGAAGGAACAGGCGCTGACCGAGCTGAAGGCGCTCATCACAGACTAGCGCGCGCGTGGTGGTGGAGCTCTGCGGCGCACGCACGCCGAGCAGGACGCGGTCGTCAGCCGCTGCTCGACGACTCGCCGCCGCCGGAGCCACCACTCGAGCTGCCATCGCCGGGATCGAAGCTGCCGTCGGGCAGCAGCCCCGGGGCTGCGATGTCGAGCAGGCCGCCGCCCTGGATCGCGACGTCGACCGCACACTCCGCGCGATCGAGGTCCATCGCCTCGGTGCCGCGCGCAGGCCCGCTGCGCGTGGCGATGATGCAGATCTTGTCGCGCGCATCGCCGAACGCGGTCGCGGCGTCGCGCAGCGCGAGCTCCACCGTGGTGGCGTCGCGGCCCGGGAAGCTCTCGACGACCCGCGCGGCGAGCTCGCCCAGACGATCGTCGTGCGCATCGCCGATGCAGCCCGCCAATGCGTCGTGGGCGATGACCTCGTCCGTGGTGGTGGCCGCAGCCGCCAGCGCGAGGTCGTAGGCCTCGTAGCAGCTGGGATAGCGGTCGCGCGCACCGGGGATCGAGAACGGCGCGATGCCGAAGTCGACGTAGGCGTCGAGTACCGCGCCGAAGTCGAGCTCGGCGCCCGCGATGCACGCGGCCGCGACCGCAGCCAGCCCTGCGCCGGACGCGTCGGGATGGCCCTCGGCGAGCACGTTGCACAGGCTGGCGCCGGTGGTGCGGTGGGACTTCCAGGCCCGCGTGACCTCACCGGCGTAGGGGTCATCGGTGGCGGACAGCAGCTCGGTGACGTGCTCGGTGACCGCATCGTTGGCGGTGACCAGGCAGTCGTTGCGATCGCGCTCGAGATCGACGATGGCGTCGTAGCGCCCCTCGCCCAGGTGCTCGCGCACGTGGGCCGCGATGTCCTCGCACTGCAGCACCGCGTCGCGGTGATCCGAGGCCGGTGCGTCGTCGGTGTCGGTCCCGCCCTCGGCGCTGGTCTGGCCGGGGTTGTCACCCTTGCCACCGCCGGTGCTGGGGCCGATGCCACGCGCACCACCATCGGCGTCGCACGCGGGGCCGACGAAGGCCACGAACGCGAGGGCCAACAGGGTGCGAGGGCGGGCGGCGGTGGTGGACACGGGCATGGAGGTTGGAGCGGGCCTCGAGCCCGAGCGGGCCTGGTAGGAAAGTGTGACGGCGGGGGAATTGGTTCACGGCCGCGTGTGCACGCGCCCCGACGGTCGGATTCTGCGCTACGGTCGCGCTCGGGAAACCGATGCCACGCGCCTGTCTCGCCCTGCTGTTGGCCTGCGCTTGCCACCGTGACGACCCCGAGGGGGCCGCGACCGCGGCCCGCATGGACCAGCTGGAGCGCCGGCTCTCCGCCCTCGAGGCGGCCGCGCGCACGCCCCCGGTGGCGGCGCCGTCGGGGCCCGTCGACGCGACCCGCCATGCCGGCGATGCGGCCCCCGGCAATCCCACCAGCGATCCCGCCGGCACACCGGCCGGGCGCGGGCCCGCCGTGCACCTGGCGCTCGCCACCGACGGCACCGTGCGCCTCGAGGGTCGGGTGCTCGGGGCCGCAGAGCTCGACCGTGAGCTCGCCGCGCTCGCGAGCTCCGCCGCGGTCGCAAGGGTCGAGATCGCGGCCGACGACGGCGTGAGCCATGCCGCGCTCGTCGAGCTCATCGAGCGCGTGCGCGGAGCCGGGCTGTCGCGCTTCGCCATCGTCGCGCGCGGCGGCGCCGACGATCCCGTCGCGCCCGAGTGAGCTGCGGCCCACGGCTGGGATCGTCCGCCCACGAAAGGCGCCACTCACCCTGGCGATGCCAGCTGCGGTCCGCTCACTGCGGCCAGATGAACTGCACGCGTCGCTCCGACGCGCGCGAGGCCTCGTCGGTGCCGCTGGCCTCGAGGTCACCCTTGGCGATCACCTGCATCGCGTCGACGGCGACGCCGTGCTCGACCAACCAGCTCTTCACGACGCTGCCACGGCGCTCGGTCAGCAAGATGTTGTACTCCTCGGTGCCGCGGTTGTCGGCGTGGGCCTCGAGGTAGAGCATTCGGCCCTGCGTGGTCGACTGGTCTTTCACACACTGGACCACGCCCTCGAGATCGGCGACCGCCTTGGTGTCGAGCTTGTCCCCGTCGAACCCGAAGTAGATCGCCGGCAGACCGCACGGCCCGCCATCGTCGTTGCCGAGCTCGCCCGAGAAGATGCACTTGCCGGCGTCGCAGATCTCGTCCATCGCGCACTGGTCGTCGGTCGCGCACGACTCGACGCCGCCGCAACGCCCGGTCTCGAGGTTGCACGTCACGCCGCCACACTCGGCGTCGCTGCTGCACGCGGCGCACTTGCCCGCGATGCAGGTGAGCCCGCCGCTGCAATCGTCCTTGCCGGTGCACGTCGCACAGTCCGCGCCGCTGCAGCCCTCGCGCCCGCCTGCGATGGCGCCTGGATCCTGGCAGCGGAAGTCCGCGCACACGTACGCCGCGGCGCCCAGCGGAGCCTTGCCCGCGCAGTCGCCGTCCTGCTTACAGCCCTGACACACGCCGGCGACGCACGACTCGGCCAGCGCAGCGTTGCACTGCTTGTCCTTCTTGCATGCCGGGTACGTGGCCTTCTCGCAGGCACCGACCGCCAGCATCGCCAGCAGGCCGAGCGCGAGCGCACCGGCGATTCGACCGCGTGGTGTCGTGTCCATGGCCACCATGTCGCGCCCCGGTTGTAGCACGGCATCTCGCGACCGTGGGCTAGCGAGCATCGCTGGAACGCCGCGGCTTGGCGCTCGGGTGCGCCGCCGCGGCGGCGTGGCCCGCCGCTTCGCGCTCGCGCGGGGCATAGATGGAAGGTCCGCGGACGTTCTCGTCGACGGCGATTCCGGCCCGGATCGAAGGGAAGGCCCGCTGCTCGCAGTCGCTGCGCTCGCACAGGCGGCACGTCACGCCGACCTCGATCGCGCCCTCGGGATTCTCCAGCGAGATGCCGTCGGAGTAGACCAGCGCCGGGGCATGCTCCAGCCGACACCCCAGCCCGATCGCGTGCAGGGTCTGCGGCGCGAGGTAGCCACCGCGACCGCGTGGAACCGTGCGGGCCATGCAGAAGAACACCTCGCCGCCCTCCATCACCGACAGCTGCACGCGGATGATGCCCGGCGTCATGAATGCGGAGAACACGTTCCACCGCGGGCACGCCCCCGAGAACCGCGCAAAGCGGATGCCGGAGCCGGAGAAGCGCTTCGAGATGTTGCCCGCCAGATCGACGCGGATCATGTGGAACGGCACGCCCGGCGCCTCGGGTCGCCGCAGCGTCGTCAGGCGATGGCAGACCTGCTCGAAGCTGGCGCCGAAGCGGTGCTGCAGCAGCTCGATGTCGTAGCGCTCGTCGCGGGCGGCGTCGAGGAACGCGCGGTACGGCATCAGCAGCGCCGCCGCGAAGTAGTTCGCGAGCACCAGCCGGCCGAGCGCGCGCGACTGCGGGTCGGGCAGCTCGGTCGCGCTGCCGAGGCGATCGAGCACCTCGCTCTCGCCCATCAATGCGATCTGCACCGCGAGCTGGAACACCCGCGACGACGGCGGCATCAGCTCGGACAGCGACAGTCGCCGCCGCTCGGCATCGAAGCGCCGCAACACGCCCTCGCGGTGGCCCTCGCGACCGACCCGCACGTCGACGCCGAGCCGCTCGGCGAGGTAGCGCACCAGGCCGCGCTGGGGATCGTGCTGATCCAGCCGCGCTGCCGCATGCACCCGCGCGGCCGCCTGCTCGAGCTCCTCGAAGTAGTTCATGCGCCGCTGGATGAAGTCACTGACGTCCTCCGATGCCATGCGTCGCCGCTCGCCGGGCAGCTGCTGATCGTCGTAGATCTGCGACGCCAGCATATCGGCCGAGCCCCGCGCGTCGCGGAAGGCGTGGTACAGCCGCAGCACGCCGCGGGCGAGCGCCGGCGAGTTCACGCACAGCGCGTCGACGTCGGCGCTCGCGACTCCGAGGTGCTCGAACAACGGGTCGCTGAGCGCCTCCACCAGGTCGTCGTGCAGCGCCGCGTCGGCACCGCCGCTGAACTCCTGCAGGTCGACCTCGAGGGTGGTCGCGAGCTTGAGCAGCAGGGGCGCCGTGAGCGAGCGCTGATCGTGCTCGATGAGGTTCATGTACGACGCCGAGATGCCGAGCCGTCGCGAGAGCTCCACCTGCGTCAACCGCTTGCGCTGTCGCAGTGCGCGAACCTTGGCACCCAGTGGTCCGGGTCGGGCCATCTCGACACCCCTCGTCACCCGCGGCGCGGCCCCCGGGCCGTCAGCCCGGCGGCACGAACTCCTCGCACGCGGCCTTGATGTCGGCCACCGCCTCGAGGAAGAACGGCTGGTAGTCGCCGCACACCGGGCCCACGTGGCCGTGGGAGAACATCCATGTGAAGCCGATCAGACGCGGCGCCTGCTCGGCGCCGTCGACCCCGTTGTCGCACTTGTCGAGCGGCGGGCACTGCTCGGGCGCGGCGGTGCCGACCAACGACAGCACCACGACGTTGGTCTCGATGCCACCCTTGGCGGCGACGATGGCGTCGAACCAGTCCTGTGGCTCGCCGGCCGAGCCCATGGACGGCGTGTTGCCACAGGCCTCCTCCATGGTCTCGTGGTCGTCCTCTTCGTCGGTGATGATGACCAGCACCAGCAACGCGTCCTCGCGCAGGAAGCCGTCGTTGCACTCGCCTGCGTCGGTGTTCGGGGGCGTCAGCGCGGCGATGATGGACTGCATCGGCTGTTCGTCACCGTCGCCACCGATGCCGACCCGTGCCGCACAGCTGAACTTGCTGGGCAGGTCGTCGTCCTGCGTCATGTAACGCGCGCCCGAGGCGTAGGGGGTGCACGTGGTGTTGCTCGAGCCGGCGGCGTAGTTGCGCGTGACCAGCACGCCGTAGCGCCCCGGCTCGCACGAGATGTCGTTGCCGTCGGTGCGGATGACGCCGACGTTGTAGCCCTCGGCACCGTCGAGCTCGGTGCGCATGGTGTCGATGAAGGCGGGGAACGCCGTGAGCAGGTTGGCCTGCTCGTCGGCCATGCTGCCGGAGCCGTCGACCACGAACAGCAGGTCGACCTTCTTGCAGCCCAGCGTGGTGTCGCCGCCCTCCATCATGCCGGTGCCACCGCCGACGTCGAGCTTCTCGCCGCCGCTGTCGGCGGCACTGGTCTGGGCCTCGGTCGCCGCTTCGCTGCCGCCCTCCGACGACGGCTCGGAGGTGACCTCGGGGCCCAGCGTCACCGTCAGCGTCGCGCTGCTCGGCTCCTCGCGCTGGTCGGTGGCGCAGGCCACCATCACGCACGCCGCGGCCAGCACCCTGCGCACTCCGGCTTGCCCACGCCACGTCACCTCGAGCAGTGTACGCGAGATCGCCCGCCGTCGGTCGGGCTAGCTCGCGACCGCCGTCGGGACGGTGTTCAGCTCGAGCCAGTAGCGCCCGAGGTCACGCGCGGCCTCGAGGAACTTCTCGAGGTCCGAGGGCTTCACCACGTAGCTGTTGGCGCCGGCGCCGTAGCCCGACAACAGGTCCTCGTGCTGCCGCGACGACGTCAGGATCACCACGGGCACCGGCTTGGTGAGTGGGTCGGCTCGGATCTGCCGCAGCACCTCCATCCCGTCGATCTTCGGCAGCGACAGATCGAGCAGGATGAGCTTCGGGACCTGCGCGGCTTCGCGGTCGCTGAAGCGTCCGAGCGCGAACAGGTAATCGAGTGCCTCCGCGCCGTCGTGGGCCACGACCACGTGATCTGCCGCGCGGAAGCTCGACAACACGCGCCGGACCAGCGCCTCGTCGTCACGATCGTCTTCGACCAACAGAATCGGTTGCGACATCGGTGTGCTGGCAGGGTACTCGGTTCGTCCGTGAATGCGAGGGGTCCGCTCGCGCCTGCCGCGCTCGATGCGTGCGCGATTCGACGGTACGCGGCGTTCGATGACACCTACGCCGGACACTCCGCGCACGCTTGCAGCGCGGTTGCATGCGCGCGGTCGCGACCGACATCACGACGGGCGACGGATCCGCGGAGGTGCCGTCGTCGCGCGGTCGGAGCCGCCGCGATCTTCACAGACTTGACAGCTTCACACGAGATCCGCCGACGGCGTTTTACAGGTTTCAGCGCCATCTGGCGCCACAATTTCGCGGACGGGCGGCCCCATGAAAATGAATTTGCGGCACACTGCCGAGGTTGCCGATGCCGCCTTCGAGCCCCGATGCGCCTGCCCGTCCGCTCGCCGATGCGAGCTCGTACAGCGAAGTACTGAGCCCGGAGGCACTCGCCTTCGTGGGTGCACTCGTACGTCGCTTCCGACCCGCGCTCGAGCGCTTGTTGGCGGCGCGCGCCGATCGGCAGGCCGAGATCGACGCAGGTGCACCGCTGACGTTCCTCGCCGACACCGAGGAGATCCGCCGTAGCGCGTGGTCCGTCGCGACGTGCCCCCCCGACCTCGCCGATCGCCGCGTCGAGATCACCGGTCCGGTCGACGCGAAGATGATCATCAACGCGCTCAACTCGGGCGCCAACGTCTACATGGCGGACTTCGAGGACTCGAGCGCGCCGACGTGGGCGAACATGATGGGCGGCCAGCGCAACCTGCAGCAGGCGGTCGCGCGCACGCTGGCGTGGACGGACGACGAGCGCGGCAAGCAGTACCAGCTGCGCGCCGACGCCGAGCTGGCCACGCTCTTCGTGCGGCCGCGGGGCCTGCACCTGCCCGAGCGCCACCTCGAGGTCGACGGCGCCGCGGCGCCGGGCTCGCTGGTCGACTTCGGGCTGTTCTTCTTCCACAACGCGCGCGCGCTGCTGGGCGCCGGCACCGGCCCCTACTTCTACCTGCCCAAGCTGCAGAGCCACCGTGAGGCCCGCTGGTGGAACGAGGTCTTCACGTGGTCGCAGGCGCAGCTCGGCATCCCGCGCGGCAGCATCCGCGCGACCGTGCTGATCGAGACCCTGCCCGCGGCCTTCGAGATGCACGAGATCCTGTGGGAGCTGCGCGAGCACTCCGCGGGCCTCAACTGCGGCCGCTGGGACTACATCTTCTCGTTCATCAAGACCCTGCGCGCGCGCGCAGGCGCGACCCTGCCCGATCGCAGCCAGATCACGATGACGCAGCCCAACATGGCCGCGTACACCAACCTCGTCATCAAGGTCTGCCACGCGCGAGGCATCCACGCGATGGGCGGCATGGCCGCGCAGATCCCCATCAAGCGCGACGCCGCGGCCAACGACGCCGCGATGGCGAAGGTCGAGCAGGACAAGCGCCGCGAGGTCGAAGCCGGCCACGACGGCACCTGGGTCGCGCACCCCGGCCTCATCGAGCTGGCGCGCCGCTGCTTCGACGCCAGCATGCCGGGGCCCAACCAGATCGGGCGCGGCCGCGACGACGTGCAGCTCGACGCCGCCGCGCTGCTGCAGGTGCCGACCGGCACGCGCAGCGAGGCCGGCCTGCGCCACAACATCCGCGTCGGCGTGCAGTACCTCGAGGCCTGGCTGGGCGGCAACGGCTGCGTGCCGCTCTACGACCTGATGGAGGACGCGGCGACCGCCGAGATCTCGCGCGCGCAGGTGTGGCAGTGGCTGCGCCACGGCGCGACGCTGGACGGTGGCGAGCGCCTCACCGCGACGCGCGTGCGGCAGGTCGTCGACCAGGAAATGGCGACCATCCGCGGCGAGGTCGGCGACGCTCGCTTCGCGTCGGGCCGCTTCGGGCTCGCGCGCGAGCTGTTCGAGACGGTCGCGTGCGACGAGACGCTGGCCGACTTCCTCACGCTTCCCGCCTACGCGCACATCGACTGATCGGCGCGAACCCACCGCGTGCACGAAAGCAAAGAGCCATGTTGACGCCCAAGACCACCTCCGCCCTGACCTTCTCCGACGCCCGCTGGCACGGCATCTCGCGCCCCTACTCCCCCGACGACGTCGCGCGCCTGCGCGGCAGCGTCGTGGTCGAGCACACGCTCGCCCGGCTCGGCGCCGAGCGGCTGTGGGAGCTCATCCACGAGCGTCCGTTCGTCGCCGGTCTCGGCGCGCTCACCGGCAACCAGGCGGTGCAGCAGGTCCGCGCCGGCCTCGACGCGATCTACGTGAGCGGCTGGCAGGTCGCGGCCGACGCCAACCTCGCGGGCAACACCTACCCGGACCAGAGCCTCTACCCCGCCAACTCGGTGCCACAGCTGGTGCGCCGCATCAACGCGGCGCTGCAGCGTGCGGATCAGATCGAGAGCGCCGAGGGCAAGATCGGCCGCAACTGGTTCGCGCCCATCGTCGCCGACGCCGAGGCCGGCTTCGGTGGCCCACTCAACGCCTACGAGCTCATGAAGAGCATGATCGACGCGGGCGCGGCGGCGGTGCACTTCGAGGATCAGCTCTCGAGCGAGAAGAAGTGCGGCCACCTCGGTGGCAAGGTGTTGGTGCCGGGCAGCCAGTTCATCCGCGCGCTGGTGGCCGCGCGCCTGGCCGCCGACGTCGAGGGCGTGCCCACGCTGCTCATCGCCCGCACCGATGCCGACAGCGCGCGGCTGCTGACCGCCGACCTCGACGAGCGCGACAAGCCGTTCATCACCGGCGAGCGCACCCCCGAGGGCTTCCATCAGATCAAGGGCGGCGTCGAGATGGCGATCGCCCGCGCCAAGGCCTACGCACCCTACGCCGATCTGCTGTGGTGCGAGACCTCGACGCCCGACCTGCACGAGGCCAAGCAGTTCGCCGAGGGCGTGCGCGAGGCGTTCCCCGGCAAGATGCTGGCGTACAACTGCTCGCCGTCCTTCAACTGGAAGGCCAAGCTCGACGACGCGACCATCGCCAAGTTCCAGCGGGAGCTGGGCGCGATGGGCTACAAGTTCCAGTTCGTGACGCTGGCCGGGTTCCACAGCCTCAACCACGGCATGTTCGAGCTCGCCCGCGCCTACGCCGAGCGCGGCATGTCGGCGTACAGCGAGCTGCAGCAGGCCGAGTTCGCCGCCGAGGCCGCCGGCTACACGGCCACCCGCCACCAGCGCGAGGTCGGCACCGGCTACTTCGACGAGGTCTCGAAGATCGTCTCCGGTGGTCAGGCCTCGACGCTCGCGATGGACGCCTCGACCGAGGCGGCGCAGTTCAAGCACTGACGCCGCGGCGCGCTCGTCACCCGCCCGAGCGCCCGCAGGCCGCGGCGCCCTCGGGCCTGGATCACCGCCCCCTTGGCCACGGTCGTCCCTTCGATCGGGGCCGCGGGATTGTGCGGGCCCCCGGTTGTGCCGCACACTGTCGCCGGCGGCCACCGGCCGGCGCGGGCCCCTCGCCCACGTCGCATCCGCGGTCCGCCTTGGTCTCGAGGAGGCGTTTCGATGAGGGTGTCACGACGAATCGGCGTGTGTCTGGCGTTTGGGTGGCTCGGCTTCGTGTCCTGCAAGGACAAGCAGGAGGGCGGCGTCGCGATCGAGTACGACGCGGTCGCGGCCGATCTGGCCCAGCTGGTCTGCCAGCCGTACGCGTCGTGCGACTGCGCGACCGGCCTCGCAGAGCCCTCCAAGTGCGAGGCCGCGGTGACCCCCGAGCTCGCCGAGGGCATCGCCGAGGCGCAGCTGCTCGGGCTGCACTACCACGCCGAGTGTCTCGACCGCGCCAACGCGTACATCGACGCGCTGGGCTGCAAGAAGGCCAACGAGGTCGCGGACGATCAGCGCATCACCGATCTCGCGTTCGCAGCGCAGCGCTGCAAGCTCGTCGCCGGCAACGGACAGCTGGGTGAGACCTGCGTGGCGATCGACGGCGGCGGTTTCTCGCAGCTCGGCGACACCTGCGAGCAGGGCCTGACCTGCGCCGACCTGTGCATCCCGATCCCCTCGAAGAAGGGCGACCTCTGCGGTGCCTTCGTCGAGTGCCCGCCGGGGCTGGCGTGCCTCGATCCCGACGCCGACGGCGGCCGCACCTGCGAGCCGGTCGCCGCCAGCGGCAAGAAGTGCAACCCCCACGATGACGGTGGCTGCGACGTCGATCTCACCTGCGATCCCAACAGCCTGAAGTGCGCGAAGCTGCCGGGCGCTGGCCAGCCGTGCCCGACCGGCGTGTGCGACACTTCGAGCATCTGCGACGGCATGAACTGCGTCGCGCTGCCCGGCGACGGGCAGCCGTGCCCCGATGCGGTGTGTGCCGCCGGCCTGTCGTGTGACTTCGACACCGGCGTGTGCGCGGCCCCGCCCGGCAAGGGCGAGATGTGCCCGACGGGCGTGTGCGCGCCGGGGTTCGTCTGCAGCGCGGGTGGTACCTGCGTCGATGCGCCCGCGGTCGCGTGCGACATCCCCGACGCGGTCGGCTTCTGCCTGTACCGCGACGACGGCGTGTGCGACGAGCCCGAAGGCACCGGCTACTGCGAGGAGGGCACCGACCCGTTCGATTGCGGCGGCATCTGTGCGACGCAGTTCGACGGCGTGTGCGACGAGCCGGAGGGCAGCGGCACCTGCGACGAGGGCAGCGATCCGTTCGACTGTGGCAGCGGCGGCGACTCGAGCGGCGGCGACACCGACGCCAGCGCGTCACTCACCGGCGCGAGCGCGTCACTCACCGACGCCAGCGCCACCGTGACCGACAGCGCCGGCTCGTCGAGCGGCGGCGGCGGGCCGTGCCCGTACACCAACGACGGCGAGTGCGACGAGCCCGAGGGCAGCGGCCTGTGCCCCGAGGGCACCGACCCCGCCGACTGCGGCGGCTGAGCCTTCGGTCGGCCCGAAGGCGGGCGCGGCACGACGCGCCCGCCGACCCGCTGCGCCGGACCTCCAGCGTGGTGCTAGCATCGGCGCCGCGTTCTTCGCGGGGGGTTGGTTTCGATGCATCGCAAGACACTGCGTGAGATCCGACGGCACTGGTCGCGTCGCCGCGCGCTGCAGGGACTCGGCGCGCTCGGCCTCGCCGGCACCGCCTGCGGCAGCGACGACGGCAACACCGCGGGTGGCGACGGCACCACCGGCGACGACCCCACCTCCGGCAGCTCCGGCGCCGGCAGCTCGGGCAGCGACGGCTCTGGCGACACGGGCAGCAGCTCGGGCGCCGACAGCTCGACCGGCGACGATGGCCCGCCGATGTCGGACTGCAGCGCGACCACGGACATGTCGCCGCAGGCGCTGCTCGCCGGTGTCGAGCACATCGTGGTCGTGATGATGGAGAACCGCTCGTTCGATCACATGTTCGGCGCGCGGGCCCTGGTCGAGGGCCTCGCCGTCGACGGCCTCGGCGGTGACGAGAGCAACCCCGACGCGATGGGCATGGCCCACGGCGTGTTCCCGCTGACCGACCCGGTGGTGGCCTTCGACCCGCCCCACGGCTGGGACGCCTCGCACGCGCAGTGGAACGGCGGTGCCAACGATGGCTTCGTCACCGAGTACGCCGACGACGGCGCGCCCGACCCCGGGGAGATCATGGGCTATCACGTGCGCGAGACCCTGCCGGTCTCGTACACGCTGGCCGACAACTACATGCTGTGCGAGCGATGGTTCGCGTCGGTGATGGGGCCGACCTGGCCCAACCGCTTCCACCTGCACCTGGGCACCTCGGGCGGCATGAAGACCAACGATCCGGTGTCGGAGATCCCGAGCATCTTCGACCGCCTCGACGACGCCGGCATCAGCAACCTCTACTACAGCTCGAATCTGCCGTTCGTGCTGACCTACGGCAAGACCGAGGGCATCGCACAGATCTCGCAGTTCTTCGACGACGTCGCCGGCGGCACGCTGCCGGAGTTCTGCATCGTCGATCCGATCCTCACCGCCAACGGCACCATCGGCAACGACGACCATCCGCCCGCCGACGTCACCATGGGCCAGGCATTCCTCGCGACCATCTACCAGGCGCTCGCGGCCAGCCCGCTGTGGGACCGCACGCTCTTGGTCATCACCTACGACGAGCACGGCGGCTTCTACGACCACGTGCCGCCACCGACGACCTCCGACCCCGACCCGGAGTTCCAGCAGCTGGGCTTCCGCGTGCCGGCGCTGGTGGTCGGCGGGATGGTCAAGCGCGGCTGCGTCAACTCGATCCAATACGATCATGTGTCGGTGGCCGCGACTGCGACGGTGCGTTGGGGGCTCGAGCCGCTCAACGCTCGGGTCACCGCGACCAACGACCTCTCGGGCTGCATCGATCCCGCGTTCATCGACGCGCCGCAGCCCCCGATCGCGCTGCCGATGACAGTCGTGCGGCGTCCGGTCGTGCAGCACGACGTGGCCGACCTGCCGGGCCAGATCGAGCTCGCCGAGCTCGCCGCCCGCAAGGGCCACGGCCCCACCCGCACGCGCGCGGCGGCCGACGACGCACTCGCGGCGGTTCTGCGCTGGGGTCAACGACTCGGCGTCGTCACGATCGCCGACGAGTGAGCGCGCCCGGACGGGCTTCAGGGCTTGATGACGTACGCCGTCGGCGTGCGCGCGTGGGCCCACGTCCGCAGGCGCACGCCGGTGCCGGCGAAGAAGCGATCGACACCATCGCTCTCGCTCCACCGCGGCGCGGCGTACTCGTCGAACACGACCACCCCGCCCGGGACCACCCGCGGCCACAGGGCCGAGAGCGCCGCGAACGTCGGCTCGCCGAGATCGAGATCCATGTGCAGCAGCGAGATCCGCAGGCCGGGATTCGTACGCGCGTAGTCGGACGCGGTGGTGCGGATGTCGCCCGCGACCAGCTCGCAACGCTCGGCGGCAATGCCCGCGGCCGCAATCGCGGCGCGCAGCGACGCGGGTGACGTGCCCTGGTGGCCGGTCTCGCGCACGAACGCCGCGACGACCGCGGCGTCGTGGCCGTTGGCGGCGGCGTCACCGGCCGGCGGAGCCGCGAACGCGTCGAAGGTGTCGAAGCCGATCACGCGACGCGCCGAGCCGGGCGCGTGCACGTGCAGGAACTTGAGCCACGTCAGCAGGCCCGCGCCCTTGAAGACGCCGCACTCGACGATGTCACCCGGCAGCTCGAGCGCGAGCCGGAACGCGTCGTAGCGCACCAACAACTTGCGCAGGCGCTCGCTGTCGGGGCCCATCAACAACAGGTGGTATGCGTCCCACAGCGCCTGCTCGGCGCTCGGGGTCGCGGGCTCGTGCGAGGCGGAGCTGGCGGGCGTAGCGGTCATTCGAGAGCCGGTCGTGCTGCACGTGGCGCCACGGTGTGCCGACCGCCACGGCGGTGGCCCATCTTGGGTGCGCTATCGTGGGGTCGATGCCGCGCCCGCTGTCACCGCCGTGGATCGTCGCCTGCACCGCCCTACTCGCGGCGGCGCTGTGGTTCGACGCGGGCACCGACGACTTCGTCGGTCTCGCGGCGGCGGTGTTGCTGTGCCAGCTCGCGGTGTGGGCCGGCATCCGTGGCGATCCGAACCGCCCGGCGAGCACCGGTGGGCGCATCGCGGTCGCGGTCGGTTGCGGCATCCCCTGCACCACCGTCGTGCTCACGGCGCTGCCGCACCTGGGCAACACCGGCGAAGGCATGCTGGGGCTCGCCCGCGTGGTCGGTGGGCTGATCCTCGGCGTGCCGATCGCCGCCGCGGGGTTCGCCGGCGTGTGCTTCGCCCGCACCGCAGTGCCGCGGGGGCGTGTGCTCGAGCGGATGCTGCCGATCGCGACCCCTGCAATCGTGGTCGCGTGGGGGCTGGTGCTCGCGTGGTGGTGGCCCACGCGCAACGGTGGTCTGGTCCGCGACGTCCGACCGCTGCTGGCGTTCGCGGGTGCAGCGACCGCGTGGCTGCTGCTGCCCGTGCTCGACCTCGCTGCCGCCGGCCGACGTCGTCGCGACACCGTGCCCGAGCGTGCACGCCCCCCGGTTTGACGCCTCGCGCGGCACCGTGCTGAACTAGGACGCCCCTTGTCCCCCGCGTTCCGCTGCTCGCTCGACCCTGCTCGACGCCTGGCGCTGCCGGCGTTGCTGCTGGCGGCGTGCTTCAGCGAGCAGTTCCGCGGTGACGATGGCGTCGCGACCGGCGGTGTCGACAGCGGAACGACCTCCGGCGCGTGCACACCGGGCGCCGAGACCTGCCCGTGTCTCGACGGCGGCGTCTGTGACGCGGGCCTCATCTGCGCATCGCAGCTGTGTGTCGATCTCGGCGGCACCAGCCGCCCGATGGCCGGCACCGACGACGGCGCCGAGGGAGGTGGCACCGCGAAGACCACCGGCGACACCGGACTCGACACCAGCGCCGGTGAAGTCGGCAGCGACACCGGCACCATCGACACGCCGGGCTCGTGCGTCGGCCAGTGCGGCAACCCGGTGCCCGATCCCGCGGGCATGTGCTACTGCGATCCGATCTGCGCCAACATGGGCGATTGCTGCGGCGACTACATGCTCGCGTGCCCGGGTGTCTGCAGCTCCAACGACGACTGCGCCGACGGCGAGGTCTGCAGCGCCTCCACGCACGAATGCCTTGCCATCGGCGAGGCCACCTACGATCTGGTCGTGGACCAGTGGGTCGATCACACGCCGATCTGCTGGGACGGCGCGATCAATTGCTACGCGGATCCGTACTACCAGGTGCTCTACGGCGGTGACATCGTGTTCACCTCCGAGACCGTCGCCAACACCACCAACGCGAGCTGGACGGTGCCGTGGTCCTCGAAGATCTCGGACGCCACGGTGCTGACCCTGGCGTTCTGGGACGAGGACAGCCTCGGCGACGAGGCCATCGTCACCGAGTGCTTCCTCGACGAGGGCGAAATCTGCGGCCCCGTGCCCGCGGCGGTGCTCCGCGACGGCGGCTTCCTGTGGGACCCGGGCGACAGCACGTACACGGTCAGCGTCCGCATCACCGCGCAGTGATCACGGGCGCGCCGGCGACCGCCTCGAGCAGCGCGCCGGTGACGGGATTGGCGGCCCACAAGCGCCCGTCCTGCACCGCCATCGGGACGTGTAAGAGCGGCGTCGGCGGTACGTCGAGCGCGAGGTCGCGGGCGGCCAGCTCACGGTACTCGACGCCATCGCCGGTGGCGAACAGCGCTCCTTCACAGAGCACCAGCAGCGCGTCCTTCGTCGCGAGCACGCCATGGGGTACCGCGGGGGTCACCAGCGGCTCGAAGCGCCGACCGCCATCGTGCGAGATCGCGAGCCCCTCGAGGCCGAGATGCACGATGCGATCGCCCCATCGCTCCCATCGCACGGTCTCGCCCGCGACCCCCGACGCCACGTGCATCCGCGGTGCGTCCGGCAGGCCGTCGATGCGCACGACCTCCGCGGCGTCCCAGTGGGAGAGCCCCGCGAGCAACACCCCGCGGTCGAGCGACAGCAGGTACGTGAAGCGCGTGACCGGCGTGTCGGTGCCCGCCGGGACCTGCGGTGTCTCGAGCACACGCGTCCACGGCCGCCCCTTGTCCCCCCGCACGAACAACGCCGCAGGTGCGCGCGACGATCGATACGGCAGATCGCCGGGCACGTAGGCGCCGGTCGACGCGACCATGCGCCCGTCGACCACCGCCACGTCGAACACGTGATAGACGGCGGGCAAGATCTCGCGCTGCGCCGCCGCGGGATCATCGGCGGCATCGAGGATGAAGACGTAGCCATCGAGGTCCAGCTGCACGATCGCGCCGAGCCCGAACGGCGCGTCGGCATCGGGCACGACGATCCGGTCGTCGATCCAGTGCGCTCGCAGGAAGCCCTGCCCTTGCCACTCGAACAACCGCCGCGCAGCCCCGTGCTCGACGCGGAACACCGCGGCTCCATCGACGCCGAGCGCATCGATCGACGCGGTGACGACCAGCCCGGACGGCGTCGGCAACAGATAGCTCGGCTGCCGATGCGGCGCGGGCAGCACGAGCCTCGTGGTCCAACGCAGCGGCCCGGTCGGCGTGGCCGGCAGCTCGGCCGCGGCCGCACGCACGAGCGCGGGGCCTTCGGGTGACGAGGCGCTGGGCGGCGGCGAGGTGGGCGGCGGCGGGGCGGCGCCGCCATGCGACGTGCCGGGCTCGCTCTGGCAGCCGAGGCCGACGAGGCCGCACAGCAGCGCGGCGGCCATCGACGGGCGCATCGAGGCACCATGGTCGTGCACGCCCACCGGCGTCTCAAGCTAGCGCGCCGACCAGATCGGCGTCCAGCCGTTCCACACCACGACGTTGCCAGCGTCCTCGACCCGCATCATCGCACCCGGGTGTCCGTGGGTGCTGGTGTGCCAGACCGCGGCGCCGTTGCCGTCGTACAGCACGAAGTTGCCGTCCTCCTGCATCACGAGCGCAGGCTGCTTCGTGCCGACGGTCTGCGTGTTCCACAGCGCCTTGCCGGTGGCCTCCTCGTACAACACGACGTTGCCGTCGCTCTGCATCCATAGCGTGAAGCGACCGTTGCACGAGCTCACCCACTCGTCGGCGAAGAGCACTTCGCCGGGGGCGAGCACGGCGTCGCAGGCGGGTGCGGGTGGCTCGGGTGGGGTCGGCTGCGGCTCGGGGGCTGGGCCCACGCACTCGCCCTGCGCGTGCAGGATCTCGATGTCGGCGCCGTAGTAGGTCCGCAGGATGTCCTCGGCACGGTAGCCGAAGTTGTTCTCGAGGCAGCGCGCGCCCCACTGCGACATGCAGCCGCGGTTGGTACCGTAGCCACCTTCGCCGGGTTGATAGACCCAGCCGAGCTCGGTCTGCTCGACGTCGTCCCCCACGGCGCCCTCGTTGTACGTCACCAGCGACTCGGTCTTCGCGCCGGGCTTGCCGACGCAGTCCGGCGGCGCGGTGTTGGGATCACCCGCGACGAAGAATCCGTAGGTGATCTGCCCGTTGTACGTGAGGATCTGTCCGGCGGTCTCGGCCACCGCGCGACGTTGTTCCTCGGTCGGCTCCGAGCCGCACGAGTAGACCTGGCAGCCCTGGCCATCGCAGATGTTGCCGTGGGTCGCCATCGACTGGTAGACCACCGAGCGCGCGGCGATCGCCTGGGCCTTGAGCGCCTCGAAGTTGGCGCCCCCGTTCTCGCAGTGCACCACGTGGGGCAGGTAGTCGTTCTCCAGATCGATCTCGCCGATGCCGATCACGTTGGCGACGCACTGCGCCTGTGGCGTGGCCTTGACCGCCGTCACCGGCGGGAGCCCTGGGCGGTCATCCCCGTCGTCGCCACTACACGCACTGCAGGCCAGCGCGGCGACGAACAGGCAAAACGGCGGCTGCGATCGAAGTGCGTGGTGGTGGCCCATCGCAGGTGCCAGTGCCACCGCCGCGAGCTTCGGTTTAACCCTCGGGTTCGATTGCGCCGCGCCGGCCCGGGGTCCCCGCCACCTGTGACATGCGCCCGCGAGTTGTGCGACGCTTTCGCGCGAGCATGCTCCACCCTCGCTGCCGCACCCCCGCCTCCGTCCTGCTCGCCGCGCTGCTCGGCCCCGGCCTCGCCTGCGACAACAAGCCCGCCGAGGCCAAGGCCGACCCCGCGGTCGACGCCAAGGCCAAAGAGGACGCCGAGGCCAAGGCCCGCATCGAGAAGCGCCGGCAGGAGCGCGAGAAGAAGGAGGCCGATGCCAAGCAGGCCGAGGCCGACATCGCCGCCAAGATCCAGCAGATCACGGTGATCCCCGACGGCACCAAGATGCCCAAGAAGATCGCCGAGGCCTGCGAGCAGGTCGTGCAGGCGCAGAGCGGCTTCATGAAGAAGTTCCACCCGCAGATCGAGGAGTCGGCCCTGACGACGCAGCTGGGCCTGCTGCGCAAGCAGTGCACCGACATGAACGACGTGAAGGTCGCGATGTGCCAGAAGTTCGCGCTCGAGGCGACCGACGAGCAGCTGCAGAAGTCGATCAACGAGTACCTGCCGGCCTGCATGGGCAAGTACGGCAAGGGCTGATGCCGGTCGCGACGCCGCGCTCGCCCGCCTGGGTGCCGCCGGCGCTGCTGGCCGCGATCGAGGCCGCCTACGCGACCCCGCCACGGGCGTACCACCACTTCGGGCACGTGCTGGAGGTGCTGCGCGACTACGACGACGTCGCGCAGACGCTCGGCTGGCGCCAGAGCGACGAGGTCCTGCTCGCGATCCTCTTCCACGATGCGGTCTATGTCGCCGGTGCCGCCGACAACGAAGCCCGCAGCGCAGCACTCGCCCGCGAGCTGGTGACGCAGCACCTGCCTGATCGAGGGCTCGACGTCGACACCGTCGTGCGGCTCGTCGAGCTCACCGCGCGCCACGGCAAGCTCTCGGGCGAGCCGCTCGACGACGACGCGCGCCACTTCCTCGACTGCGACATGGCGATCCTCGGCGCATCGCCTGACCGCTACGACGCCTACGAGGCCGCGATCGCGATCGAGTACGCGGCCGTGCCCCCGCCGCTCTACCGCGCCGGGCGGGGCGCGTTCCTGGCGGGCCTGCTCGCGCAGCCCCGCATCTTCCTCTCGGAGCGCTTCCACGCCAGTCACGACGCGCCCGCGCGCGACAACCTGCGTCGCGCCCACGCGGCGCTGAGGTAGCACTACCGGGCACCGCTACAGCAACAGCTCGTCGATGGGCCCGCCGGGGCTCTCCGCGAGGCCGCCGTCGATGGTGGTCTCATCGATGCCCATGGCCTGCATCGCCGTCAGCAGCACGTTCGAGCAGTTGCGTACCGACGACGGCGCGTCGACCGACGGCTGGTAGTGGTAGTCGGTGCGCAGGCGCCCGCCGGCCTTGCCGATGAGCAGCATCGGCGTGCCCTTGTCGGCGCCGTGGTACCGCCCGTCCATCATCTCCGAGGCGACCATGATGCAGGCGTGGTCGAGCAGGTTGCCATCGGCGATGGTCACCCCCGCGAGCTCGGTCAGCAGATCCGACAGCCGCTCGATGACGTAGGTCGCGACCTTGTCGATCATCTCGGGCTGCGACACCTGCGTGCCCGTCAGATCGTTGTGGCTGAGCAGGTGCATGCCGTCGGTGGCACCGACGTCGGCGATGACGGTGTCGGCCTGCATGGTGCCGAACATGTAGTGGATCGAGCGCGTCAGCCCGCAGGAGAGCGCCTGCGCGATGAGCTTCGAGAACGCGAGGTTCTTCTCGACCAGCGGCTCGATGAAGGCGTCGTTGGCGGGGTAGTTGCCGGTCGGCTGCGTCGGTAGCTCGCAGGTGATGCCGGCGAGGGTCTCGATGGCGTGCTCGGTCTCGTACAGCGCCTCGAGGTGGGCGTCGATGCGCGCACGATCGTAGGCGCTGACGCGATCGCGCAGCCGATTCGCGCTGGCCAGCACCGCATCGAGCGCGCGCAGCTCCACCAAGGACTGCGGGCTCGGCCCGGCAAGATCGGGGTCGGGCGAGAAGTCGGCGAAGAGCTGCTGATACAGCGCCAGCGGTGAGGTCTCGGGCGTCAGCAGCTGGTAGCCCGCCCCCCACGAGAACGACAGCCCGCGCCCGACGCCGCCGTAGTGCAGGCCGACGCTGGACAGCGACAGCACCAGCGAGCGAAACGGTGAGGCGTCGCCCTGCTCGACCAGCCGATCGGCGATGTACTGATCGATGCTGGCGCGATCGGAACCGATGCTCTGGTAGGCACCGTTGGCGTCGTACGCGGGGTCGATGCGCTGCTGCCCCGAGAACACCGTCGCGCGCAGCTCGTGGTGGCCGCCGGTCACGTACGGCCGCATGTTGGACAGCGCGGTCACGTAGGGCTTGTGGGCCGCCAGCGGCGCCAGCTCCTGTGACAGCCCCCAGTTCGCGCCGGTGCCCGTCGGCGTCCAGTGATCGAACATGTCGTCGAAGTTGCCGACGCCGCTGCCCCACGAATACGCCAGGAACACCGGTGCGATCGCGCTGCCGTCCGCGTGCGCCTCGCCGTGAGCGTCGAGCATCGCCTCGAGGATCGGCAGGCCCACGGTGAACGTGGTGCCGGCGGCCATGCCCTTCAACAGGGTCCGACGTCCGATGGTTCGTGTGCGCATCACTCCTCCCTCACAATCGTCGTGAACACGTCGTGGATCGCGACCTGTCGCATCAGCGTCAGGAAGTCGAAGTCGGCCGCCGCGAGCTGGGCGGCGAGGTCGTCGATCGCGACCTCTTCGGTGCCCTCGAGCTCGCGCCCGAGCGCGTGACGCAGGAACTGCCGCGTCACGCACGGCACCAGGTCGGGGTTTTCGGCCACCGCGGCCGCGAGCTCCCTGCTCGTGGCGAACGCGACGCCATCGAGCTCGCCGGCGAGGTCGAGCGGCAGCTCGTAGCTCTCGCCTTCGAAATCGACCTGCTCGGTCGCCCGCCACGCCCCGATCGCGTCGAACTCCTCGAGCGCGAGGCCCATCGGATCCATCATCTTGTGGCAGCCCGCGCAGGTCGGATCCGAGGTGTGACGCTCGAAGCGGTCGCGCTTGGTCTCGGCGCCCTCGGGCGGCGGGATGGTGTTGCTGACGTTGGGTGGCGGTGGCGGGATCTCGCGGCACAGCAGGCGCTGCGAGATGAATTTGCCGCGCGCCGCCGGCGAGGTCGTCGAGGGGTGCGACATCACCGAGAGGAACGCGCCGGTGCTGAGCAGGCCGCTCCGGGGGCTGTCGGGCGGCAGCTCGATGGCCTCGATCTCCGGGCCGAAGCTGCCCGCCACGCCGTAGAGCACCGCGAGCTCGTCGTTGACGTAGAGCGTGTCGGCGCGGACGGCCTTGCGCAGATCGTCGCGTCGCTCGAACACCAGGTCGTCGATCATCGCCTCGACTTCCTGCCGCATCGCGGTGCGCAGCGTCGGCGTGAAATCGGGGTACGCAGTGGGGTCCTTGCCGACCGCGTCGACCACGGTGGTGCTCCACCACTCGGCAAAGAAGCGCTTGGGCGCGCCACGGTGGGCCGGGTCGGCGACCATCTGGGCGATCAGGCGATCGACCTCGGCCTCGACCACGGCCGGATCGCCCAGCTCACCCGCGCGCGCACGGGCCAGCAGGTCGTCGTCGGGCACCGAGTCGAGGAACATCAGCGACAGCGAGCGCGCGCGCGAGTGGTCATCCATTGCGTCGGGCTGCGCGGGGTCGACCTGCGGGTAGAAGTAGAGGAACTCCGGCGTCTGCAGCAGCGCGATGACGCCCCACTGCAGACCGAGGCGCAGCTCGCCGAGCCGCGTGGTGCCGTCGTCGACGATCGCCAGCAGCTCGTCGACCGCCGCGTCGTCGGTCGCGACCGGGCGGCTCCAGGCCCGCTGCGCGATCGCACTCAGCCACGCGCGCACGCAGGGATCGTCGACGCCGCTCGGGCTGCAACCCAGCCGCGCCGCCACGCCCTCGTCGCTGGCCAACGCGAGCTCGGCGGCCTCTTTGGCGACGTTGCGATAGCGTCCGAAGTCGAGCAGCGTGGTGGTCACCCCGCCGGCGACCATGTTGGGCAGGCGGAACGCCTCGCCGCTCAGCCCCTCGTCCGGCAGCGCCACGGCGGGCGTCCAGTCGGGCAGCGCCAGCAGATCGCGGATCGACTGCACGTGCTGCCCGTTGGTGAGGCGCCGCATCGGCACCGCACCGACCTCGAGCCCGGGCAGCTCGCCGCCGCTCGAGTCGGCGCCGTCGGCCGCATCGCCGCCGCCGTCGCTGCCGGGCCCGCTCGCGCCGGTCGTCTCACCGCCGGCCTGCGGGCCATCGCCGTGCAGGCCCGAGTAGCAGCCGGTCGCGAGGGCGATGCACAGGCACAGCGGTCGAGCGCGGTCCATGACGACAGCCTGTCCGAGCGCAACGTCGCCGACAATCGGCTGGATGACCGAACGCGCGCCGCATCGGCGCGCTCGATCACAATCGTCGTGCACGATCGTGCACGACCTCGAGGAGCGCGTTGCCGCGCGGATCGAGCGGGGCTCGCCGCCGCGCGTTCACGCACCGCAGGCTGCGATCAACGCGGTCCATCTTGGCGTGGACGTGCTCGACGTGGCCGAGCCGCAGCGGGACCACGGTCACCACCGTGTTCAGCAGATTGGGCGCGAGGATCTGCGACGTGCCGGCACCTCGTCGGCCGCGGACGGGAGGGCCGTGTCAGATCACTCGAGGTTGACCTCTTGCTCGCGCTGCCATGTGCCGTCGCGGCACCACAGCGCCGAGCTGTGGCCGCCCGGCTCGCCCCACGACTCGACGCACCACGCGTCGCCGGGACGGCACGGATCGCCCTGCTTCGGCATCGGCGTGCACACGCCGGCATCGGTGCGCTCGATGGCCGGGGCGGTGATGGAGGGGTCCGGCACGGGCGTCGTGGGCTCGCCGCGTGGTGCGCTCACCGGCACCTGCCCAGCGGGGGCGTTCGCGGAGCCATCGGACGACGCGCAGGCGAGGCCGAACGCAAGCGTCGAAGACCAGCGGCGGACACGACCACGGGCGCGCATGCGTGCGATCCTCGCAGGTTCGCGGCGCCTGCACCATCGGCGGACCGCCGGATGCCACGAGCCAGTCCGTGGGGCCGCCGACCCCACGCGCTCGCGCCCGCCTCACGCGTCGTCGTCGTCGTCCTCGTCGTCCTCGTCGTCGTCGCCGTCGTCCTCGTCGTCGCCCTCGCCGTCGTCGTCGTCGCCCTCGTCGTCGCCCTCGTCGTCGCCCTCGTCGTCGTCCTCGTCCTCGTCGTCCTCGTCCTCGTCGCCGGCGATCTGTACGGTCACGCGGCAGACCTGCCCGTCGGCGTCGCGCTCGACGACGACCGGGAACGCTCCGTCGCCGACGGAGGTGAAGAAGCCGCACATCCACGCGCCGCCGATCTCGGCCGAGCCGACGCCGAGGTCATTGGCCCATGCGTGCCGGAGGATCGCGTGGTGGCTGGAGTGGGGCCGGATCTCCATCACCAGCTGCCGCGACTGCGCCGCGGCGTCGAGCAGTTCGATCCAGCCCGGGGGCAGGCCGGCCGCCGCGACGTCGGTCCAGCCGACGGTGCCGCCCCGGTCATCGAGGCCGAACCGCTCGGCGAACTCGTCCTCCCGTCCGCCCCAGAACACGAGGTCGACGCGTCCATCCAACGGGCGCTCGTGGTCCCACGCCGCGAGCGCCTCGCCATCGGCGAACATGAGCCGCGCTTCCTCCACGGCGGCGCGACCGATCGTCTCGCTGGCGACCGGCACGGTGGGCCGACACACCAACGAGATGTACTGCCAGCAGTCGTCGTCGTCGCGTCGGCCCACGACCGTCAGGGGGCGGTCCGTGGGGAGCCCGTAGACGGCGGTCACGTTGACGTGGGCGAACGAGAACTCCCCGTGGTCGAGGCCAGCCTCGGCGAGCAAGCGCAGGCGCTGGCCATGGCCCATGCGCACCGCCGCGGGCTCGAGGCGGGCATCGAACCCGTGCTCCTGCGCGTGCGCCCTGAACTGCGCGATGCCCTTCTTCGACTGCGGCGCGTTGACGTCGAAGATGTAGTCGGTGCCGTGCGCACGCACGAACGACGCCAGCGCCGCGGTGGCGTCGCGCCCGAGCACACGCATGTCGAAGTAATCGCCGCGGGTGGCCCCCATCGCGCCGGCCCAGGTGCTACCGGAGACGTCCGCAAAGTGCGGGTTCTCGTGACTCCACTGCCCCATCGCGCCCATGTCGGTGACGACGAGCGTGCCGCTGGGCAGCGTCACGCGTCCGATCGGGAACTCGCCACCGGCCTCGGGCAGCACGCCTGTGCCCTCGCGGGCGACCGCGTCGGCGAGCTCGAGGACCAGCGACGGGAGTCCAAGGCCTTCGGCGAGGGGCGCCTGCAGCCCCTGGTGTCGCTGCGCGAACAGACGCAAGAACTCCGCGACCGCAGTGCGGTCCACGCCCGGTGCGCGTGCGAGCGCGAGCAAGGGCGCGGCGAGGTCGTCGGCGCCGTCACGAAACCACCCGAGCAGCTGCGCGAACAGACCCGCCTCTTGCACGGCCGCGGCCGCACGGGCCACGACGTCGCGCACATCGGCGGGATCCTCACCGGGAGGCAGCGGCGCGGCGGCGATGCGACGCACCGCCGCGGCGACGCGCTCATCGGTCACCTCGGCGTCGATCAACGCGCCGAGCGCAGTGAGCACGACGGTGGCATCCGGGTCCTCGAGCGCATCGAGCACGCGATTGGGATCGCCCGCCGCGCGCACGCGGGCAGCGACCGACCGCAGCGCCGCCACCTCCGAAGCTGCCATCGCGGCGAGATCGATGCCGCCATCGTCGGCGTGCTCGGGTGGCTCCGCCTCACCGAGCGCATGCGCGAGCCAGTCGACCAGCGCCGCCGCATGGGGCGATTGTTCGCGCAGCGCCAGCAGCACCGGCGCCGCTTGTCGCAGCTGCTCGGGCGCCATCAAGTTGCCCAACGCCACCAAGCCAAAGCCGTACGCGTAGGGCAGATCCGACGTCAGGATGGTCATGGCGTTGGCGACGTTGGTGTGCGGCACCGGTGAGCGTGGGTCGACGGCCTCGGCCCACGGATGCGCCGCGACGAATGCCCGCACGGGTTCCGGTCGCGGCAGGTCCGCAACCACCGCGCCGAACAGGCGACCAGGGAGGAACCTGAAGGCCTCGCGCGATCCGATGTCCGCGTCGATGCCGGAGGCGTCGATCGACATCGTGCGTTCGGTGGCCCCGTGCACGGTCGCCGACGATCGGCTCGGCTCGTCGGCCGCAAACACCGTGAGTACGTGGCGACCGTCGTCGTGGAAGCGGAGCTCGCGACCGCCGGCGACCGCGACGTTCTCGAACACCAGGCGTTCCCCCGGGCCGTACTCCCGCAGCGTTCGTTCGCCCGCGTCGTCGGTCGCACGCAGCATCGCGCGTCGCAGCTGCCCGTCGCGTTGGAAGATCCGCTCTTCGAGGATGTCGTCGGCGCCGATCTCCAGCACATCGTCGGTGCCGTAGCGAATGGCGTACGCCAGCGTGCCGTCCGGTGCGAAGGCTTCGTACAGGCTCGCGCCGCCGTCGACGACCCGCAGGTGCGTGGCGATGCGACCACCCTCGCGATAGGTCTTCGACCACGACACGCGCCCGCGCTCGAGCGCGGTCTCCATCACCAGCGCGCCATTCAACGCCCAGTAGCGCCACACGCCGTGCTTCTCGCCGTCGATGCGATCGCCGTGCTCCCAGCGCGCATGGTACGAGTCGGCGTGGGCGAACTCGGCATCCGCGGGCACCCCATCCGGGCGCGGCGGGGTCGCGAGCGTCGGCGTCCACGGCTCGGATGGCTCGGCCTCGTGCGCCTCGCGGACCTCGTCCATGCGCTCGAGGAACGCCACGGCCTCGGGCGCGAGCTCGGTGCCGTCGGCATCGAACATCGCGATGCCGACCGCCTCGCCGTCGTCGTAGGTGGTGTCGATGCGGACCACCGCGGCGGGCACGTCGGGGAACGGCTCGCTCGAGGCGTCACGGGCTCGAAACGCCGACGCGACCCCGACCATGCGCCCGCGCTCGAGTTGGCCGCGCTGCGAGACGCTGCCGTCGTCGTGGAAGCGCACGTACTCCCCGTGCATCACGCCGTCGATGCAGTGCCAGCGGGCCGCGATGCGACCATCGTCTCGGTACGTCTCGACCGTGCCGGACCCCTTCGGGTCACCGACCACCCAACGCTCGTCGCTCGCGTTCCAGATCGCACCCTCGGGCACTCCGCTCGGTCGCTGCATTCCGGGCCGCACGGTGCACGCGGTGCGCCAACGTGGCAAGGCCGCGATCGCTGGCTTCGGAGCGCACGCGGCGGGGGCGGCGGTGCCCAACTGGCGCCCGCTTTGCCCGAGCCGGGCACTTCGACGGCGCCACACGGGCGGCACGCGATGACCACCCCCGCCGGGCGTGGCTACCGCGGCGCCGCGACGCGGCGGGCGAGCCCGTCGGCGTCGAGGGATCGCAGCGCCGCAGGCTCGATCGCCACCTCGGGCAGCAGCCCGACGCCGTCGACCGGCGCGCTCGGCAGTCGTCGCGAGCGGCTGGTCGGCCACGTCAGCACGCGCACGCCCGAGGGCAGCGTCGCGGCGCGCACGTCGGCGTAGTCGAGTACGCCGGCGGTGTGCGAGCCGAAGGTCGTGACCTTGTCGCTCGCGCTGGCCTCGAGCACGAACTGCTCGCACGCGCGGGCGCAGGCGCCGTCGTGCACGATGTCGACGTACCGCGGCAGCCGCACGATGGCGCGGGTCTCGACCCGATCGGGCGTGAGCTCGAGCCACGGGCCGCTCGCCCTGCGCATGCGCATCGCCACCGCCCGCAGCCGCGCAGCACCGTCGGCCGCGTCGGCGGGCAGCTCGTCGGCGGCGCGCGCCCATGCGGCCGCGTTGTCCTCGCTGACGCGGACATCGAACCCGACGACCGTGTACGGCAGCGACTGCGCGAACGCCATCAGCGGCGCCCATGCGGCCGCGGGGCCGCCGGCGTTGCCGCGCAGATCGAGCACCAGCCGCTCGGCCCGACGGATCTCGAGGCGATGGGCCTCGACCAACGCAGCGATCGGCGCGGGGTCCTCGAAGCTCGGCACCCGCAACACCACCGTGCGCGCCGAGATCGGCACGAACTGTACCGCGTCGCGCCCGACCGCCGCGTCGTCGCCGTGCACGGGGCGCTCGCCGACCTCGAGCAACGAGAGGTCGCCATCCTCGAACATCGCGAGCCACGGCCGCAACGCAGCGGTGCAGGCCTCGGCCTCGTCGTCGCCGATCGCTGCGGCGCGCGCGGCCACGTGGGCCGTCGCACCGTCGATGTGAATCGCGCCCAGGCGCTCGCACTTGTCGTCCCAGCCAGCGTAGCCGTGCTCGACGATGCGCCGCAGCGCCTCGAAGTCGCGACCACAGCGGTTGCGCGGCACGAGCTCGGGCGCAGTGGCGCCCGTCGGCGCGGGCGTGGGCGCGGGCACCAGCGCGTGGTGACACGCGACGTCGAGCCACACCAGCGCGGCGATCGCCCGCGTGCAGCCGCGCGACCGCGTGGCCGCCAATCTGCATCGTGCTCGTCGCCCGCGAACCGTCACCGTCACCGATCGTAGCAGCTCAGCGCATGCGGCTGCGACGACGGCGACCGAGCACGATGGGCGCGACGACCAGCAGCCACGCGGGCGCTTGCCCGCCGCCCCTCGATCGACAGCTGCAGCCACCACCGTCGTCTTGCTGCGCGGCGGTGCCGGTCGAATCGTCGGCCGCGGTCTCGGACGCCGCACCGCCGCCCTCCGAGCTGCCGGCACTCGCGCTCGCGCTCGCACTCGCGCTCGCGTCGGTCGCGGACGCACCGGTGCTCTCGCCTGCGCCCGCGGTGCTGCTCGAACCGCCCGCGTCGCCGCTGCTCGAACCGCCACCTTCCGACGAGCCGCTGCCGTCACCGCCCGTGCCAGAGCTGTCGCCACCGCCCTCGTCCTGACAAAGCGGATCGCAGCCATCGCCGGCGGCCACGTTGCCGTCGTCGCACGCCTCGGTGCGCTCGACGCTGCCGTTGCCGCACTGCCCCGCGGCCCACACCACCAGGTTCGCTGCCAGCACGGCGTTGTCGGCGTCGCCGAGGTAGCTGTCGGTCAGCGCGTTGTGATCGCCGATCACGAGGATGCGACCGCCGTCGACGTAGCCGGATGCGGGCTCGAGCACCGCGAGGAAGGGATCGGTGCCGAGGCTAGTGCCGATGACTTCGGCCTCCGCGGGCACCGAGAAGGTCGTCGGACTGTCGAACGCGTACTGCCCGACGCCGAAGGTGATGGGATGCTCGGCGGTCGGCATGCCGTCGGAGGGCCCGAACGACCACGCAAGCTCGCCGACCCCGAACGGCGCCGCCCAGGTGTCGTAGACGGTGTCCCACGGGCCGTCGAGACCGTTCGCGTCGATGGTGAGCACCAGCGTGCCGCCGCCGTCGAGCCACGCCTGCAGGGCCGCGAGCTCGGCCCCCGACAAGCTGCCGGGGTCGCCCGCGGTGGGGCCGGTGCCGTCGCTCAGCATCGCGGTGTAGAAGACGTCGACCCCGTCGAGGTACTCGGCCGTGAGCGTGCCGGTCGCGGCCGCGACGACGTCGCCGTGACTCGCGATCGCCTCACGCAGACCATCGTGCGCGTCACCGTCGAGCGTGCCGGTGGCGTAGGCGATGCGCGTGCCGTCGAAGCTACCCCAGCTCGCCGCGTGGCCCGGCCGGGACATGAGCACGGTACCCAGCAGCGCAGCGACGACGAAGGAGCACGACGTGAGAGCAGACGATCGAACCATCGGCGCGAGCGTACGCGCGATCCCGGTGACGCGTCGAGCATCCCGGGGCGCGTCGGCGACTTCCGGCGTCCGAACGAACCGTCCGAGGCCGAATCACCGCGACGGGGATCGAAATGGCCGCGCACCACACGATGCCAATGGGCAGCCCCACCGAACGAGCCGCTGCCCCAGCCGCACCGCGCTGCTGATGGACCACTGCACGCGACACGATTCGCGACCGAACCGAGGTAGCCCATGATCCTCATCAACGACTCCAACGACAGCGTGACCGTCTACACCTACAACGACGACGACACCGTCTACTGGGTGCACGCGCGCAAGTTCACGATCCCGCCGGCTCACCTGCATCGGCACGAGAAAGATCCGAACGCGCCGTCGTTCCGCGACACCAAGCTCGCCATCCGCATCAACGACGACCCGCGCCATGAGATCCAGCAGCCGAAGTCGGGCGCCCACGCGCCGGGTGCGACAGTTCGCATCGACGCGCAGCACGCCGTGACCCACCCCAGCTCGCTGCTGGTGGAGCCGCTGCCGAACACAGCCCCGTCCGCCCCGAACCTGCAGGGATCGGAGATCCGCGACGGCGAGGGCCTGATCTCAAGCAACGACACGAAGCTGTTCACGCCGAGCAGGAACCACTACCTCACGCTGGACCAGGCGAGCGGCCTTCAGTTCTGGCAGGCGGCCCCCGCCCCGAAGCAGCTGAGCGCCGATCGTGTGCCAGCGACCTACGGCATCTTGCTCGGCGGTGTGTTCTTCATGTGCGACCCGAGCTTCCGCGTGTTGACCTCGACCTCGGGCTACGCCGGGGACGCGCGCATGCGTGTCACGGATCGCGGATGCCTCATCGAGAAGTTCTCAGGCCAGCTGCTCTGGAGTCAGTGGGGGGATCCGAACCAGTTCTTCTGAAGCCCCACCACTCGGGCCAACCCGCGTCACTGACAGCCAGCGTCCCACTCGTGGGCGCAGATCGACAGCGGCGCGGTCCGCTGCACGCCGTCAATGTCCTCGGGCACGTCGGCCGAGACGTCGCGTCCGCCCTGCGTCACGGTGCAGGGGGCGCTGGCCGCCAGCGCCATGTCCTGCTGCGGGTCGGTGACCAGCGCCTGCAGCTTGACGTTGTCGGTGGCCCCGATGAGGGAATTCTCGAGCTCCATCACCGTCTGCCAGTTGCGCAGGGGGTCGCTGCCGAACATCGTGTAGTAGCAGTCGAGCAGGTTGTTGCGCATCGCGGTCGGCACCGACGCGCCACCCACCGACCACACGCACACGCCGTCGAAGTCCTCGGCCTCGATGAGGTTGTTGTCGATGACCGGGGTCGCCGACTGCAACCAGACGCCGACCTCGTTGGTCGATGACTCGAGCCAGATGCTGTTGGCGACGATCTGCGGCGCGCCCAGCGACAGCCGCACGCCGTATTGGAAGCTGCCGCCACTGGTCATGTCGATCACATTGCCGGCGAAGACACCATCGCTGTCCTCGGCGTCGATGCCGACCGCGACACCCTGGGCCTCCTCGACGTCGAAGGCGAAGCGATTCGACACCAACGTCGGGTCGCCACCGAGGATCCGCACCCCGACGGTGCTGACGGACTCGAACGCGATGGTCGGCAAGAGCCTGCAGTTGCGGATCGTGGCATCGCCGAACACGAGGATGCCGGCACGGAACTGGCCCACGGCGACGCCGACCTCGAAGCCGTCGATGACGGTGTCGGCCGCGACGTCCTGCGGCACCTCGATCGCGCGATGCGGCACGTCCTCGGTCGATCCGATGAACTGGCTCTCGTCGACCAGGCGGGTGACGTACTGCCACGGATCTCGGGCGCTCCAGTCGCTCGCGTAGCCGCCGACGAGCGAGACGCCATCGGCGACCACGACGTGGTCGTCGTTGCCGTAGTCATAGGCGTAGTCGCCCTGCGCCACGCGAATGGTGTCGATGCCGCCCTGCTCGACCGCCCGCGCGATCGCCCACTGGATCGTGCGCATCGGCGCCTCGATGGTGCCGGGATCGCCGTTGCTGCCGCCTGGGTGGACGTACAGCACGTTGGGCTCGCCGCCGATGCCACCGGTGGTGTCGCCGGTGGTGTCGCTGCCGCCGCTGTCGCTACCCGCCGTCGCCGTCGCCGTCGTGTCGAGCGCACCGGAGCTCCCTGCGTCGTTGCTGCTCCCGCCGTCGGCGGAGCTGTCGAGCGACGCGGTGCCGGTCGAGCCGGTGTTGCCCGCGGTCGTCGGCCCCTCGCCCGACGTGCCCGCATGGGTGGCGCCGCCGGTGGCGTCATCACTCGCGGAGCCCGATCCCCCACCGCCGTCACCACACGCGGGCGCGAGCAGCACGAGCGGAACGACGGATGTTCGCAGCAGGTCGAGACGCATCCACACGACCTACTCCGCGGCGCCGCGGGCCGCAAGACGCTGGCCCCAGCTCATCGACGGGCGCCGTGGTGCGAGAACGCTTCACGCAGGCATGCAACCTGCGGCCGTGGTGTCCGTCGTGGGCGTGGCCACGCGCATGGCGTGACCACGCCCCACGGCGCGGGTGCGCTCACTCGCACGCGGGCAGCGGATCCGGGCACGAACCCGGTCGCGGCAGCGTCATCGCGCAGCCGGCCACGTCCTCGAAGTCGTTGGTGACACCAAAGTCGACCGCGGCGCCTTCGTAGCCGAGCACGAACCCGTGACCCGCAGCGTGGGCGATGACGGTGTCGGTCACGAACGCGTTCGGCGGCGGCTGGGTCATGATCACGGCGCCCTCGTAGGCATCGATGTCGCTGCAGCTGAGCAGGATGCAGCCACAGTCGGCGCCGGTGTACTCGATGCGCGCGTGGGCGATCGCGGTGCGCGGGTCGACCACGCCCCCGAACCACAGACCGACCCAGTCACCGGGTGCAGGGGCCAAGGCGGCGGAGGTGAACACGATCGGTCGCTCGCTGGTGCCGACGGCCGACAGCGCGCCCGTGGCCGCGAAGTCGCCGGTGGCGAACTCGACCGCGAACTCCGTGCCGGGGAAGAACCGCAGCGTGACGCCTGGCTCGATCGTCAGCAGCACGGGCGGCGCGATGCGGTCGCCCCCGCCGACCACCAGACGATCGTTGCTCGCGTTGCCGACGCGATACGGCACGCCGCGGTCGTGGATCGTGCCAGACACCTGCAGGGGATCGAGGGGGTCGACGAAGATCTCGTCGATGGCGTTGCCGGTGAACGAACCCTCGGGGAGCGAGTCGAGCGCGTGCTCGTCGAGCTCGAGCGGGAACGGGTGCGCGTCGGATCCACAGTCGCGCACGACCAGCGCGGTCGAGCCCGGCGCGAACGCGGTCTTGCGCATCAGCGAGACCCCAGCGCCGGCGGAGTCCTCGATCGTGACGTGGTCGACGAACAGGCCCTGCGCGAGCGGCAGCGTGCCGGTGCCCGCCGCCGCGATGGTTGCGCCAGACGGATCGGTCGCGCCGCCGCCGGTCAACGTGACGTACGCGAGGCGTGCGTCGCCGGGCGCCGCGATGAAGATGCGGCCCCACGGCGCAGGACCGGCGGGCTCGAAGCGAATCGGTCGATCGACGGTGCCCTCGGCGACGAGATGACCGCTGTTGGGCGTACCCGGGAACGCCACGTCGAGCTCGACGTCGGCGGCGAGCCGCACCACCGCGCACGGCTCGATCTCGAGGGTCGCACCCGATCGAATCGCGAGGCTCGCGTCGACGAAATGCGGGCCATCCTCGGCGCGCCACACGGTGTCGACGTCGATGTTCTCGGCGTGTCGAACGCCTGGGCCGGTCTGCGCCGGGCACTGCAGCACGTCGCCGGAGTCGGAGCTCGAGCCGTCGTCGTCGTCGGAGGTGCTGCCGGCCTCGCCGCCTTCGTCGGGCGGGTCACTGCAGGCAGGCAACGCGAGGGAGCACAACAGGCACAGGATCGTAGAGGTACGCATGGTCGTGGTCTTTCTTTCGTGGGCGCGCGAGGGGTTCACTTCATCGCCGGCATGGTCGCCATGCGGCTCCAAGTCATGTCCGTCCCCGCCTGGCAGGCGGGCTTGGTGGGATCGGGGTTGCTCCAACCACCGCTGATGTCGCGGGCCTGGTAGCCGACACGCGGCGCTCCGCCGGGCGTCAGCGCCAGCGACGGGCTGTGCAGGAACCATGCGCCGACGTTGCAGTTCTCCCACAGGAAGATCTCGTCGGGCTTCATCTCGCTGCCCGACTCGACGGCATCGCTCGTCCACTCCGCCTCGGCGGCGTTGCACGGCTCGTCGTCGCAGCTCGCGATCGCGATGTTGTAGTCCAAGGTGTAGACGAAGCGCGGGTGGTCGTCGGCATCGAGCGCGAGGTCGACACCGGGGCCCAGCTCGTCGTCGTCGCTCAGGATGGTGCCGTTCCACTGCGCGGTGGCGCAGTCGTCGTCGCAGCTGGTGTACACGAGGTTGCGGTGGCCCGACTCGTCCTCGCCGAGCAGGACGATGCGGGGCGCCCCCGACTCGGTGGTCGCCAACGCGATGCTCGGGGCGATCGACACCGCGTCGGTCTCGCTCGAGAACGCGGGGTAGATCGACTGCGCGTGCCAGCTCGCCGGGTCGTCACAGTCGTCGAGGCACTCGGCGTACGCGCCCATGTCGACGGTCCCCGCGGGGTCGGCGACCATCGCCACGGTGGCGACGCGGGCGTGGCCGTCGGCGTCGATCTCGAGCTGCGACGAGCGCCAGATCTGATCGCTGATCTGGACCGCGTTCCAGCTCGCCGGATCCGTGCAAGCGTCGTCACAGCCGACGTACCACGTCGCGGGGGTGTCCTGGCCGATGCCGAGATACGCCACGTAGGTGTGCATCAAGAACCGCGGATGGCCGGCGGGATCGAGCGCGAACGCTTCGCCGGTGACCTCGCGCTCGTTGTCGTGCTTCAAGATCTCGCTCGTGGTCCACGCGCTCGCCTCGGTGCAGTCGCCCGTGCAGGTGGCGTGGATCACACTCGCGAACGTCGACAGCAGCACCTGGGGTCGACCGTCGGCGTGCAGGGCGATCATCGCGTTCGCCACCGTGGTGTCGGTGGGCAGTCGCACGACCTCGACGTCGTCGGTGCCGGCACAGCCCGCGCCGCAGTAGGCGTAGTAGGCATCGCCGCCGGCGTACGCGGGATAGACCGCATGGGTCGCGCCGTCGCGATCGACCACGACGGTCGGCGCGCTGGTGTTGTCGGGCTCGCCGGTGGGCAGGAAGAAGGGGTGGACGTCGCGCTGCGCGTGCTCGCCGGCATCACCGGCGGCGTCGCCGACGGGTTCGCAGGCGACGAGGATCGAGGCGGCCAGGAGGGCGTTCGTCTTCATTGCCCGCTTGGTGTGCGTGCTCGACCGCGTCCGTCTCGCTCCGCCTCCGGGGGGCCCGTCGGCTCGCTCACGCACGCGGGGTGAAGGTCGCCGCGGCGACCGACCATGGCCGGCGCGGCTCGGGCCTTGCGCGCGCACACTCGCGCCCGCGGATCCGGCATCATCCGCGCCCCGTGATCGCCGGTGCGCTCCTGTTCGTCGTCGCGGCCGAGCTGCCGCTCGAGTGGACCGCGCCCGCAGCGTGCCCGACCCGCGCCGACGTCGAGGCCCACGCCCGCGCGTACCTGGGGCGCGAGCTCGCGGCCGACGACGCCGTGCTGCGCGCGCGCGCGACCATCGTGCCGAGCGAGGCCACGGGTGGCTTTCGACTCGAGCTCGAGCTCGAGGCTGGCAGCGGCGCCGAGCACTTCGCCGTCGAGGACGACGACTGTGGGGTGCTCGCCGAGGTGGTCGGGCTCAAGCTCGCGCTGGCGATCGACGCGATCGACGTCGTCGAGGCACCGCCGCCCCCTGCACCACCCGTGGCATCGGTGGTCTCGCCGCCGCCGCTTCCGGTCCCCGCGAAGCCACCCGCCGAGGTCGCAGCGGTCGCGCCCTCACCCGCACGACGACACGCGATCGTGCCGCTCACGATCGGCGTGCGTTGGGGCGTCGCGCCCAGCTTCGGACCGGTGCTCGCGCTCGGCGTCGGGATCGGCGCTCGACGCTGGCGCGCATGGGCGCAGGGCAGCAGCGATCTACCTCGCACCGTTGCGCTCGGCGACGGCGATCGACGGCTGCGACTCGACGCCACCACCGGCGCCGTCGGTGCGCGCGGCTGCATCGTCGCGCCGGGGCGGCGCATCGCACTCGCCGCGTGCGGTGGCGCCGACGCGGGCGTGATGCGGGGCCGTGCACGCGACGTCGCGCACGCGCGCACGAGCCATGAGCCGTGGGTCGCCGCGGTGATCGGCCTGGGCTTCGAGTGGTGGGTGCACCCCGCGCTCGCGGTCACGGCGCGCGCGGGCCTGCTCGCCAACGTGGTGCGACCCGGCTTCCGACTGACGGTCGGCGCCGATCTCTACCGCACGCCCGCCGCCGCCGCCGAGCTCGCCATGGGGCTGCAGATGCGCCTTCCGAGCCCGCGCAGTGGGCTTTCGCGAAAAAAGCTCCGGCCCCGCGACGGATCCGGCCGAGGCCGCACATGACGAGCTCGGTGCCCGACGCCGCCACTGCGCTCGCTTCGCCCGTCACCGCCGATGTCGCCGGCGTGCCGACGTTGACCGAGCTGTTTCGCACCCACCATCCGTTCGTGTGGCGCATGGTTCGACACCTCGGGATCCCGCCGTCGTCACTCGATGACGCCACGCAGGAGGTCTTCGTGATCGCCGGACGCAAGCTGCCCGAGCTCCCCTCGCTGGCGCAGCCACGCGCGTGGCTGTTCGGCATCGCGCGCGGGCTCGCGGCGAACTGGCGCCGCTCGAGTGAGCGTCGTCGTGCACGTGAGGACGCGTGGGTACAGGCCGAGCCGAGTCCGCTGGCCCAACCCGATCGCGAGCTCGAGCGGCGCCAGGCCGCGGCGAGCGTCGAGACGTTCCTCGCCGAGCTCGGTGAGCCCTTCGCAACCACGCTCGTGCTCGTCGACGTCGAGGGACTCTCGGCGCCCGAGGTGGCCGAGGCCACCGGCGCCGCGCTCAACACCGTGTACTCGCGCCTCCGCACCGCGCGGCAGCGCTTCGATCGTTTCGTCGAGTCACTCGACGCGGGGGCACCATGAGCGTCGATGGCGAGCTCGGTTCGAAGGCAAAGCAGATGCTCGCGGACTTTCGCGGCGAGCACTCGCCGCCCGTGGGGGCCGCGGATGCGATGCTCGCGGGGATCCAGGCGCGGCTCGCCGAGCCCGCGCCGCTCGATACCGGGCCCGGCAGCGCTTCGCGCCTCGCACGTCTGCGAGGGTGGGTGATCGTTGGTGGCCTCGCCATCGCGGGCACGTGGGCGGGCGTGGCGGCACGCGGCGACGAGGTGACCTCGACGGCCGCGCCCAGCCGCGTCGAGAACGTCGAGGCTCCCGAGGAGCCCGCGCGCACGATCGCGGCGCCACCGCTCGCGGCACGGACGAACGCCGAGGTGCCAACGCAGGCAGCGGCGGCAGCGTCGCCGGCACCATCGAGTGCGACGCCCGCTCCCGCCGTGGACCCGAGTCCCGAGGCGAGCCCGCGCCGCGCCGCGCCGCGCCGCGCGACCCTCGAGCCCGCCGCCGCCGCGCCCGTCGACGGCGCGACCCTCAAGGAAGAGCTCGCGCTGCTGCGCCGCGCCCAGCAAGCGATCGCGCGGGACGATGCCGCGGGTGCACGCGCAGCGCTCGACGAGCACGAGCAGCGCTTCGCCGACGGCAAGCTCGCGGGCGAGCGCGAGGCGACCCGCATCCTGGTGGTGTGCGCCGAGGATCCGATCCGTGGTCGCGCGGCGCTCGATCGCTACCTTTCTTCGCACCCGCGCTCGCCCTACGTCGAGCGTCTGCGCACGAGCTGTGGCGCGAAGGATTCGAACGCCGATGCACTCGACACCGGCGATGCTCCCCACTGACGCCACCGTTTCGATGTCGCGCGCTGCCACCCTTCTCGTGCTCTTCGCCGTCGCGTGCTCACCGACCGCCGGTGTGGTCGGTGACGACGGCTTCGCTTCGCTCAGCGGCGACACCTTCGCCGACGGCAGCACCACCGCCGTCGCCAGCACCAGCAGCAGCAGCGGCGGTTCGACGAGCACTGGCAGCACCACCAGCGACGACGAGGGCGTCGAGACCACCGCGGCGCCGAACTTCGACGTCGGTGCGTTCGACCTGCCGATGCTGCCGCCCGGCACCTGCGAGTGCGCGCCGCATACGGACCTCATCCTACTGTTGTCGGCGGGCGGGGACCTGCTGTCGTTCGATCCCGAGAGCCTCGCGTTCGAGACCCTGGTGCCCACGATCATGGACGAGACCGGCGACCCGGTCGTGATGCCCTACTCGATCGCGGTGTCGCGCTCGGGTCGCGCGTGGGTGCAGCGCAACCTCGCGCCGGGCGTCTTGCCTGGCACGATGGCGCTGTGCTCGCTCGACATCAACCAAGGCGGCGAGTGCGAGTACGCCGACGGCTTCGGTCTGTTCGGCTGGGACATCAACGGCACCACCCCCGGCGAGCTGGGGCTCGGCAACTACGGCACCGCGTTCGTGACCCGCGATGAAGCGGTCGAAGGCGAGCCCTGCGAGGACCTGTTCCTGCACAGCTACCGCACCGAGGACGAAGAGGGCGACGCGATCGGTGACCTCGCGCGCATGGACTTCGACACCATGCGCCTGGTCGAGCTCGCCGCGACCGACTACGGCCGCGCCGAGCTCACCGGCACCGGCGATGGGCGCCTGTTCGCGTTCGGCGGCGCCGCGCCGGCCAAGCTGGTCGAGTACGACAAGGCCACCGGCGCACCGATCGAGACCGTCGCGCTCGACGGCCTCGAGCTGACCAACGCGTGGGCGGTCGCCTTCTGGGGCGGCGACTTCTACTTCTTCACGGGCTCCGACACGACGCCGGGCGTCTCGAAGGTCAGCCGCTACGACTACGACGGCGACCTCTCGCTCGATGTCATCGTCGACGCGACCCCGACTCCGATCGTCGGCGCCGGCACATCGACCTGCGTGGCCACCGGCCCGCAGGGCTGAGGTGCGGGGCCGCGTGCGTGACGTCGAAGGCATCGGCGTTGGCGTTGGTGATCCCCAAGGACCCACCGCCCGGTATGACGGTGCGCGTGGGCGCGGCGCTACGGCTTCGCGCGGGCGCCCTGTCGCTGCGCCATCGCCCGCTCGAAGCGCGCGACCGTCGATGCGATGAGCGGCCGATAAAGCCGCCGCAGCAACCACCCCGGCACCCACTGCCCGCGCTCCTCGAGGGCCACGCGCGCCCGCGGATGCACCATGAAGCGCAGGCCGAAGGGTCGATAGTTGGCGTCGCTGCGCCAGAACTCGATCCGATCGAGGTGCTTCACGCTCTTGTAGCCGTAGTGTGCCGGCGCCACCAGGCGCAGCGGCGCGCCGTGCTCGACCGACAGCGGCGCACCATCGAGGCGATCGGCCAAGAGCACGTCGTCGGCGAGCAGGTCCTCGAGCGGCAGGCTGGTGCGCGCGCCGTCTTGCGCGCGCAGCACGACGAAGGTGGCGTCCGCGGCCGGCTGGGCCTGCGGCACCACGATGCGCTCGAAGAACTCCGCGAAGCGCACGCCGGACCACGCGAGTGAGCGCCGCGTCCACGTCGTCACGCAGTGGAAATCCGAGACCTGCGTCACCCGCTCGAGGCCCGCCATCGCGTCGTCGAGCGCGAGCGGTACCTCGACGTCACCCGAGATCCGCAGCCGCGGCGCGTCGATCGAGGCCGGGAATCGCTCCGCGAACGGCGTCAGCCCGAAGCGCGGGAAGTCGGGGCGCTCGCGCTGCCCGGGAGGGAGCTCGGTCATGCGCGGGAGACGAGTCACGACCGGCCGATGCTACCGCCGCCGGCCGCAATCTCAGTAGAAGCCCTCGCGCCGCGCGTAGCGGGCGGCTCGCTCCTCGTCGTACTTCGCGGCATCGAACGCCGGGTCGGCCTGCAGCAGCTGCAAGATCTCGCCGCTGCTCGGCAAGATTGCACGCTCGACGAAGCCCGCCGGGTCCCACAGCGACGCGCCGATCGACGCCTTGGAGCAGTGGGTGAACGCGGCCTCGATGTCCACGAGGATCCCGAGCGCCGGCACCTTGCCCTCGACCGCACAAGGGCGCGAGCAGGTCGCGATCGGTGGTGATGGTCGCGCGCCCGTTGACGCGGAAGGTATCGCCGACCCCGGGGATCACAACCACGCCAGCGGGTAGTCGTCGTAGCTGAACGGAACCTCCGAGACTACACGATCGATCGACTCACCTTCCGGCCACACCATGTCCCGGTAGATGCGCTTCGAATCCAAGAGAATCGCGAAACCCTCTTGCAGTAATCCGTTCGTGCTCGGAAGCGCAGTCCCATGGATCGCGTGTGCCAACTCGTGCTCGTGCACGAGCGAATCATCGCTGGTGATGAGCGATCCCCCAGAGACACACCGCGTTCGTCCGACACCAGTGACCGAGAGCTGTTCCGCAGGTGGCATCAGCCACTCGAATCGAACGAACCGTCGATCCGGTGGCTCTTCGCCCAAGAGCGCCATGCCGGATTCGATGAAGCGGTCGAAGTACGCCGCCGTCCCGCCGCAGATCGGCTCGTCGCGCAGCGTCGCGATCTCCACATACCGCCCCCGCGCCACCACCGGCAACGATCCATCCGCCGGCGAACACCCGCAGGCGATCGCCAGCACCAAGCCGGATCCCCAGCCATTCGCAGCAACCGTCGTCCGCCCCCGACGCACGCCGCCGACGTACCACGAACACGCGGCGTCCTCAGCGGCGCTCGTCCACCGGGCGCGCGACCACGCGCGCCCCAGCTACAGCCCGACCAGCACGTCGGCCTGCCGTTCCAATCGCACGAACGTCCGCACGAACTGCCGCATCGCGGCCCCCACGACCGATTCGACGTCGTCCGCCATCCCGCGGTCGATCCACCGCACCAATCGCACCTGGCTCATCGCGGTCGCGGTGCGGGCACACAGCTCGGGGTCGTCGGGCTCGAGCAGGCCCTCGGCCATGCCGCTGCGAAAGCCCGCGATGAGCATCTGCAGCCCGGCCTCCCAGGCGCGGGTCTGCTCGGGCGTGCGCAGCTCGTCGGTGGTGCCCCACGGCACGTGCTCGCGAAGCTGCATCTTCAGGAAGTTCGGGTGCTCGATGTGGAAGCGCAGGTAGCCCTCGATGCCGAGGCGCAGGCGATCGAAGCTGGTGCGCGCGGCCATCACCGCGGTGCCGACCTCGCGCATCAGGATCGCGAGACGATCCTCCTGCACCGCGCGAAAGACCTCCCACTTGCCGGGGAACGCCGCGTAGAAGGTGGCCAGGGAGACGCCCGCCCGCCGCGCGATCGACTGCACCTTCACGCCGTCGTACCCCGCCGCCGCGAACTCGACCTCGGCGGCCTCCACGAGCGCCGAGCGGTAGAGCTCCCGACGGGCCTGCAGCATGCGGGCACGCCCATCGGAGGCCTCGTTGCGAGCCGAGCTTGACACGGTCTGGCGAGCAGAATACGAGATTCCCGTTCCAGAATCCAGATTCTGCCCCGCTGACGCGGCGTCGAATCAGGCCTGGACGGGCCCACTTCGGGCCCAGGAGCACGAGCACCATGGACCACTTCAGCGGTCACGCCTCCGCCCCACCACCGGACTTCGAGCACGCCAAGAACCGCCGCCAGAAGGCGCGCGCGTCGGGCCTCGATCCCAACTACTGGTACGCGGCGCTGCAGAGCAAGCACTTGTTGCCCGGCGCACACACCGAGGTGAAGTTCCTCGGCCGCTCCATCGCGGTCTTCCGCGGCGACGACGGCCGCCTGCGCGCGGTCGAGAACCGCTGCGCCCACCGCCACGTCAAGCTCACAGAGGGCCAGGTGGTCGGCTGCCGGCTGGTGTGCCCGTACCACGGCTGGTCCTACGACGGCGAGGGCAAGGCCGAGATCCCCCACGACCTGTTCGGGCACAAGGCACCCAACATCCGCATCGATTCGGTGCCGGTGCGCGAGCGTTACGGCCTCATCTTCGTGTTCCCGGGCGACCCGGCGCTCGCCACCACCCGCGACATCCCCTCGATTCCCGAGCTCGAGGGCGACCGGCCCTGGCCCCACGCCTTCGTGCAATTCGATTCACCGGGCCACTTCTCGATGTTGCTCGAGAACGTCTCGGATTTCACGCACGGATTCCTCCATCGCAAGTACCAGCCCTTCGCGGGCACCGATCTACTGCGGTGCGAGACCGTCGGTGATCGCGTCGAGCTCGAGTACCGCTCGAAGATCGCCGCCGGCCGATTGCAGGATTGGTTCATCGATCGGTCCGAGTCGGGCTGCGATCACATGCTGGCTTGCTACGACTACCCGTATCACTGGTCGAATACGGACAATCGCATCAAGCACTTCCTCTTCACGTTGCCGTGGGACGGCAGCAACAATCGACACATCTTCATCTTCTATCTCCGCCCCGACGTGATCCGCGTCCCCAAGCTCGGCTGGAAACTGCCCTATTGGTTGGTCAGTCGGATGATGCGGGCGCAACGCGTGCTGACGCTGCAGCCATTGTTGGGCCAGGACGTGTGGGTCATCGGCCACGAACAGCGCGGTTGGGAGCAGTTCTGGGACAAGCCCGCGCCCGAGCTCTCGCCGGTGGTGAAGGCGTTCCAGGACCTGACGATTCGCAAGTGGGAAGAACATCTGGCCACCCGTGCGCCGAGGGCACACGCGGGGGCCGAAGCGGGCTGCGGCAACGTGGTCCCGGCCAGGGAGTTGATCCGATGAGCGCCGCCGACAACGTCGTCGACATCCGTGCCGCCGACGGCCGCACGATCCGTTGCTTCGATCCCGCCGCCCGGGCGCCGCTGGGCACCGTGCCGGTCGACACGCCCGAGCAGGTGAAGGCCGCCATCGAGCGGGCCCGCGCCGCGCAGATCGGCTGGGCCGAGACCGACTTCGCCAAGCGCCGCGCGGTGCTCGGACGCATGATCGACCACCTGCTGTCGCACGCGCACGAGCTGGTCGACGTGGTCGTGAAGGACGCCGGCAAGACCCGCGAGAACGCGCTGGTCGGCGAGATCTGGCCGGTGCTCGAGAAGCTGCGCTGGACCATCGCCAACGGCGAGAAGTGGCTGTCACCGGAGCCGGTGAGCTCGGGCGTGCTCGTGCACAAGCGGGCGCGCCTCGAGTTCCACCCGCTCGGGGTCGTCGGCGCGATCATCCCGTGGAACTATCCGCTGCAGAACATCTTGAACCCGCTGGTGCCGGCGCTCATGGCCGGCAACGCAGTGGTGATCAAGCCCTCGGAGTGGGTGGCGTGGTCGGCCGAGCGCGTGGTGGAGATCGCCCGCGACGCGCTGCGGGCCGAGGGCTGCTCGCCCGAGCTCGTGCAGCTGGTGCAGGGCTACGGCGAGACCGGCCAGGCGCTGATCGAGAACGGCATCGATTCGCTCATCTTCATCGGCTCGGTGCACAACGGCCAGCGGGTGCTGGCGTCGGCCGCCAAGGCGCTGATCCCGGTGACGCTCGAGCTCGGCGGCAAGGATCCGCTCATCGTCTGCGACGACGCGCACATCGAGCAGGCCGCCCACGCCGCGATGGCCGGCTGCTTCATCAACGCCGGCCAGAACTGCGTCGCCTGCGAGCGCATCCTGGTGTTCGACACGGTCTACGACCGCTTCGCCGACACCGTCGGCGCGCTGGCCCGCAGCCTGGTCCAGGGCGACCCCAAGCAGGGCGTGGTCGACGTCGGCGCGATGGTGACCCCGCTGCAGCTCGGCATCGTCGAGCGCCTGGTCGACGACGCGGTTGCCAAGGGCGCGCGCGTGCTCGCCGGGGGCAAGCGCGTGCTCGCCGAGCAGGGCGATTTCTTCGCCCCGACGGTGCTGGCCGACGTCACGCCCGAGATGGACATCATGCAGCAGGAGACCTTCGGGCCCGTGATGCTGCTGTCGCGCGTGCGCGACGAGCACGAGGCGGTCGCGGTCGCCAACGGCACCGGCTTCGCGCTGGGCTCGGCGGTGTTCAGCCGCGACCACGCCAAGGCGCGTCGCATCGCGTCGCGCCTGCAGGCCGGCATGACCGCGATCAACGACTTCGGCGGCGTGACGTACATGGCCCAGGATCTGACCTTCGGCGGCGTGAAGCAGTCGGGCTTCGGGCGCATGAACGGCCGCGACGGCCTGCGCTCGTTCTGCAACGTCAAGGCGGTGCTCGACGATCGCTTCCCGGTTCACTTCCCGAGCAAGGTGTTCCCGGTCGCCGACGGCGATTTCGATCGCATGCTCGGCGTCGTGAAGCTGCTCTACGGCCGCAGCCTGCGCCAGCGCGTGGGCGCGGCGGTCGAGCTCATCCGCGGCGCGTTCGGCCGCAAGTCGGGCAAGCAGGCACAGCCGTGAACGAGCGCTTCGACTACGTGGTGCTGGGCGGTGGCTCGGCGGGATGTGTGGTGGCCGGGCGACTGGCGCACGAGAGCGACGCGAAGGTCCTCGTGCTCGAGGCCGGCCCCGCGGCCGAGGCCTATCCCGAGACGCTGTCGGCCGACGGCTACAAGTACGCGTTCGCGAACGACCGCGTGATGTGGGAGCGTTTCACGGTGCCGCAGCGGCACAGCGAGGGTCAGCGCTTCTTCGTCGGCACCGGCTCGGTGTCGGGTGGTAGTGGCTCGGTCAACGGCATGGTCTACACCCGCGGCGCCAAGCAGGACTACGCCGAGTGGCCGCAGGGCTGGCGCTGGGACGACGTGGTGCCGGACTTCGAGCGGCTCGAGGCGCGCCTGCGTCCGCGTCGACGCGCGCCGACCCGCTGGACCGAGGCCTGCATCTCGGCCGCGGTCGCGTGCGGCATGGAGCGCCGCGAGGATCTCAACGACGGCATGCTCTCGAACGTCGTCGGCTACGAGTGGATGACCTACGAGGGCGGCGACCGCCGCAGCTCGTACGTCGCGTTCGTGAAGGAGCCGGGCCCGCGCGACAACCTGGTGTTCCGCAACGGCGCCCGCGTGCACCGCATCGTGTTCGACGAGCGCAAGCGGGCGGTCGCGGTCGAGTACGAGCACGACGGCGTGAACGCCCGCGTCGAGGTCGACCGCGAGGTGGTGCTGTGCGCCGGCGCGCTCGAGACCCCCAAGCTGCTGATGCTCTCCGGCATCGGCCCCGATCAGGCGCTGCGCGCGGCCGGCATTTCGCCGGTGCACACCGCCGCCGCGATCGGACAGAACCTGCACGACCACCCCAATGTGCCGCTCTTCTTCGTGTCGCGCGGTCTGGTCGATTGTCAGTACCCGCAGCTGTACAGCTTCTATCGCACGCGTCCGCAGGCCGACCTGCCGCCGGGCCAGAGCGACACCTGTTACGTGTTCTGGCCCGCCCCGAGCGCCATGAAGCAGGCCATGCAGCGCATGCTGCCGGGCAAGGTGTTGCCGGCGTCGATGTACGACGGCCCGCTCAAGCAGGCGATCCGCTCGGGCCTCGACCTCGCGTTCGGCATCGGTGCGACCAACCGCATCGTCGAGCACCTCTACGGCATCGTGGTGATCCTCGGCAAGCCCAAGAGCCGCGGCAGCGTACGCCTGGGCAGCGGCGATCCGCGGACCCCGGTGGTCGTCGATCCGGCGTACTTCTCGGACCCCGAAGACATGGACACGATGGTCGACGGCATCGCGTTCGCACGGCGCCTCAGCAAGGCCGGTGGCCTCGGGGCCTGGCGCAGCCAGGAGTTGATGCCGGGCGCGTGGAATCAGAGCCGCGAGGCGCTGGCGAAGTGGGTCGGCAAGAATGCGATCACGACGTACCACTTCGCCGGCACCGCACGCATGGGCGAGTCGCCTTCGGCGGCCGTCGACACGCGACTGCGACTGCGCGGCGTGACCGGGGTACGCATCGCCGATGCCTCGGCGGTGCCGTTCACCCCGGTGTCGGCGATGAACGCCCCGAGCATGCTGGTGGGCTACCGCGCCGCGGGCTACTGCCTCGACGAGCGCGGGTAGCCGCAGGACGCGGCCCTTGCCGCGGCGTGATGCGACGGCGGCCCCCCGCGGCGAGGAGTGTGCCGTCGCCTCGGGCCCGCGCTAACATGCTGATCGCATGCCCTCGTCGGACGATCGCGCAGCCTTCCGCCGCACCCACTGGGAGGGCGCGCCGATCGAGGCGGGCGCCCCGAAGCGCGATCTGTACGCGAGCCTGTCACCGGCGCAGCGCCTCGCTGCACTCGCAGCGCTGAATCGCCGCGCGTGGCTCGCAGCCGGGCACGCCACGCCGCCCCCGCTGCCCCGCGCCGACTGGCCCGGCGAGGTGTTCGAGATCGGTGACCGAGGACGCGGTGGCTGATCTCGACCTGCCCGGCGACTACGTCGACCTCCTGCGCGCGTTCGTCGACGCCGGCGTCGACGCTGATAGACTGGTGATGTGACGATCTTGCGGTGGGCGTGGACCTCGGGCGCACTCGCGCTCGTCGTGTCGGCCTGCGGGCCCACCGTCGGCGACCCGGCGAACTCCGGCGGCGACGGGGAGGGCTCGACGGCCGACGGCAGCGCATCGTCCGACGATCACACCGGCGGTGGCCCCGGCGCGGGTGGCCCGAGTTGTGGTGACGGCGTGATCGACCCCGGCGAGAGCTGCGACGAGCGCGGTGCGACGCCTTCGTGCAACGAGTACTGCCGCGTACCCGGCTCGCTGCTGCAGGAGACGACGGGCCCCGGCTGTGGTGGCAAGGACGTGCGCGGTGACGCCAACGGTGACGTCGTGGTGCACGGATACGGCTGCATCACCGGCACCAATGCGCTGTCCGTCCAGCTGACGCGCCTCGATGCCCGCGGTGAGGTGCTGTGGACGCAGGCGTGGACCGACCCCGAGACCTCGTACGCGAGCGGGCAGGCGCTCGCACTCGATGCGGCCGGCAACGCGTTCGTCGTCGGCACTGCGCGCGGTGGCAACATCACCAGCTCCGAGCTCGGCTATGCGTGGACCCGCAAGCACGCCGCCGACGGGACGCTGCTGTGGATGGATGTCCACGTGCGCTCGGCTGGACTCGCCACCGATGCCTTCGACGTCGCCACCGACGGTGGCGGCCATGCACTGGTGGCGGGCGCCACCGCCGACGTCGCGTGGCTGCGCAAGCTCGACGCCGACGGCGAGTTGGTATGGGAACTCGAGCGCGACCTCGAAAACGGCCTTGCGCACACCACCCACGTCGCATCGAACGAGGCGGGCACCATCGCGCTCGCGATGAACCGACAGCCCGCGGATCTCGGCTGGGTCACCGGCGTCACCGCCTACGCCGGCGACGGTGCTGCGGTCTGGGATGCGACACTCGATCACCTCGTCGGCGGTCGCGACCTGCCCAGCGCACTCGCGATGGCAAGCGATGGCACCCTCGCGGTGCTCGGCGAGTTCGAGAGCCCGACGTCGCACCGCAACACCGTGTTCGTGCACACCCTCACCGGCGACGGCGCGACCGCGTGGTCGTGGGAGCACGACACGCCGGCCGACGACTGCGGCGTCGCCATCGACGGCGGCGGCAGCGTCTTCGCGCTGTGGGCCGACACCGGCGACGACGGCGAGCGTCTCGTGCTCGCCCGCTTCGCACCGGACGGCGCGCTCGCGTGGCAATCCACGATCGCCGGCCCCGGCGACATCGGACTCAACTGCGGCGTCGGCCTCGACGCCGACCAGAACCCCGTCGTGGCGGCGACCCCCTCGCCCTCACAGACGTGGGTGGCTTGGTTCGCGCGATAGCGCGGTCGAACGCGGGTACGTGGGATCACTTCGAGCGCCAGGGGCTCACCGGACCACGCACTCGTCATTGCGCTCGACGAACTCGAGCAGGAGCGAAAGCGACGGCGACTCTTCCGCGGTCGCCGTCGTCTCCAGCACCACCGCATAGTCACCTGCCGGCACGCAGATGTTTCCGTAGTCGACGTCGTCGCCGTCCTTGGGGTCGACCGGTAGCGGGATCAGACCAAAGTCGAAGTGGGTCGGCGTGTCGCCGTAGTTCATGCAGCTCTGGCCGCACGTTCGCGTTTCGACGTTCCACGGCATCGTTCCGCCCTTCGTTTCCACTACGATGTGGTACCAGGCGCTCTGCTGCACGTGCAGCCGGAACGTCTGCCGTCGCCGGCCGTCGACGACGCCGAAGACCTCCGCGTCGCCGCACGCCAGCTGCTGCTCGATCACCGTCGGCATCCCCTCGTCGGCCCCCGAGAGCTCGATGAACTCGCCGAGACAATCGAAGTTCGTGTCACGAAACATCGCGCCATCGCAGGCGTCCGGGTAGTCGCTCTCGTAGCGCTGCACCACGGTCTGCAGCGGCTCGCCGAGCGCGTCGGCGAAGACCTCCTGCGTCCGCGGCCAGTCGTCGTTCCAGTCGGACGTCGCACGGAGTGCAACGAGCGCGTCTTCGCCGTAGGCGTAGCGAACGAACGACGCGAAGTGTCCGGCGCGGCCGTAGAGCTCAGGGGGTATGAGCTTTCCACTGCCGAAGTCCCGCAGCATGTTCGTGACGTCGCCCTCCAGTGGGTAGGTCCCCGCCGGCGCTCGCCCGTAGAGTTCCGCGATCCCTTCTTCGACGGGACTCTGCGCGGGCACTGCGGTGCCGCGCGCAGCATGGGTGAGCTCATGCGGGGACACGACCACTTGCGAGAAGGCTTCGGGAGCGCCCGCACAGGCCGAGTATGGCCCGCAGAACTCTTCAATCTCGTCTTCGTCGACCCAGTACGTGCTCACGAACGCATCGGGATTCCCGAACACCCCGCCCACGTAGCCGACGAATCGATCCGCCCACGGCAGCGTCCCCGCACAAACCTCATCGAGTGAGTGCTCCGTACCCAATTCGAGGTGCTCACCGCTCCACACGACGGGCGGTCGAACCGGCGCCGCCGAACCGCCCGGCTCGTCCGGACCGCACGCCGCGACGAGTTGGACGCACCAGAGCCATCTCCACCGCCTCGACGCGCGTCGCCTCTCTGCTCTCATGGCGCCCAGACAATCGCCGGCACATCGACCTCCCAGTGTCCGCCTGTCACGTCGTCGTATTGCAACGTGAACGCTCGACTGCCGAGGCAGCCAGCAGCTGCGCTGCTCGGACAGCCGCTCGCCCCCCGTTTCACCTTGTAGAACGACACCGGGTTCTTGTTGGTCGCGACCACCGAACTACCTGCGCCGTCGATCTCGGCTCCCAGTATGAACGAAACGGCGCCCGCCGCACGCGTGTAGTATGTCGAGCCGCTCTTGGGGAAAGTCGATGCCGCACCCAGCTGAAGCTGGAAGGCAGCGACCTCGGACGTAACCGACGACGTCCCAGCGGTGATCGGTGCCGCCTCCACCATTGCCCACTCAGCAATCGACAGCTCAGTGGCGCTGACGAATGTGTAGGTAAGAGAGGATGCCTCGCTAAACTCCCCTGCAGCGTAAATCACCTCGCCCTGCCAGAGCGGTCCGACGAGCGTCGCTGGGGCATCTACTAGCGGAGAGACGAGACCGCCTCCGTCTCCGGGGGTTGCGCCGGTCGGCAGATCACCATCATTTCCCTGGCCACTGAAGCAAGCGACCACTCCTTCCTCGGGGAGTGGATCAAAGGCAACCGGTTGGACGTTGGAGACCAGGCTGAATTCGATGTCTCGCAGGCCCATTCCGAGCAGGCTATACATTCGTGGAACCTTCCACTTTGGGTGATGAAATGCGGGCCCGAACTGAGCACCGCAGAAGTCCTCGTTCTCACACAGACCGCCGCTCTGGCAGGTCGGATGCTCCGAGTCATCCGCGTACCACAGAGAATCGAAGCAGTGCTGCACCAGGTCTTGCTTGATGTCCTTTCCGGCCACATTCATGACGCCCGCACCGGTCCCGATCCCCTGGTCGCTACTATGGGTCTGGATCAGCGGCCCGACCGCTTTGCAGGCCTGCATGAGGAGATCGACATAGCAGGCACGGTGGATCTCCATCGCGCAAGTGTTCGCCACGTCCTCAGGTTGATCACTGCAACATGCCATGACCAAGGGATGTTCGTACGAACTGTCGTTCACCGCATTGACGTTGATGTTGATGGCGTGGTCAAACGGACTCCCAAACGTCGGGACGAAAGTCATATCTATTCCAATGTCAAATTCAGCGTCGCACTGAAACCTCTTAGCGGGCAGGACCTCAGGCCACTGCGGATCCACGAGACAGAAGCCAGGCTCAGGCGTGCCTCCGCTCTCGTCCGCGCCGGACGGACCGGATGAGCCGTCGGCACCCGGGGTCACTGTGATCACCCCGCCGGTCGTGTCGAGGTGTGACTGCTCGTCCTCATGCACGCACGCGAGCGTGACGAACAGAGAACCGAGAACCGAGAACCGAGAACCGAGAACCGAGAACCGAGAACCGAGAACCGAGAACCGAGAACCGAGAACCGAGAACCGAGAACCGAGAACCGAGAACCGAGAACCGAGAACCGAGAACCGAGAACCGAGAACCGAGAACCGATGAAGCGACTTCCTGTGCTGTTCACACGACCAAGCTACAGGGCCGGTGTAGTCCTGTCCACGCAAATGTGACCCGCGTGAGCGCGCCGCGCCCGACGCCGCACGGGCCATTCGGACACCTGGACCCTGACGGCCTCTCTACCCTCGCCAACGCGTCAAGTGACGGGCCCATCGTGCCCATCGTGACGCGCACGCGGGCGTCAGGCATCCCGCCCCAGCCCCCCGATCAAGGTTCGATGTACCGCCACACCCCCGAGGCCCACATCGTGCCGACGAAGATCTGGTGCTCGCCGTCGCTGGTCACGGCGATGTGATTCGCACCGATGATGAGCTCCGGTGGCACCGCGGGCGTGGTCCAGTCGTCGCCGGCCAGCGAGGCGGTGCTGAAGCTGGCGCCCAGATCGCACTGCGAGCAGGCCCAGCCCCACATCGAGTACACGCGGGTCGGCGAGCCCCACACGATACCGACGTTGGGATCGAACACCCGCGTGAAGCTCTCGCCGAAGTCGGTGCTGCGATAGACGCCGCTGCCCGGCCCCGCGACACCGCCGGCGTAGACGAGGTCGCCCTGCTGGAAGATCTGCGCGTTGCCGTGGCCGTGCTGCAGGCCCTCGATGCCCGATGGGATCGACCAGCTCGCGCCGCCATCGCGGGTCACGGTCGCGCTGCCACCGTCCTGCGCGATCGCGAACCATGTGCCGCGGGTGCCCTCGGCGTCGCCGCTGTCGAGGAAGAACGGGTACCAGGACTTGCCGCCCGCCGGGAAGCCGGGGCCATCGACGTAGGCCCACGTGACGCCACCGTCGGTCGACTCGACGATGCCGTCGGCCTCGTGCAGGCCACTCACCAGGTGATCGTCGTCGTACGGATCGAGCGCGATCGAGTACAGCTCGGCGGGAAAATCGAACGGCAGCTCCTCGAAGCTCACGCCGCCGTCGGTCGAGCGCAGCGTGACCTGATAGCCAGCGACCCAGATCGTCGCCGGCTCGGTGCCCGCGACCGCGAGGATGAGGCCCATCGGCACGTAGCCGATGCTGTCGTTGATGCGGGTCCAGGTGTTGCCGTAGTCGCTCGACTTCCATAGGCCGTCGCCACCACCGCCCATGTACAAGTCGCTGGGGTGCTTCGGATCGACGACCACCGGCCCGGGCCCGAAGTCGAGCGGCGCGAGGTCGGGCGGCGTGACCTCGATCCACTCGCCGGGAGGACAGGTGCCCGCGGCGATGCACGGATCGGGCGGAAGGGGCTCACCACCGCTGCTGCTGCCGTCGTCGCTGCCCGCGGTCTCGCCGGTCGCGTCGCCGCCGGAGGCCGAGCTCGGGCCCGAGCTGCCCGCGGTGCTCGAGGCCCCGGTGGCGGTGCCCGCCGTCGTCGACGACGCGGCGGTGCCCGAGCCCTCGGCCGAGCCGCTGCTGTCGCCCGACTCGCCCGCCGCGGGCGCCTCGCCGCAGCCGTGCACGAGGGCGAGACCGAACAGGATCGAGGGCACGCGGGGCAACGAGGGCATGGTGGCAGGGTGATGCACCGGCAGCCGCCGATCTGTGACGCGATCGTGCGTGGCCGATCGCCCCCACCCGGCTAACGCAGCGAGGCGCGGTCAGGGCGGTGTTATGGCCCGTCACTATCGCTGTGTCGAGGTACTAGCGACGCTTGCGACCCTTGCGGCGCTTCTTGGTCGATCGCCGCACCGCGTCACCGCACTCGGGATCGCCCTCGCCACAGGCGAAGCGCACGTGCATGTGATCGTCGTGCCCGCCCCAGGCGCGCAACAACGCCTTCTTCTGCGCGCGCGCATTGGGTGCCAGCACCGAGAAGATCGCCGGCAGCCGCGAGGGCTCGACTCGGCCCATCGCGTACGGCAGCAGCTGCCGCTGCACCTGCGTGGCCATGAAGATCGACTCGACGGCGCCGCTAGCAACCAGGCGCTCGACCAAGCCCCAGGTCGCGGCCGCGTCGAGCGTGTCGAACGTGGCCACGGTGAAGCGATGGGCCGCGGGTGCCGTGCGCAGCACGTAGCCGACGTCGACGTCGCGCCCGCTGCAGTGCGACTTGTGGGGTCGCACGCGGCCGCCGGCCCGGCGCGAGAACTCGCCCAGCAGCACCGGCTGTGCCTCGGGGAAGCGCTCGCGCCACTCCCCCAGCGCCCCGGCCAGCGCCGACACGGTGCCGCGCGTGGCCCACGTGCGCGGGCGATAGCCCCGCAACACCCAGCCCTCGCCCTCGGGGAACGCGGCGGCGTGCTGGATGCGTCCGCGGTTGGGCGAACCCATCGAGCGTGACGGCGCGTCGGGATCGTGGCGGTACACCAGCACGCGCTGGCCGGGCTCGACACCGGCGTCGAGCTCGGGCGCGAGCGCGTGCAGCTCGTCGGTGGTGAGCCCGAAGCGCAGCGCCAGCTGCCGGCTCGACTCGCGGCGCGGCGCGGTCCAGTGCACCGCGTCGAGCACCACGGTCGCGCGCGGCTCGAACGGCACCACCGCGAAGCCGCGGGCCACCGTCGGCGCGGGCTCGTGCTCGAGCGACACCGCCGCGATCGTCGGCGTGTCGGTGAACGCCGCGCTCGAACCGAACGACCACGTCGCGGCCAGCGCGAGCGCGTGCATGCCGACGAACCGCACGACGACACGCTACCGACTTTCGCGGCGCGATGGGGCCACACGAACGGTCGCACCGCCGCGGGCACACGATCGTTTCGCGATCCGCTGCACAGCCTCGGCAGCTCGACTGCACCCGCCGTGATGCCGGTGACCGCCCGTGCGGCGGCCCCCGCGACCCGATCGCGTGACCGTCGCCCGATGTCGTGCCCGCAGGCGTTCGAGCGCAGACCCGGGCAGCCCCGCGATCGCGTCGGGAGCGGACCGGAGGCCCTGGTACGCTGGCGCCCGCTAGACCCGCCATGGCGCGCACCGACTCCGACTTCGCCGACGACGTGACCGTACAGGGCACGCTCGGCGCTGGCACCGGCCCCCGCCTGAGCACCGACGACGTGCTACCGCGGGGCGCGAGCGTAGGTCGCTACCTGGTGCTGCAGTGCATCGGCGTCGGTGGCATGGGCGTGGTCTACCTCGCGCTCGACCCCGATCTCGGCCGCAAGGTCGCGCTCAAGCTCGTGCGCGGCGAGGCGCGGGTCGAGGGCACGGACGGCATCGACGCGACCCCGCGCAGCACCGGCGGCCTCCGCCTGCTGCGCGAGGCCCAGGCGATGGCGCGGCTGCGGCACGCCAACGTCATCACCGTCTACGACGTCGGCACCCGGGGCCAAGACGTGTTCATCGCGATGGAGTACCTCGATGGCGGCACGCTGCGGCAGTGGCTCGAGGCCGCGCCGCGAACGCTCGCGAAGATCCTCGGGGTCTTCCGCGAGGCCGCCGCGGGGCTCGCGGCGGCCCACGCCGGTGGCCTCGTGCACCGCGACTTCAAGCCCGACAACGTGTTGCTCGGCACCGATGGCCGCGTGTGCGTGGTCGACTTCGGCATCTCGCGCGCCGCCGACGAGGCCGAGCTCACCGAGGTCTCCGGTGGCGGCATCGCGTCCGACGAGCTGCGACTGACGCGGACCGGCGCCATGATCGGCACCCCGGCGTACATGGCCCCCGAGCAGCACGCCGGTCGCGTGGCCGATGCCCGCAGCGATCAGTTCGCGCTGTGCGTCGCGCTCTACGAGGCGCTCTACCGTCAGCGACCGTTCGCCGGCGAGACCCAGGCCCACCTCGCGGCCAACGTGATCGAGGGCCACCTGCGCAGACCACCCGAGGGGCACGGCGTGCCCGCGTGGCTGTGGCCAGTCGTCGCGCGCGGGCTCGCGGTCGATCCGAGCCGTCGTTACGCCGACGTCGCGGCGCTGTTGGCCGCGCTCGGCGATGATCCGGCGCGCCGACGTCGGCGGTGGTGGTACGCCGGGGTCGCGGTCGCGCTGACGGCCGGCGCCGCGCTCGGGGTGACGGCGCTGGTGCGCCGGCAGGAGGGGCTGTGCTCGGGCGCCGCGGCCAGCTTCGCCGAGATCTGGAACGACGACGCCCGCGCGCGCGGCGAGCAGGCCTTCCGCGCGAGCGGCCGCGCCCACGCGCCGCAGGCCTGGACGGAGGCCGAGGCCGCGCTCGACAGCACCGCCCACGCGTGGATCGACAGCCACACCGAGGCCTGTCGCGCGACCACGCTGCGCGGCGAGCAATCGCAGGCGCTGCTCGACCGCCGCATGGTCTGCTTCGAGCGCCGGCGCGCCGAGGTCGCGTCGGTGATCGACGTGCTCGTCACCGCCGATGCGGGCGTGGTCGATCACACCGGCGAGCTGCTGGGCCAGATCGGCGACGTCGCCGGCTGCAACGACGCCGCCATGCTGCTCGCCGACGAGACCTCGGCGCCCTCCGACCCGGCCGAGGCCGCCGCGATCCGGGCCGAGATTGCCCGCGCACGCGCGCTGCGGATCGCCGCGCGCGACCAGGCGGTCGCCGACATCACCGACGCACTGCACGCGAGGGTCGACCGCCTCGACGATGCTGCCGTGCGGGCCGAGTGGCTGCACCTGCACGCGACCGTGCGGTCGGATCACGGCGACACCGCCGCGGCCACGCCGGCGCTGTACGAGGCCGCGAAGCTGGCGGCGGCCTCACACCACACCGCGCTCGAGCCCGCGATCTGGCTCTCGCTGGTGCGTCTGGTCGGTACGCTCGAGGATCGTCCACTCGAGCTGCCACCACTGGTCGAGGCCGCCAGCGTCGCGGTCGTGCGGGCCGGCGATCGTCCCGCCGATCGCGGTGCGCTCGCCACCGTGGTCGGCATGCAAGCGCTGATGCGCGGGCAGTTCGGCGACGGCGAGCAGCAGCTGCGCACCGCGGTGGCTCTGCTCACGCAGGTCCACGGCGCAGACGGGCTCGACACCCTCGAGGCCCGCGAGTTGCTCGCACTGTGCCTGCACGGCCAGCAGCGCTACGACGAGGCCGCGACGATGCTGACGGCGGTCGCCGACGACGTCGAGCGCACGCTCGGCGCGACCCATCCGCGCCTGGGCACGATCGTCGCCAACCTCGCGCGCGTGCAGGCGGCCAAGGGTGATCTCGAGGGCGCCCGTGCGACCTACGAGCGCGCGCTCGTGGTGCTCTCGGCGGGCTTCGGCGCCGATCATCAGGTCGTCGCAACCGGCCACGCCAACCTCGCCACCACGCTGCGCAAGCTCGGCCGCTACGACGAGGCCGCCATCGAGATCGATCGCGCATTGGCGATCGAGCGGGTGCGCTTCGGCGAGCAGAGCCCACGCATCGCCGACAACATCCACGGTCGCGCCCAGATCGCGCTCATGCGCGGTCGCCCGGCCGAGGCCCTGCCCGACTACCGCGCCGCGTTGCGGATGTGGCAGCAGACCCTGGGCGCCGACGACCCCCGTCTGGCCTACGCGCTGGTCGGCATCGGCAAGGCGGAGCTGGCCGTCGGCGGCAGCGTCGATGTCGCCGGCCTCGAGCGCGCGCTGGCGCTGCGCTCGTCCACACCCGACGTGAGCGCCGACGATCTGGCCGAGACCCGCTTCGTGCTGGCGCAGGCGCTGCGTCGCAACGGACGCGAGCCCGAGCGCAGCCGCGAGCTCGCGACGCAGGCGATGGCCGCGTACCTCGAGCTGCACGACGACGCCCGCGTGCGTGCGATCGAAGGCTGGCTCGCCGCCGCGAAGTGACGCGGCAATGTGCTGCCGGACGATCGAATGGCCACCTCGCTCGGCCCACTTCGGGGCGGCCCAGGATCGGCCGCGATCGTGGCCACGTGCCCCGGCCCGCCCCACGAACCGGGCGTGACTGCCCTCGAAGTGGTTCGCTCCGGTTCGCGACCGACCCTCGACGAGTCGTTCGCGCTCGCTCTGCAGGAGTGCTACGCGCGGCACGGCGTGCAGGAATTCGTGCCGCCGGTCGCCCATGACGAGCACCCGCTGGTGCGGTTGGTGATCGTGCGCGACGACAACGGCGTGCTGTTGGGCGGCGGCCGCGTGCACGCCCACCACGCTCGGCTCGGGTTCCCCGCCGAGACCACGCTGCGACACTTCCCGGAGCCGCGCGCGTGGGTGCGTTCGCTCGGCCAGGACGGCTCGGCCGAGCTCTCCGCGCTGTGGGTCCGCAGCAACTCGGGCGGCATCGCGCGTCTGGTGGTGCAGGCCTGCATCGCGACCGCGATCGCGCTCGGCAAGCGCACCGTGTTCACGCTCTCCCACGAGCGCTTCGGGGGCGTGCTCGCGACCGCCGGCATGATGCCCGTCGGCGCCTGCCCCGAGCTGCCGTTGCCCGGCCCCGGCTGGCGCGCGCGCCTGTTCGCTGCCGAGCTGCCGGGCTGCGCCCGCGCAAGCCGCTTCGATCGCGAGATCATCTCGACCATTGCGGCGCAGGTCTCCCGCGGCGCCGAGCACATGCTGCTCAACCAGCTCACGTCGATCGAGCAGGGCTACACCGGCTGGACCGTCCGGCGCACGACCACGCGGATGCGCGGGGTCGCGTGAGCCGCCGCGGCGACCGAGCTACTCCTGCGCCGTCGCGACCGCGTCCACCATCGGCGCCCCTGCGTCCGCCACGCGTGCGCGCTCGAGACTGAGGTCGGCCACGAGGTTGTCGAGCTCGATGCCGAGCTCGAGACGTCGGGTCTCGAGATCGCTGATCTCGGCCGCCGCGGTGTCGAGGTTGTCGCCGAGCGTGCGCATGCGCTTGGCGAGGTGGCCCGACAGCGCCTGCGCGCGGCCGACCTTGCGTAGGGCCACGAGCTGCTCGGAGAGCTCGCCGACCCGCAGGCGCAGGGTCTCGACGGCCGCGCGCCGGGTCGCCAGCGTGTCGTCGATCGCGACCACCCGCCGCTGCGCCGCGAGGATCGCCTCCAGCTCGCCGCGCAGGTCGGCGTCGAGCTTGCCATGGTCGAGGAAGACCTGCACCGCGGTCAGGCCGGTGGCCTGATGGAGATCGATCGCGGTGGTGATCGGCATCGACTCCTCGATCACCAGCTTGACGGTGCGGCCGCGGGCGACCGACACCGGCAGCAGCAAGTCGCCCTGCATCCGCTCGAGGTCCGCAGGTGCGTCGCGCAGCGTCCAGCCGGTCGCCACCCGGTGGCGCACGAACACCCGCGCATCGGCGTGCCCCCGATTGCTGACCTCGAGCTCGGTCCGACGGATGCGCTGGGTCTGGGTGGTCGCGATGCCACGCTCGACCTTCGTGAGTTGCTCGATCTCCTCGCGGGTCGCCACGGTGGGCTCGATCACCAGCGATCGGTCGACGCCGAACGGCACCAATGCGGCGGCCTTGGGCGGGATCGGCTCGGTCAGACCCTCGCCGAGGAACTGCTTGCCGGCGTAGACGGTGATGGGCCCGCTGTCGAGGGTGTTGTTGGTGGGGTTGGTCAGGCGCACCGCGTTGAAGGCGTAGCGCTGCGAGCCACGCTCCGACACCGGGTCATAGAGATACGTGCGCTCGGCCTGGGTCTGACCGTCGAACAACGTCACCATCGCGGAGTGCCCGGCCTTGATCGTCATCGGCGCGTCGGCAATGAAGTGCGCGACGCCCCGCGGCCCGTCGTCGCGATCGGCCTCGCGGGCCTGCACCGGCCGCGACGGCTCGTCGACCGCGATCACGCGCACGAGCTGCTGCGCGCCGGCGACCTCGCGGTGACCGACGACGTCGATGCGATCGGCGGCGATGCCCGATGCGATCATGCGATCGCGCAGCGTGTTGGCGCGACGCAGACCGGCCTCGTCGTCGCCGGCCTCGCCCGGCAACGCCCAGCCTTCGATGCGGACGCGCTGCGTGTTGCCGGCCAAGCCGGCGACGACGGACTCGAGGCCGCTACGGGGTGGCGCGGCCACGCCCGCGGCCGCGCCCGCGACCCCACCCACGGTGCCGCCCGCGACGCCGGCGGCCTGCCCCGACTTGCTGCCGGACTTGCCGCGACGTCGGGCCTTGCCACGGCGCGGCGCATCGACGTTGGCGCCCGCGACGGCGTAGTCGGCCTCGGCGGCGGTGCTGCCCGCGAGCGTGAGCGCGCGGCTCTCGACCACCGACGTGAAATCGCGACCACCGATGGCGCCGGCCGGGAGGTTGCGGAACTCGTCGGTCGCGACGGCGAGCGCGTCGACCTCGTCGCCCGACAGCCCCGCCAGCAGGCGCACGTTGCCGCCGTCGACCGCGTAGGGACTGCCGCCCTGCGGCGGTGCGGCGGCGACCTTGGTGCCGCCATCGATGGTCTCGCGCTCGACCAGCTGCACGCTGTGCAGGTCGTAACGAAACGACATCGCCGAGGTCGAACCGACCCCGACGATCACGTTGCGCCAGCTCTCGTCGGAGACGTTGTCGACCACGGCCCACGACTGCAGGCGTGCATGTCCGTGGTCGTCGAGCATCACGCGGTACGAGGGCTTCCACGCCGGACTCTCGGTGACGTAGGCGATGCGAACGTCACGGCGCCCCTTGGGCAGCTCGATGGTCATCGCGACATTCCCGTTGGCGCCGCCGCCGGTGGTCGGATACGAGATCGGCAGCGGCTTGTCGGTCTTGGCGTCGATGACCGTCAGCGACTTGAGGAAGTCGTCGACGCGTGCGGCCGGCACCTGCAGCGTCAGCTCGTCCTCCACGAACGCACGGCGCTCGAAGTACGCCACGCCGTTGCGATAGATGATGACGCGACCGAGCGCAGCGTCCGGCACCTCGACAGCGGGCTTTTGCCGCACGCAGCCGGGCGCCGCAACGATGGCGAGCGCCATCAGGGCCGTGATCGTGATCGCGTGGGTTCGCTGCTTCGACATCGACGAGCTCGCTTCCACCCCGGGGGGCTTGGGGCGACCTCGTAACGACCGCACGCGACGCCGCTGACACCGGCGTCGCGCAAGTGCACTAGCAGTTCGTCATGGAGCGCAGTCAGCAGGGGCGGCCGACGCCGGTCACTGCGCGGCTTCGTGGTCGAGGTTCGCCGGCACCGAGACGAGCACCGCGCGGTCGATCATGCCCTGGTCGGCGAAGAACTCGTAGGCCGCCTGCACCGCCTCGCGGATGCTGGTCGGGCGCCAGCCGAGCTCGCCCTGGGCACGCGACGTGTCGGCGCGGCGCTGCATGGTGAGGATGCGGATCGAGCCCGGCGTGAGGCGCTGCGGCACGTTGGGGAAGAACCGCGACAGCGCGCCGGAGTACACGCTCGAGACCGCCGACATGAGCCCCGCGGGGATCTTGAGCGGGCGACTGCGCGGGCCCACGCACTCGCGCCACATCTCGATGAGATCGCCCAGCGTGTGGAAGTGCGTCGCGAACACGTACTTGTGCCCGCGACGACCGCGGGCCATCGCCGCGACGTGGCCCTCGGCGATGTCGCGCCCGGCCACGAACTCGAAGCCACCCGGCACCCACGCGCGGACCTTGCCCTTGGCGAAGTCACACATCGTGCGGCCCATGCGAGAGGGGAAGTAGTCCCACGCGCCGATGCACGAGCACGAGGTCGCGATCACGGCGTCGAGCCCGTCGGCCACGACCTTGAGCATCTCGTGCTCGGCCAGCGCCTTGCTGCGGGCGTAGGGCATCACGCCGGAGTCGTAGGGCCAGTGCGGCATCTCGTCGGTGCTGGGCTTGCTCGGGTCGTCGGGATCGTAGCCGACCGCCGAGAACGAACCGGTGAGCACTGCACGCTGCACGCCGTTGGCGTGCGCCGCCCGCATGACGTTGCGCGCACCCAGCACGTTGATCGAGAAGATGTCCTTGAACTCGTTGGCGCTGGGGCTGAGGATCGAGATCTTCGCGGCCACGTGGTAGACGCGGTTGCAGCCCGCGATCACGCGGGTCATCGCGTCCTCGTCGCGGATGTCGCCCTCGACGAGCTCGACCGGCAGGCCCTCGAACGCGCGCCGATCACCGCCGGGCTCGACCAGGCAGCGGATGTCCTCGCCGTCCTGCAACAGGCGCCGCACCAGGTGTGCGCCGACGTGGCCGGAGCCGCCGGTGACGAACACCTTGCCGCTGCGCACGCCGATGATCTCGGGGTTCGTCGGGCTCTCGTGGGTTGCGCTCATGGTCGATCGTCTTTCGTCCAGGGGCCGTCGGCACCCCCGGCGAGAAGGGGGTTACCACCGACGGCGCAGCGCTGTCCATGCATGGCCTGTCGCGCCGCGCCGGCCCTGCTATACCCCTGCCCGGCCGCGACGTCGGTCACCGCACGATGCACGCGCCCGACATCGACCACGCCGCGCGGCTGCTCGCCGCCGGCGGCCTGGTCGCGTTCCCCACCGAGACCGTCTACGGGCTCGGCGCCGACGCGAGCCTGCCGACCGCGGTCGCGCGCGTGTTCGCGGTCAAGCGACGTCCGGTCGATCACCCGCTCATCATCCACCTCGCCGACGCCGACGCGCTGTCGCGATGGGCCGCCGACGTGCCCGCAGCGGCGCAGACCCTCGCCGGCGCGCTGTGGCCGGGCCCGCTCACGCTCGTGCTGCGCAAGGCCGAGCACGTCGGCATGCATGTCACCGGCGGACTGTCGACGGTGGGCCTGCGGGTGCCCGCGCATCCCGTCGCGCTCGCGCTGCTGCGTGCGCACGGTGGTGGCATCGCAGCGCCGTCGGCCAATCGCTTCGGCAGCGTCAGCCCCACCACCGCCGCCCATGTGCGACGCGACCTCGGCGACGACATCGATCTCGTGCTCGACGGCGGCCCCTGCGAGGTCGGCATCGAGTCGACCATCGTCGACCTCTCGCGCGGCGACGACGACCCGGTGATCCTCCGCCCCGGTGGCGTCTCGCGCGAGCGCATCGAGGCGTTGCTCGGTCGCGCGGTGCCGGTGCGCGAGGGCGGCGAGGTCCGCAGTCCCGGGCAGCTGCCCTCGCACTACGCCCCCACCGCCCGCGTGATCGTCACCAGCCCGGCACGGCTCGCGGCGACCGTGGCGGAACAGCTCCGGGTGAACCCCGAGGCGAAGCTCGGCGTGATCGCGGCCGCCGAAGGTGTCACACCGCCGCGATGGACGCGGGGCGAGCACGGTGTGGCCGTGCGCATCGAGCTCGATCCCCACGTCGAGCTGGCGCGGCACCTCTACGGCTGCCTGCGTCAGCTGGACGACGAGCACTGCACGGTGATCGTCGCGACGCTGCCGCCGCCGGCGGAGCTCGGCCTGGCGATCGCCGACCGCATGCGCCGCGCCGCAGGGCCGCGCGACGGTGACGGTCGCGACGCTTGACCACACTCGCCTGCCCCGCTTAGAACCTGCCGGCGCCATGACGACCTTGTTCGATCCGCACGAGCTGCACGCACTGGCCACGGGCTGCCTCGAACGCCCGATCGACGAGATCCTGCCGCTGTTGCACACGCGCCTGCGCGAGCGCTACGGCAAGCACATCCATCCCAATCCACCGTGGATGTTCAACAACGCCGGCGGTGCGATGGGCAGCATGTGGGTGCTGCACATGTCGATGACGGAGTACCTCATCGTGTTCGGCTCCGCGATCGGCACCGAGGGTCACACCGGTCGCTTCCTCGCCGACGACTGGTTCGTGATCCTCGACGGCGAGCAGTGGGCCTTCGATGCCGGCTCGCTGTCGCGACAGGAGTTCAAGCCCGGCGACATGCACCACCTGCCCCGCGGCACCGCCCGCGGCTATCGCATCCCGGATCACTGCTGGGCGCTCGAGTACGCCCGCGGCTTCATCCCCGGCATGCTGCCGTTCGGGCTCGCCGACGGGCTCAGCTCCACGCTCGACGTGCGGACCCTCGGTCAGACCATCGGCCACGCCGCCAAGTCGATCACCGGCGAGTTGCTGCGCGGCAAGCTGTAGCGGCGCCGCCGCGCCCGCCGGTCAAGCCGAGGCGCCGCGCGGACGATGGTGCCCGGCATGAACGTCACGGGTGCGGGCGCGTTCGCGAGCGCGAGCGCAGGACTGGCACGGGCCAGCGCGCGGTTCGACGCGGCTGCGACGCGCATGACGACCGCGGCCGTCGACGACGACGGCGATCTGGTGGGCGCGAGCATCGACCAACACCTCGCCCGGGCAGACATGCAGGCCCAGATCGCGGTCGTGCACGCCGTCGATGAGATGACGGGCACACTCATCGACACGTTCGCGTGAGGCCACGCGCATCGGCGGACGGCGGCGGCGTGCTCGATGCCGGCGCCAGGCTTGGCATACTCCGGCGCCGAGATGTCCCGCAACGATGACGGGCGCCGCTTCGAGGCGCGCGACCTCCTGCTCTATCCGTGGTCGGTCGTGGTCTGGGGCGTAGGCCTCGGCTGGCTGGGATTCCTCGCCGTGTCGGCGATGCCGATCACGCTGTTCGTGCCATTCGAGCGGTTCCAGAACCTGTGGATCCACCCCGGCATCGGCGCGATCCTGCGGCTCGCCGGCTGCCGCGTCCGCATCACGATCGACCCGCGCTTCCGGGGTCGGCGCGGCGTGATGTTCGTGCAGAACCACGTCAGCATGATGGATGCGTACGCTGCGTGCGCGGCGATCCCCGTGCCGCTGTGCGGCCTCGAGAACGCATCGCACCTGCTGGTGCCCGGCTACGGCTGGATGATGCGCATGGCCAACGCGGTGCCGGTGACCCGCGGCAGCGGCCGCTTCGCGAAGATCGCCGAGGCGATCCGCGAGCGGGTCTCGCGTGGCATCTCGGTGCTGACCTTCCCCGAGGCGCACCGGACCACCGACGGCAAGCTGCAGCCATTCAAGCGTGGCGTGTTCCAGATCGCCCGCGACGCCGGCATCCCGGTGGTGCCGCTGGCGGTGCGCGGGCTCTACGAGGTGCTGCCCAAGGGTCGCTTCCTCGTGCGCCCGCACGACGTCGAGATCTACCTCGGCCCGCCGCTCGAGACCGAGGGCCTCGACGACGAGGCCCTCGATCGGCTGTCGGCGCGGGTCGGTGAGATCATCACCGGCTGGCTCGAGCACCGCGAAGTGGCGAGCGACGCCGACGTCCCAGCCGGTCAGTACGGCGCGCAGCAGGCGTAGAGGACCTCGGACGGCACGTCGTCGCCGATGACGATCCCGCGAAAGTCGAAGCTGCCGACGATGTCGACGCCTTGCGACCCTCCATAGACCGACGTCGCCCCAGCGTTGCACGAGCCGCGGCCCGCGACGCCGAACAGCCCCGGGGCCAGCACCTCGTTGCGCGTGACGTCGGCGACGCAGTCGCTCGCGATCCACCACATCGACGGATCGGTGCCGGTGGTGTCGGTGCCGAAGTCGTCGAGCAGGTACACCTGGGCGGGCACGGCGTCGCCCGTCATCGCGGGATCGACCTCGAGCTCGATCAACACCGCGAGCGCGGCGTCGACGTCCTGGAACATCAGCCACGTCGAGCCTGCGCTGGTGCTACCCGCCAGCGCACCGCAGCTGGCCAGCCACGGCGACGCGTCCCAGTCGAGCGTCGCGTCGAGCCCACCGCGCAGGGTCATCGTCAGCTGCGAGGGCTCGCTGTCCTCGAAGCAGGCGCCGCCGTCCCAGCCATCGTCACCGACGCCGTCGTCGGCACCGGCATCGACCTCGAGCTGCCAGTCGCCGGCGTCGAGGCAGCGCGGGTCGCCGCACGAGACGGGGATCTCGGTGTCGTCGCTGCCGCTGTCGATGCGACGCGTGAGCGACTCCCCCCCGGGCAGGTACACCGTCACGTCGACGATCGATTGCTTGCGCGCGGGCAGACAGAACTCGCCGTCGGCGCCCGACACCGCCGAGGCGTCGCCGAGGTAGTCGACGCCGTTGCCGATCACGTACGCACCGGCGATCCCGACCCCGTTGCGGTCGCGCACGTGGCCCGACACACAGGTGGCCTCGAGCGGCTGATCGCAGTTCCACGGCGACAGGTGGCCGATGGTGCCGACGTAGACCCCACGTGCGAGGTCGAGCGTCGCGACGCCCTCCTCGGTCCAGACCCCGGCGCCTTCGTCGAACCCCCACAGCGCGATGGTCTCGGGCGGTGACGCGGTGGCGCCGTCGGACTCGGCGGGCAGCGGGAACTCGACCGTCACGCCCATGCCCGGCGCAATCGTGAGGTCGGTATCACCCTGCCGCACCGTCACGTCGACCACGCCGAAGCTCTCGAGCTGCACGGTGCCACCGGCGCTCGTGCGCGCACGGCCGTCACCCGGATACGCGGCCAGCTCGGCCGGCACGGCCGGATCGAGCGGCGTCAGATGGATGTCGACCATGCCGGTGATCGGCTGGCCGGCCCGATCGACGAACGCATGCGGCGGGGCGTCGAGGCTGGCGCCGCGATCGCCCTGCACGCGACCACCGGCGTCGGCGTCGAACGGGATCGCGGGTGCCTGCGCGCGCAGCTGTACGCGCAGAGCCGTGGCGGCGTCGGCCACCTGCACCCGCTCGAGGCCCCGCACGAAGCCCGGAGCCTCGAACGCGAGCACGACGATCGCGTCGGCTGCGGCCATCACCGTGAAGCGACCCGAGGCGTCGGTGCGGCCCCGCTCGACACCGTCTTGCATGACCGCCACGCCGGCCACCGCGTCGCCATCGCCGTCGACGACGCGGCCCTCGATGCGCGGGCCACCGTGGGCGGCGGCGGTGTCCGCCGCGGGTACCGTGCACGCGCTCGACGTGATCGCGACCATCGCGAGCGACACGCACGCCAACGCGCCGTGGAAGACGTCGAGACCGACCGAACACCTGGACCGGGATGAGCGCTGCATGGCCGCCGCAGACGGTGGGTTCGCCCCCCGCCATTCACCACGCATGGCCTCGGGACCGCCGATCGGCCGCAAAATGCAGTGGATGCTGTAGCGCCCGTGGGGCTCGCCCGACCCGGCCCACTACAGCACCTGCTGCAATCCCCTGGGCACCCGGGTTACCATGCCCGTCCACGATTCCGACCGACGCCGACGCGGACGGTCGCACCGGAAAAGAGTCCCCATGGCCCAGCTCGTCGATCGCATCGCCGCCCTCCAGGACTACAAGAGGTACGAGGACCTGCACTGGCAGGGTTCCTTCGAGGAGTATCTCGAGCTCGTGCGCAAGAACCCTCGCGTGGCCCGCACGGCCCACGAGCGGCTCTACGACATGATCATCAGCTACGGCAGCGAGGAGTACGTCGACAACAAGAAGAAGGTCACGCACTACTGCTTCTTCGACGACGAGACCCACGGTGGCCGCGACGCGATCTTCGGCCTCGACATCCCGCTGATGCGCCTGGTCGCGGTGCTCAAGGCCGCGGCCATGCGCTACGGCACCGAGAAGCGCATCCTGCTGCTGCACGGCCCGGTCGGCTCGGCCAAGAGCACCATCGTGCGCCTGCTGAAGCAGGGCATCGAGGAGTACAGCCGCACCCCCGAGGGCGCGCTGTTCACCTACGAGTGGGTGCTGCCGCCCGAGCTGCGCTACCTGACCGCCGGCAACGAGATCTTCCCGTCGTCGATGCACGAGGAGCCGCTCAAGCTGATCCCGCCGGAGTGGCGCGAGAACGCCATCACCGAGCTCGGGCTCGAGCGCGACGGCTATCGCCCGCACATCCGCGGCGAGCTCAACCCGGCGTGTCGCTACATCTTCGCGGACCTGCTCAAGCACTACAAAGGTGACTGGGGCAAGGTCGTCAAGCACATCCGCGTCAAGCGCCTGCTCATCAGCGAGCAAGACCGCATCGGCATCGGCACGTTCCAGCCCAAGGACGAGAAGAACCAGGACTCGACCGAGCTCACCGGCGAGATCAACTACCGCCGCATCGCCGAGTACGGCAGCGACTCCGATCCGCGCGCGTTCAACTTCGACGGCGAGTTCAACGTCGCCAACCGCGGCATCATCGAGTTCGTCGAGATCTTGAAGCTCGACGTGGCGTTCCTCTACGACCTGCTGGGCGCGACCCAGGAGCAGAAGATCAAGCCCAAGAAGTTCGCGCAGACCGACATCGACGAGGTCATCATCGGTCACACCAACGAGGCCGAGTACCAGCGCCTGCTCGAGAACCGCTTCATGGAGGCGCTGCGTGACCGTACGGTGAAGATCGACATCCCGTACATCACCAAGCTGTCCGAAGAGCGGAAGATCTACACCAAGGACTACAACCCCAAGAAGGTCCGCGGCCGCTTCATCGCGCCGCACACCCTCGAGATGGCGGCGATGTGGGCCGTGCTCACCCGCCTCGAGGAGCCCAAGAAGCACCAGCTCTCGCTGCTGCAGAAGCTCAAGCTCTACGACGGCAAGACCCTGCCCGGCTTCACGCAGGACACCGTGAAGGAGCTGCGCAAGGAGGCCAACCGCGAGGGCATGGACGGCATCAGCGCCCGCTACGTGCAGGACAAGATCGCCAACTGCCTGGTCAGCGACCGCGGTCAGATGAGCATCAACCCGTTCATGGTCATGAACGAGCTCGACTCGGGCCTGCGCAGCCACAGCCTCATCACCAACGAGGACGACCGCAAGCGCTACACCGAGCTGCTCGCAGTGGTGAAGCAGGAGTACGAGGACATCGTGAAGAACGAGGTCCAGCGGGCGATCAGTGCCGACGACGAGGCGATCTCGCGCCTGTGCGGCAACTACATCGACAACGTCAAGGCCTATACCCAGCGCGAGAAGGTCAAGAACCCGTACACCGGCCAGGACGAGGAGCCCGACGAGCGACTCATGCGGTCGATCGAGACCAAGATCGACATCCCGGAGAGCCGCAAGGACGACTTCCGGCGCGAGATCATGAACTACATCGGCGCGCTGGCCATCGAGGGCAAGCAGTTCGACTTCCGCACCAACGAGCGCTTGTACAAGGCCCTCGAGCTCAAGCTGTTCGAGGATCAGAAGGACAGCATCAAGCTCACGAGCCTGGTGTCGAACGTGGTCGACAAGGAAGCCCAGGAGAAGATCGAGGTCGTGAAGCAGCGCCTGATGCGCGACTACGGCTACGACGAGATCAGCGCCACCGACGTGCTGACCTACGTCGCGTCGATCTTCGCCCGCGGCGAGATCAAGGGCGACTAGCACCGTCCGCGCGCGCGGCCGGACCCATCCGGGCCGCGCGCCCCGGTTCTCGCTCAAGGCGCGCGCCGGTGCGGGCGATGTGCGGGCAGGATCCCGCCGCCGCCCGGGCGGCGCTCGCGATGGCGCTCGTCCCCGACAAGACCCTGCACCGCATCTGGCGGGCCCTGCCCGCACAGTTCAGCTCGGTGGTCGGCGAGGAGGCGAAGCTCGGCGAGCCCACGCTCGCGCGCAGCTGGGAGCCTGGCGGCGCCCGCTACTTCGCCGAGCTCGAGCTGGTCGAGCCCCGCGTGGGCAAGCTCTACATGGTGTTCGAGCTGCCGCTGGCGATCGCCTGCGCCGGGCGGCTGATGGTCCGCCCGCCCGGGGCCATCCGCGACAACGTCGCGTCGTCGACCTTCGACGGCGACGATCTCGACGCGATGGGCGAGTGCGTGAACACGTTCTGCGCCGCGGTCAACGACGGCGTGCGCTCGAGCCTCGGCGACGAGTACCGGGTGGTGTTCCGGGTCGGCTCCCGCGAGCCGCCGGATCTCGCCGCGCTGGGCCCCATCGGTGTTGCGACGGCGCGCCTGGACCTCGGCGGACTGGCCCACGGCGCGCTCGAGTTCCTGGTGCCCGAGTCGACGCTGCCGTGGGTCACCGACGACGGCAGTGACGCGGCGGACGACGACGACGACGACGACGACGACGACGACGACGACGACGACGACGACGACGCGGCAGCCGGCGCGGATGCGCCTGGCGGCGGCAAGGGCGAGCGCAAGCGCAAGCGCAAGCGCAAGGGCAAGCGCAAGGGCAAGCGCGGCGGCGGCGGCGAGGCCGGCGAGGGCACCGACGAGGGCCCACTGCTCACGCCCGAGGAGCTCGCCGCGATCCGTCAGGCGACCCAGAGCAGCGTGCGCGGACCGACCATGATCGTGGCGCCGCGCGAGAGCGAGCGCGAGCGCTGGCGTGAGGAGCTGGCCGACACCGGCATCGAGATCGACTTCGTCGCCGACCACCACCAGCTGCTCGCGGCGTGCCGCGAGCGGGCGATCGACGTGGTGGTCATCGACGCCGACGCCTGCCCCTCGGGCGGGCTCACGCTGCTGGCCGCGATCCGTGGCCGCGCCGATGCACCGTCGCGAAGGGTGGTGGTGGCCTCGCAGCCCACGCGACGCCACCTCGTCGCCTGCCTCGGCGGAGGTGCCAGCGAGTACCTGTGTCGTCCACTCGACCCCGCCGCGATCGCCCGCCTGGCAGGTGGGTGATCGCCCTGGCGAACGAGGGTCGGCGTGACGGCCTCGCCGCGACGCACGGGCGCACGCCGAACGCGAAGAAGCGCCCGCCGCGGGCCTCCCGAGCCGCCCGCGTGCGCGGGGGCGAGGGAGGCCAGCGACGGACGCCGGCAGACCTGGCCGTCGAACCGACGGACTGCTTCGCAGCCCGTCGTGAAGCTCGCGGGCCCCTAGGCCGCGCGCAGCGGCGCGAGGGCCTTCTCGAAGTCCTCGGCCTTGAACGGCTTGACGATGAGGAACAGCGCGCCCGCCTCGACCGCCTTGGCCCGCATCGCGTCCGAACCCTCGGAGGTCACGAACCCGAACGGGATCTGGTTGCCCGCCGCACGGAGCTCCGTGAGCAGCTCGATGCCGGTCTTGTTCGGCATGTTCCAGTCCGACAGCACCGCGTTGGGTGCCGCCGCGGCGATCTGTGCGAGGGCCTCGGTGCCGTCTGCGGCTTCGACCACCTCGGCGTCGCCGAACCCCGCTTCCCGGAGGGTCTTCTTCACGATCTGTCGCATCACCTTGCTGTCGTCGACGACTAGAATCTTCATGGCCGGTGTCCTGCTGCTGTCATCGTCGCTCGGGCCCCGCTCGCGAGCATCACTTTGGGCCACGCACTCGATCTTCGCACCCCGCGGCCGAAGGAAAGCCTCGCGGGGGTACGACAACGTACCTCTACTCCAAGGAGCCCTACGATGGAGCAGCAAGGCGTTCAACTCAGCCGGTGGATCGAGGTCGCGACGCAGTGCGTGGCCGAGGTCTCCGAGTCGTCCCTCTCGACGCCGGTGAGCGTCAGCGTGGAGCCACCACCGGCGTCCGGCCTCTGGGGCAGCCTGGTCGCGCTCGTCAGCGGCAACAACGTCACGTGCGTGGGGATCTCCTCGACGCCGGAGGGTTGTCGCACGCTCGCGGGGGCCATGCTCGGCATGGAGCCCGCCGACGCGGCCGATCTCAGCCACGACGACGTGCGCGACTCCATCGGCGAGCTGGTGAACATCCTCGCCGGCGCGATGAAGACCAAGCTCTCGAACGAAGACCCCGCGCTCACGCTGGGCCTGCCGCTCTTCATCGACGGCATGTACGAGTCCGATAGCCGCTCGCTGACCGCCAATGTGGTGTGCGACGTCGGCGAGACCCGTTGCGTGCTGACGGTGCTGGTCGGCGCGCAGCAGCGACGCCAGGCCGCCTGAGCCCTTGCGCGGGCCGCCGTCGGCCACCGCCAGGCCACCGCCAGTTGCGGCAACGATGCCCGCAGGTGGCGGGCGTCGGCGGCGACGCGCCCGCGCCGAGATGACGGACGCCGGGCGCCGCGCCGCGCTGCGCTGCATAGCGGGGGCGACGTGCCTGCGACGCGGCGAGATATCGAACTTCCACGCCGCGGCTCGACCCTGTGCGCAGCGGCTGCGCCTCGCGTTCGACCACCTCAGGTGGCGAGCGTCAGCTCGAGCAACGCGACGTACGCCACCGAGAGCTCGACCAGCTGATCGGGCCGCAGCAGCCCCATGCGACTCACGACCTCGATCGCGTGACGCCGCGTCCGCTGCTGCATTCCGAGGCCGTCCTCGAGCTGCCGCATGCTGATGTAGCCGCACCGCACCGCGAGCTGACCGAACTTCTCGGTCGGCGCGTCGGCCTGCAGCTCGAGCACATGCATGATCTGCCGCACCGACAGCATGCCGGACTGCATCAGCAGCTGACCAATCGGCACCCGCTCACCCTCGCAGGCGCGCCGGACCTCGGCCGCCTGGGCGGCATCGATGGCCTCGCGATCCAGCAGGAATTGCGCGAAGTCGAAGGGGGTGATGGGGTCTCGGGCAGCGGCTCCGCTCGGCATCTCGACGAACCTCGTCCACGCCCATTCGTGCACTCGTGGTCGCGCGAGTGCAAGCATATCGCCCCATCTTGCCACGTGCGGGTGGTCCAACATCGTTCGCCGCGGCGCACGATCGTTCGATCATGGACCGCGGCACCGGTCACCACCGGCCTGCGTTCGGATTCGGGCCGCGGGCTCGAGTCGACGACGGGTCCGGCCGAAGTGATGATCGGAGCATCGTGGCCAGCATCGCGTCGCAGCAACGTCGTGGGTGGGTGTTCGCGTGGGCGGTGCTGGGCAACCTGGCGTTGTTGGGCGACGCCTCGCACCGCATGCTCGACGCCGCGGCACGGCACGCGGGTAGCTCGACGTGGCCGACCGCGGAGCTGGTGCTCGCGGTGGTGTTCGCGGTCGGCTTCGCGTGGGGCGAGGGCCACCACGCGCTGGCGCGACGCTTCGTGCCGATGCTGGTCGAACGCGCCGAGGCCTTGCGCGCCGAGCCGCCGTCGTGGCGCGACGTGCTCGCGCCATTGTGCGTCGCCGGCCTGGTCGCAGCGCCACGTGCCCGCCTGCTGCGCTCGTGGGGGCTGGTGGTCGGCATCGTCGCGATGGTGGTGGCGATCCGAGCCCTGCCTTCGGGCATCCGCGCCGGCATCGACCTCGGCGTTGGACTGGCGCTGGCCTGGGGTGCGCTCGCGCTGCTGCGCTTGGCGGCGGCACGTGTGCGCGCGCCCGCGATCGTGCTACGCACCGATGCACGATGAGCTTCGACCCTCGCGCGACCCTCCCCGCCGGCGACGCCCCGCCGATGCAGATCGAGATCCCCGGCAAGACCGCGATGCTGCTGGTGACGCTGGCGCAGGAGCTCGGCGCGAAGACGCCGGGTGAGGTGATCGGGCAGGCGCTCGGCCTGCTGCAGATGGTGCGGCAGGCCAAGACCCGCGGGCAGCGGATCCTGCTGCGCGACCCCGACAGTGGGCGAGAGATCGACCTCGCGCTTTGAGGGCACCGGCGGCCTTGCTACGATGATCGGGATGGCCGCCGACACCGATGCGATCGCGTTTCTCTACCTGACCTTCGCCCACGCCACCGACGGTGCGCTCAGCGGCGAGGAGATGCGCACGCTGGCGGAGAAGCTGCGCGGCTGGCGGCCCGACGCCGGGCTCGACGTGATCGGCGAGCAGATCAAGGCCACGGTCGCGCGCTACAAGGGACTCGCGGGTCGCGAGCAGCGTGTGGCCGCGGCCACACGACACGCCGACGCGCTGGCGTCCTCGCTGTCGGTCGCCGAGCGTCAGCGCGTGCTCGACGATCTGCAGGCGATCGCCGATGTCGACGGCGGGACCGCCGACGAGGAGCAGGCGTTCCTCTCGGCGGTGCGCGCAAAGCTGGGGGTGTGAGTTGCCATTCGCGGGGTGATCCGCAGGCATCGTGATCGTCGAGCTGTGCCAGCGCACCATCGCACCGTCTAGCCCTGCCATGCATTGCCGCGCCCCCTCGCCCACCCGCCTCGCCCTCACACTCGCATCGCTGGGGGCGTGTCTCACCGCGTGTCCGCAACCTGTCGATCCCGGGCTCACGCCCGGTGGCGAGTTCGAACGCGACCCCACCTGCACGTTGACCGGCACGCTCACGATCGAGATCGGTGAGGGCTCCGGCGGCTTCACACCGCTGGCGGCGAACGCCAGCCCGGAGGTCCACTACGGCTCGCAGGGCGCACAGCACATCTTCGTCGGTGTGCGCGTGTCGGGACTCGCGCTCGATCGCTACGACACGTTGCGCACCTTGCTCACGTGGTACCCGGCGTCGGAGTGCCCGACCCTGGGCGAGCCCTGCCAGGGCGAGTACTACGGCTACAACGAGTGGGTGCTCGGCGACGTCGCGCCGCTCGAGATCGTCGACGACGACACCATCGAGCAGGGCGATCTACGGCTGGTGCTCGAGGGCGGGGGCGACATCATCGTGCAGGCCGAAGTCGAAGATCCCTGCGGTCGACGCGGCCTCGCGCAGCTGCCGATGTCGCAGTGAGCCACGGCCGCGAGGCCCCCCTTGCCGTCAGCGACGACGCGCGAGCGCGGCCGCGGCCGGCCGCACCAGCACACGCTGCCGCTGCGCCCAACGTGGCCGCGTCGACGGCCGACCGTGCACCGCCGGATGGGGCAGCTGCAGCTTGCGCGCGGCCATCTCCCGCGCGCGCGGCGAGGCCATGATGCCGAGGTCGTCCAGGATCGCGGTCGCGACCAGCAGTCCGGTCTCGGCGGCGCCCTCCATGAAGCCCTGGAACTCGAGCGAGGTGTGCTCGCCGCAGAAGTGCACGTTGCCCTCGCGCGCGCCTTCGAGCCCGTAGAACGCCCACTGCCCCGGGCGGTAGCAGGCGTAGCTGCCGAGGGTGTGCGGGTGCGTGGGCCAGTGCATGCGCACCGCGGACGACGGGACGTAGGCGGCCGCCGAGCCGGGGAAGATGGTCTCGAGATCGTCGAGTGCGACCTCGACGAACCACTCCTCGGCGGTACCACCACCGCTGGCGACGCCCTGATCGCCGCCGAGGAAGTTGGTGGCGATCGCCGAGCTGCCCGCCTGGCCCACCGAGGTGTCCCAGAACTGCTGCGCGGCGAGATCGGTCGTCACGCTGCCCGACGCGCTGTGCTGCGTCCGCCACACCCGCTCGGTGAAGCCACCCATCACCTTCGCATTGGTGCCGTAGCCGAGCTCGTCGATGATGGTGCGCTTGTCCGCCGAGAGCGTGAGGCCGCCGAGATCGACCTCGCGCAGCTTCGTGAACGGCAGCGCGAACACCACGTGTTCGCACTCGACGGACTCGCCGTCGGCGAAACCGAGCACGAAGCCGCCGCCGTCGCGATCCGCCGCCGTGGTCAGCACCTTGCCGGTCACGACGTGGCCCTCGAGCGCGGCCGCCAGCGCGGTGGTGAAGGTGTCGTTGCCGAGGTGGGTGTGGAAGCGCTCGTCGGAGATGCCGAAGATGTGGAACTCGTCGGGCGTGTCGGAGCCGATGAGATAGATGAGGTTCAGCGCCGACTGCTCGTCGTTCTCGAGCCCGTACTCGCCGCGGTAGGCCGACGCGAGGATCGCGTGCAGCTCGGGGTAGTCCGCCGCCGGTACGACGTCGTCGAGCCACTGCGACAACGGCGTGTTGTCGAGCATGTCATAGGCCGCGTCGTCCTCGTCCGCCATCGTGACCTGGTCGGCGATGGTCGCCGCGACCTCGGAGAACTGCGCGACCACGGTTGCGTCGGGCACCGCGACGCCACCCACGTACCAGGTGTCGCGCAGCGTCGTCACGTCGAAGCTGTCCTCGCGATCGTCGAGCTCGATGGCGAATTCATCGGCGAGGTCGAACAGCGTCTGGTGCACGCTGTCGATGAACTCGCCGCCCAGCTCGGCCACCTGTTCGTCGGCGAACATGCCCCGTGCGGTGAACATGCGCCCGCCGGTGCGATCGCTGGCCTCGTAGACGGTCGCGTCGACGCCGACCTCGCGCAGGCGATGGGCGCAGTGCAGGCCCGCCATGCCGCCGCCGATGATCGCGACGCGCACCGGCGTGTCACCGCCCGAGCTGCTGTCGGCGCCGCCGCTGCTGCTGCTGCCCTCGGCGCCGCCGCTGCTCCCGCTGCCGCTGCCGGTCGCGCTGCCGCTGCCACCACTCGAGCCCGCGCTGCCACTGCTGCCGCCGCCGTCGTTGCCGTCGCCGTCGCCGCAGCCCGCCACCGCGGCGGCGGCGGCACCCAGGATCACGCGCTGCGTGAACGCGCGGCGCGAGTGCGTGCGAACGAACGCAGAGATCGCCTGGGGATCGGCGCATCCCGCTGCGCGAGCCTCGTGGGTGAGCTGGGCGAGTCGACGTAGACGTGCGAACAGACGCGTACGAGCCATGGGTACGTGATTTCTAACATGGTCCCCGGTGCGCTTGCGCGGCGGCGGCATTTGGCGGCAGCGTGGGGGCGCCGTTGCCCCTCCATCTGCACCGCAGCAATCGCGTCGACGTGCTCGCGCACGCGCTCGGCGACGTGCTGGAGGCCGCCCCGCTGCCGCCACTCGTCGGTGAGCTCGTGCTCGTGCACGGGCGCCCGATCGCGAGCTGGCTGTCGATGCGGCTGGCCCAGCGCTTCGGCATCTGGGCCCACGCCAGCTTCCCGTTCCCACGCCGCTTCGTGCTGCAGGTGATGCGGGCGGTGCTCGGTGAGGCCGCCGACGCCCTCGCGCTCGACGATGCGGCTAGCTTGCAGTGGCTGCTGCTCCCCGCGCTCGACCGCCGGCTCGACGACCCCGGCTTCGTCGAGCTGCGTCGCTACTGCCGCGATGACCCCACCGGCATCGCGCGCTTCCAGCTCGCGGCCCGCACCGCTGCACTGTTCGAGTCGTACCTCGTACACCGACCGGCGATGATGCTGGGCTGGGAGCAGGGCGACGACGACCAGTGGCAGGCGCAGCTGTGGCGCGACGTGGTTGCCCGCCGCGGCCCGCAGCACTTCGCGCGCCTGCACCAGGCGTGCGTCGAGGCGCTGCACCGCGGCGAGGGTCCGATCGCGGGCCTACCACCGCGGGTGAACCTGTTCGGCGTCGCCAGCATGCCGCCGTCGCACCTCACGTTGGTGACGGCGTTGGCCCGGCGCATCGACGTGCACCTGTTCGTGCCGTCGCCGTCGCGCGCGTGGTGGGCCGAGCTACGCTCCCACCGTCGGGCGGTGCGGGCCCGCGACCCCGCCGCGGTGTTGGCCAGCGACGAGGGCCACCCGCTGTTGGCGTCGCTCGGCACGCTGGGCCGCGAGTTCCAGGGCCTGCTCGAGGACACCGGCGACTACCGCGAGCCGCGCGAGCTCTACGTCGAGCCCGACGCGCCCGAGCGGGCACTCGGGGTCCTGCAGGGCGACATCTTGGATCTGCGCGTGCGCGGCGAGGGCACCTCGCTGCCGGCGATGCCGCTGGCGGACGACGACGACTCGATCGCGGTGTTCTCGTGCCACTCGCGCCTGCGCGAGGTCGAGGTGCTGCACGATCGTCTGCACGCGCTACTCGCCGCCGATCCCTCGCTGCAGCCGCGCGACATCGTCGTCTACCTGACCGACGTCGACGCATACGCGCCGCTGGTCGAGGCGGTGTTCGAGCGCGAGCGCGACGACCCCACCGCGATCCCCTGCTCGATCGCCGATCGGTCGCCGCGCGCGGAGAGCCCCACGCTCGAGGCGTGGCTACGGCTGCTGGCGCTGGTCGAAGGCCGCATGAGCGCCAGCGACGTGCTCGATCTGCTGGTGCTGGAGCCGGTCGCGCTGCGTTTCGGCTTCACCCCCGACGAGCTCGACACCATCGCGGAATGGGTCGCCAACGCTGGCATCCGCTGGGGCATCGACGCCGCGCACCGTCGCAGCCACGGCCAGCCCGGCCGCGAAGAGACCACGTGGGCGTTCGGCCTGCGGCGCATGCTGCTCGGCTACGCCATGCCAGGACACCAGCGCGACATGTTCGCGGGCGTGCTGCCGTTCGATGACATCGAGGGCTCGCGGGCCGAGCTGCTCGGTCGCCTGTGCGCCGCGATGGACACGCTCTTTCGCCTGGTGTCGGCGCTCGCAGCCCCGCGGTGCATCGCCGACTGGCGCATCGCGCTGGACGGCTCGCTGTCCGACGTGCTGGCACCGCGACCGACGGCGCAGTGGGAGCTCGACGATCTTCGCGCGGCGATCGCCGCGGTCGACGACAGCGCCGCGCGGGCCGAGTACGACGGCGGCGTGCCGCTGGCGGTCATGCGCGACGCCGTGTTGGCCGCGATCGACGGCGCCAACGCGGGCGGAGGTCTGCGGGCTGGGCGCGCCAGCGGCGTGTGCTTCTGCGCGCTGGCGCCGATGCGGGTCATGCCGGCCGAGGTCGTGTGCGTGCTGGGGCTCTCCGACGGCGCGTTCCCCCGCGGTAGCGGTGGCGTCGACTTCGACCTCATGCGCCGCGCACCCGCGCCCGGCGACCGTCACCTGCGCGACGACGATCGCTACGCGTTCCTCGAGGCGTTGATGGCCGCGCGCCGGCGGCTGCTGCTCGGCTACGTCGGCCAGAGCAGCCAGGACGATCGCGATCTCCCGCCCTCGGTGGTGCTGGCCGAGCTCCTCGATCTGTTGGGCGCGACGATGGTGGTGCCGGGCACCGAAGCACTCGGTCCGGTCGCCCGCGCGGCCGCGCTGCGCCGGCGCGTGGTGGTGCGGCAGCCGATGCAACCCTTCAGCCCGCGGAACTTCGGTGGCGACGACGATCCGCGGCTGTTCTCGTTCGAGGCGTCGTGGTGCGCCGGCGCCAACGCCCTGCAGCAGGGCCGACCGGCGGCGACCCCCGGGCTGTTCGCGCGCCCGCTGTCGCCGTGGCCCGACGACGAGCCGGTGCAGCTCGAGCGGCTGGTGCGGATGTTCCAGGCGCCGCAGCACGAGCTGCTGAAGCGGCGGCTGCAGGTCAACCTCCGCGAGTGGGAGCGCGAGCGCAGCGATCGCGAGCCGATGGAGCTCGACGGTCTGAACCGCTGGCGACTCGGTGGTCAGCTGCTCGGGCAACGGCTCGAGGGCCTCACGCGCGCGCAGTCCCATGCGCTGCTGGCCAGCTCGGGCGCGCTGCCGCTGGGCGCGGTCGGAGACGCCGAGCTCGATGCGCTGCTGCTGGAGGTCGATCCGATCGCGGCCGTGGCCCGCGAGGCCTGCGGCGGCGACGTGCACGCGCCGGTGGTCGAGGTCGATCTCACGATCGGCGCTCGGCGCCTGCTCGGTCACCTGCGCGACCGCCACAGCCACGGCCTGGTGGTGTCGCAGTACTCGCGACCGGCCGCGAAGCACATCGTCGCGCTGTGGATCCACCACCTGGTCGCGTGCGCGCTGGCGCCGGGCGAGCCGGTCGCGAGCGTGTTGTTCGGCCGCGACGAGAAGGACGGCGGCGTGGTCGAGGTGCGGTTCGAGACCGAGCCGGCGCCGCTGCCCCTGCTGGCGAACCTCATCGAGCGCTGGAGCATCGGCATGCGCGAGCCGCTGCTGTTCTTCCCGCGGGCCTCGCTGGCCTTCTGCGAACGCTTCGCCGAGGCGCCCGAGACCTCGTTCGCGCCGGCCATGACAGCCGCCCGCAACAGCTACCGCAGCCGCAACGGCGAGGGCGAAGACGAGGCCGTGCGTCGCATCTTCGGCGACGCCGATCCACTGGCGCCGGGCTTCACGCTGTTCGACGCGCCCATGAGCGGCGGCGACTTCGTGACCCTCGCGATCGAGCTGTGCGCCCCCCTGGTGAGTCGCCGACGATGACCGACGCCCTCGATCCGCTCACGCTGCCGTTGTCGGGCACCAGCCTCATCGAGGCCAGTGCCGGCACCGGCAAGACCCACGCGATCGCGACGCTGTTCCTGCGGCTGCTGCTCGAGCGCGAGCTCGCGGTCGACGAGATCCTCGTGGTCACGTTCACCGAGGCCGCCGCCGCCGAGCTCCGCGACCGCATCCGTGCGCGCCTGCGCTCGGCGCTGGCCGAGCTGGCGGCGCCGGGCGAGGCCGACGCCGACGTGCAGCGCCTGTTGGCGCAGCGTCGCGCCGCTGGACACGACGACCGCGCGCGCCTGACCGCGGCCCTGCGGGCGTTCGACCTCGCGAGCATCTCGACGATCCACGGCTTCTGCCAGGGCGTGCTACAGCGGCAGGCGTTCGAGACCGGCGTCGCGCTGTCGACCGAGCTGTTGGTCGACGACCGCGCGGTCGTCGAGACGGTGGTGCGCGACTACTGGGCGCGCGCGCTGTACGATGCCGACCCTCGCTTTGCCGCCGCGGTGCAGGACGCCGGGCTGTATCCGCCCAAGCTCATGCGGCTGGCGCGACAGGTCGCGGCCCACCCCGATCTCGAGCTGTTCCCCGCCACCAGCCCTCCGTCCAATCCGCCGGCACCCGACGAGTACGTCGCGGCCTATCGCGAGGCGCGGGCCATCTGGACCCGGGAGTCCGCGCAGGTGCAGGAGCTGCTGCGCAGCAGCGCCAACCTGCTCAAGAGCTTCGACATCGCGCAGCTGCCCGCGCGCGCCAAGCTCATGGACGCCTTCTTGCGCGACCCGAACCCCGGCGCGCAGCTCCAACTCGAGCTGCTCGACGCCTTCTGCAGCGGCTCGCTGCTCGAGAAGACCCGTGCGGCGGCACGGCGTGCCGGGCTCACGCCCAAGCACGCCTTCTTCGACGCCTGTCAGCTGCTGCGCGACGCGAGCGCCCCGCTGCGGCGGCACCAGGTCGCGAAGCTGGTCGACTTCAAGCTGCAGCTGGCCGCCTACGTGCGACGCGAGCTGCCCAAGCGCAAGCGCGCCGCGGCGGTGCAGGCGTTCGACGATCTCCTGCTGCAACTCGACGCCGCCCTGCGCGGCCGCGGTGGCAAACAGCTCGCCGAGCGCATCCGGGCCCGCTTTCGCGCCGCGCTGATCGACGAGTTCCAGGACACCGATCCGCTGCAGTACCGCATCTTCAAGACCGTGTTCGGCCACCGCGGCGGCTCGCTGCTGCTGATCGGCGATCCCAAGCAGGCCATCTACGCGTTCCGCGGCGCCGACGTCTACGCGTATCTCGACGCCGCGCGCAGCATCGGTGGACGACGCGTGACGATGCGGCACAACTGGCGCTCGGATCCACCGCTGCTGGCTGCGATCGCGCGATTGTTCGACGTCGAGCGCCCGTTCGCGCTCGACGAGATCGAGATGCCCGAGATCCTGCCCCGCCCCGGCGCCCACGCGCGGCTGCTGCAGGACGGCCGAACGATGCCGGCCATGACGATCGACCTGCTGCGGCGCGACGGCGCCGACCTGCAACGCAACGCCGCCAAGCGCGAGTGGGCCGACCAGGTGATCCCCAGCCACGTGGGCGACGCAATCGCGAGCTTGCTGAGCAGCGGCGCGACGCTCGACGACGGCGTCGCCAGCCGGCCGATCCACGCCGGCGACATCGCCGTGCTCACCCGCAAGAACGCGCAGGCACTCTCGGTGCAGAAGGCACTGCGCGAGCGCGGTATCCCGAGCGTGGTATACGGCGATTCGACGGTGTTCGAGAGCGACGAGGCCACCGAGCTCGCGCGAGTGCTGGCCTCGATCGCGGAGCCCAGCCACGCCGCGGCGCTGCGCAGTGCGCTCGCGACCGAGCTGCTGGGCAGCAGCGCCGACGAGCTGGTCGACATCGATCGCGACGAGGCGCTGTGGGAGCGGTGGGTCGAGCTCTTCCGCGACCTGCACGAGCTCTGGACCGGCCGCGGCTTCGTGCAGATGTTCCGCGCGCTGCTGGCCCGGACCGGCGCGCCCGCCCGCCTGCTGGCGCGCAGCGGCGGCGAGCGCAGCATGACGAACCTGCTGCACACCGCCGAGCTGCTGCACGCGGCCGCCAGCGAGCAGCACCTCGGCCCCGCCGGTGTGCTGCGGTGGTTCGACGAGCAGCGCAACGCCGGCAACAACAGCGTCGAGGCCTTCAAGCTTCGACTCGAGCGCGACGACCGGGCCGTACAGCTCATCACCGTGCACAGCAGCAAGGGCCTCGAGTACCCCATCGTGTACTGCCCGTTCGCGTGGGAGGCCGAGGACCTCTTCGGTGAAGAGAAAGAGGACACCATCTATCATGATCCCGAGCACGAGCTCGGCGCCGTGCTCGACGTGCGCCCCAGCAAGGACCCCGACAAGAAGACCGCGCTGGAGCTGGCCGGGCGTGAGCGCACCGCAGAGGCGCTACGTCTGCTCTACGTGGCGGTGACACGCGCGCGTCATCGCTGCGTGCTCACCTGGGTGCCGGGCACGCGCACGGCCCGCTCCCCGCTCTCGCAGCTGTTGTTTTCACCGCCGGCACCCGCCGCCCAGGTGGCGCCGAGCGTGATCCAGTCTCGCGTGGAGAACAGCAGCGACGACGAGCTCATCGCTGCGTTCGTGGCCCGTGGCGGCGGCGCCTGGTCGGTCGAAGCCAGCGCAGCCGTCCCCACCACCGGCCCAGCGGTTGCGAGCGCAGCGGCGCCAGAGCCCGACACGTCGGGACTGCGGGCCCAGCTGCCGCGCGCGAGCATCGACCGCCTGTGGCGCACCTCGAGTTTTTCGCACATGGCCTCGGCGCAGGCGATCGCCGCCCCATTGTTCGTCGAGCTCGCCCAGCGGCCGCGGGGTGTCGGCACGATCGCGCTCACGGCCCGCAGCGAGCAGGCCGACTTCGCCGATGCGCGCGCCCACGATGAAGCGCTGTCGCGCACCGCGACGTGGTCGAGCGATGACGAACTCGATCGCGCGCTGGCACCGGCGGCGCCCACCGTCACGCTGGCAGGCTTCCCCCGCGGCGTGCGGGCCGGCAACTTCTTCCACGACGTGCTCGAGCACCTCGACTTCGCCGCCGACGCGCCGACCACGGACGCATTGGTGCAGGGCCGGCTGCGCGAGCACGGCTTCGTCGACGACGGCGCGTGGGCCGAGGTCGTGGTCGCGGGCCTGCAGCAGGTGGTCGCGACCCCGCTGCTGGGGCCGGGGTCGTTCGCGCTGCGCGACGTGCCGCGGACGCAGCGGCTCGACGAGCTCGAGTTCCTGCTGCCGGTCGCCGACGCCGACAGCTCGCTGGGCCGCCGGGCACTGGCCGCGGTGTTCCGCGACCACCCCGAGGGTCTGCCGCCCGGCTATGCCGAGCGCGTCGCCGCGCTGGGCTTCTCGCCGCTGCGCGGCTTCCTGAAGGGCTTCATCGATCTCGTGTTCGAACACGACGGTCGCTGGTACGTGCTCGACTACAAGACCAATCACCTCGGCGATCACGCGGACGACTACGACACCGCACGCCTGGCCACGGTGATGGCCGACGATCACTACGTGCTGCAGTACCACCTCTACACGCTCGCGCTGGTGCGCATGCTCGCGCAGCGCCAGCCCGGCTTCGACTACGAGCGCGACTTCGGTGGCGTGATGTACCTGTTCCTGCGCGGCATGGCCCCGGGGCAAGACACCGGCATCTGGCGCGAGCGGCCGCCGGCGGCCCGCATCGCCGCGCTGTCGAACCTGCTGCAGCGCCCGGGGGCGGCATGACCGACGTGCTCGCAAAGCTCGCCGCAGCCGGCGTGTTCGCACCGCTCGACGTCGCCCTGGCGCGCACGCTCGGTGCGCTCGCACCCGGCAGCCCCCCCGCGGTGCTGCTCGGTGCCGCGTTCGCCTCGCGTGCGGTCGCGGCCGGACACGTGTGCGCCGATCTGCGGCGCGTGCTCGCGCGACCGCTGCAGGACGCCGATGGCGAGCCCATCGACGGCGTGCGACTGCCGACGCAGTTCGAGTGGGTGATGGCGCTCGGCGAGGCCACCAACGCGCCCGGCAGCCTCATCGGTGACGGGCGCACGCACACGCCGCTGGTGTTCGACGGCGAGGCAAGGCTCTACCTGCGCCGCTACTTCGCGTACCAGAGCCTGGTCGCCGACGCGCTGCGACGCCGGGCCGCGCACACGCAGGTGCCGAGTCAGCCGCTCGCACCGCTGCTCGCGCGACTGTTCGCCGAGCGGCCCGACTTCCGCCCCGACGGGCGCCAGCGCGAGGCCGCCGCGGTTGCGGCGCTGCGCGACTTCATGGTCCTGAGCGGCGGGCCGGGCACCGGCAAGACCACCACCTTGGTGCGCATGCTCGCGGCGTTGCAGACCCTTGCGCTGCGCGGCGGGGGCTCGCCGCTGCGCATGGCCCTGGCGGCGCCGACCGGCAAGGCCGCGGCCCGCATGATCGAGACCATCACCGCCCAGCTCGCGCAGCTCGACTGCGACGACGACGTGCGCGCCGCGATGCCGCGCACTGCGACGACGATCCATCGCCTGCTCGGCTTCCGACCCGGCTCGCGCACACGCTTCCTCCACGACGCTGCCCTGCCGCTGGCGGCGGACGTCGTGCTGGTCGACGAGGCGTCGATGATCGATTTGGCGTTGCTCGCCAAGCTGATCGACGCGGTGCCGCCCGGCGCCAAGCTCATCCTCGTCGGCGACAAGCACCAGCTCGCCAGCGTCGAGGCCGGTGCGATCCTCGGCGACATCTGCGATGCCGGCGGCCGCGAGGGTGGCGACCGCTCGCCAGCGTTTGCCGAGTTGCTCGCGCGCGAGGCCGGCATCTCTGCTTCGGTCGCCGCCGCCGCGCCACCGATCGCCGATTGCTTGGTCGAGCTCGTGCACAGCCATCGATTCGACGACGGACGCGGCATCGGCGGCTTCGCGTCGGCGGTCAAACGTGGCCGCGTCGACGCGGCGCTCGAGGTCTTGCGCGCCGGCACCGACGAGCTGTCGCTGGTCGCCGTCGACGACCCGGCGCGCCTGCCCGGCGTGCTGCGGCAGCTCGTGGTGGCGGGCTACGACGACTACCTGCGCGCGCGCGAACCCGAGGCGCGGCTCGCCGCGCTGACGCGCTTCCGGCTGTTGTGCGCCCACCGCCGCGGGGCGTTCGGCGTCGAGCGCATCAATCCGTTGATCGAGCGCTTGCTGGCGCAGTCGGGCCGACTCGCGATCGACGGCCCCTGGTACGACGGTCGACCGATCATGATCACTGCGAACGACTACCAGCTGCAGCTGTGGAACGGCGACGTCGGCGTGGTCGCGGCGGATCGCAGCGGCCACCTGCGCGCGTACTTCCCCACCGAGGACGGCCTGCGCGCGCTGCCGCCGTCGCGGCTGCCCGCAGCCGAGACCGTCTTCGCGATGACGGTGCACAAGAGTCAGGGTTCCGAGTTCGACGAGGTCGCGCTGCTGCTGCCGGGCTCGGGCTCGGCGCTGGTGACCCGCGAGCTGCTCTACACCGGGGTCACGCGCGCGCGCAGCCGCGTGGTCGTGCTGGGCACGCCGCAGGTCGTCGCCGAGGCGATCGGCCGCCGCGTCGAGCGGGCCTCGGGCCTGCGCGACGCGCTGTGGCGCGACCGCTGAAGCGAGCAACCGGCTACGATGGGCGCCGATGACCGACGGCTCGACGTCTCGCGTCCGAGTCTATCTCGGCTGCTCGCTCGACGGCTGTGTGGCCGGCCCGGAGCACGACCTCTCGTTCCTCGAAGAGTTCACCCCACCGGCCGAGGCGCCCGAGGGTGGGCTCGGCTTCGCGGCCTTCATCGCGCAGGTCGGCGCGCTGCTGATGGGGCGCCGCACGTATCAAGTCCTGCTCGACTACGATGCTTGGCACTACGGTGAGCTGCCGGTGTTCGTGGCGACGCACCACGAGCTGCCGCCGGCGCCCCGAGGCGGACGCGCCTACGCTGTGAGCGGGCCGATCGACGCACTCGTCGCCCGAGCGAAGGCCGCCGCCGGTGGCAAGGACGTGTGTCTCGATGGCGGCGACCTCGTGCGGCAGGGCCTCGATGCCGGGCTCGTCGACGAGCTGTGCCTGACCCTCCTGCCCGTGATCCTCGGTCGCGGCATCCGTCTCTGGGAGGGCCTGCAGGCGCGCAACGATCTGCACTTCGATCCGCCCACGATGCACCAGGGGGCGATGGTGCAGGTCACTGCGCGGGTCGTGCGACCCCACGCGCGCGCGCAACGACCACGGTGATCGCTCCGCGGCGGCCCGCTGCGCCAGCGCCGGTCAGTCGTCGGCGGCCTCGAGCGCGGCGAGCTCGAGCTCGAACAGCGCCGTGTGATCCTGCGGTCGCGCGGGATCGTAGAAGACCACCAACGCGGGGCGATCGGGCAAGGCGCCCACCACCAGCGCGTCGTAGGTGCTCACCGAGCCCGAGTAGGACTGCCCGTCGACGTCGTACACGTAGCGGATGTTGTGATAGCCGCTGCCGCCCTCCGCGCTCATGATGCGCCCGCGCGTGGTGTGGCCGCCGACGTAGAGCTCGCGCGCTCGCGCGCGCTGCTTCCGCGCCACCACGACCCCGAGTGACACCCCGATCACCAGCAACGCCGCCGCGAGCACGAAGTTGCCGGTCGCGACCGCCACCACCAGCGCGAGCGATACCCCCGCAATACCCAGCGTGGGGCCACGCCAGCCGAACACGCGCGTACCCGAGAGCTTGGCGCTCACCGCCGGGCTCATCGTTCGTGGGCCGTCGGTGAGCCTGGGCGCAGTGCGATCGCGGCCGCGGCGTGCGATCGCGGTCATTTCGGGCGACAACGCGGCCAGCACGTCCTTGGCGGTGGCGAAGCGCCTGCCGGGATCGGGCTCGAGCATGCGCGCCAACACCTTCGCGAAGGGAGCGTCGATGCCGGTGCGATCGCGGAACGACAGCCGCAGATCATCGCCGATGAGCTCCGATGGGTGCGCATGCGTGAGCGCGTGCACCATCGTTGCGGCGAGCGCGAAGAGATCGGAGCGGGCATCGGCGCGCCCCATCGCTTGCTCGGGCGGCATGTAGCCGGCGGTGCCGACCACGGTCATGCCGCCGTCGGCCTGTCGGCCGGCGAGGTCTCGCACCGCACCGAAGTCGACCAGCATCGCGTGGCCGTCGGGGCCGATGACGATGTTGCCGGGCTTGATGTCGCGGTGGATGACCCGCGGTGACAACGAGTGCAGGTACGCCAGCGTCTGCAGCAGCCCGACGAGCAGCGCGCGTGCGTCGGGCTCGGTCCAACGATCGCCGCGCTCGATGCGGGCGGCCAGGGTCTCGCCGGGCGCGCGTTCGTACACGATGCACGCGTCGCCGCCTTCGAGCTCGAACGCGTCGACGAAGCGCGGGATGCCGGGGTGATCGAGCGCGCGCAGGACCCGAGCCTCACGCTCGAACTGCTCGAAGCGCTTCCAGTCCGGCTGCCCACGCAGCGCCAGGCGTTTGACCACGACCGCGCGTCCGCTCGCGCGCTCCGTGGCCGCCCACGTCACACCGAACGCGCCTTGGCCCAGACGCTCGTGCAGCTCGAAGCGCTCGATGAGCAGCTCGGCGTGGGGCTCGCTCGCGTTGGGCTCGTGCTCGGGCATGGCGCCTGGGCGTAGCGATGGCACCACGGTGCGGTGCCCTTGTCACGCGTCCGCGGCCACGCTGTGCTAGACCTCGGATCGCGGTCGCGACACCGCCTTCGTCCATGCGCTCCAAGCTCCCGCTCGCCGTGCTCGCCTTCGCCGTGCTCGAGCTGTGGTTGCTGGTCGTGCTCGGCCGCGCGATCGGGGGCGGCGCGGTGTTCCTGCTCGTGCTCGCGGGTGGCATCACGGGCCTGTCGCTCGCGCGCCGCCACGGCCGCGCCGCGCTGCAGGCATTCCAGCAGGGCGCCGTCGACGGCAACGTGCCCGCGGCGGTGCTGGCCGACCGCGCGATGTTGGTGGTCGCCGGCGTGGCGTTCATGATCCCGGGGGTGCTGAGCGACCTGCTCGCGCTGGGCCTGCTGCTGCCACCGGTGCGCCAGCGCATCGCGGGGCGCCTGCACGCCGGCATCGAGGCCAAGATCCGTCAGCGCGGCGTCGACCTCGTGCGCGGCGCGGCCCGGCGCGACCTCGGCGATCGCAGCGCGGTGATCGATGTCGATCCCGCCGACGTGCGCGAGCACGACGACTGAGCTGCGCTCGGGGCCACGCGGTGCAGCACCGGCGGCAGTGCATCGGCCCGCGTCGGCTCTCGCATCGCGGCGGCGGCGATGCGACGCACCTCGGTCGCCAGCTCGACCGGTGCGATCGACTCGATGCCGTCGGCGACCGAGACCAGACGTCGCGCGAGCTCTCGGCAGCTGCGATAGGCGACCCGTCGCAGCAGTCGCTGCCCGGGGATCAGCCACTGGTCGTGCTGCTCGGGGTGCCACTGCACCCGCGCCACCCAACGGGCGAGCGGGCCCTGCATCACGATCACGGCGGTCGCCGGGCGATCGACGTCGATGCCGAAGGCGGGCGGCACGTCGCCCCAGCGCGCGTCGTTGCCCGGCAGCGGCTTCGACGGCGGCTCGGACATCGGCTGCACCTCGTCGATCTGCGCCACGCGGAAGGTCCGTGCACCACCGCCGTCGCGTCGCCACGCGCGCAGGTACGCCGCGCCGTCGTGGATCCGCACCGCCCACGGCTCGAGCTCGTACCAACGCTCGCCCGCGTCGGGCTCGCGCCAGGGCGAGTCGTAGCGCACGCGCACGCAGGCGCGACCGCAGGCCAGCAACAACGCGCGCAGCACCCCTGGCTTGGTCGTGGTGCCGAGCGACAGCGTCGACGAGAGCAGACCAGTGCGCGGGATCTCGGTCCTCGACACGCCCGAGCTCGCGCACGCGCGCTGATCGAGCTCGGCGGCGAGTCGCTGGATGCGATCGACCAGGTCGGGGTCGGCGAACGACTCCACCAGCGCCTTCGCCAGCAGCGCCGCGACCACGTCGTCCGCCTGCGGAGCCGCGAGCGACAGCGAGAAGGGTCGCGACAGTCGCCACCGCGGCTCGGGTCCGAAGCGCTCGATCGGTGCCCCCGCCTCCTCGCGGAGCTGCTTCAGCGCGCGCTGCATCGACGGCGACGACGTGCGGCCGATCGCAGCGACGAGCTCGACCTTGGTGAGCCCGTGCTCACCGGCGCGGGCGAGGTGCTCGAGCACGAGCGGCTGCAGCTGCGCGACCGACAGGCCGCGGGTCGTGGGCGCCGGGGCGCTCGCGACTTCCGAGCGCACGCGCGGTGTCTTCGGGGCACGGGCCATGGCCACGATAGTTTCGACACGGGCTGACGGAGCGGTCAACACGTGCGCAGATGAGCGCGTGCGGCGATGTGGGCATCGCGACTCATGTCAGCAGATCACGGCGCCGGGCAGATCGGGCAGCGTCGGTGCACCGAGCATGCGCAGGCCGGGCAAGCGCGCACGCGTCGTGGCGCCGACCGGCCCGCAGTCGACCAGCACGACGCTATCGACCCGCGCGTCGATGACCTCGAGCACGCGACGTTCGAGCTCGGCCTGGGTGGTCGCGTCGAGTCGACAGACGAACACGCTGTACTGCAAGGGCTCGCCGAAGTCCCGGACCACGCGATGCACGCGGCGCAGGCGGCGGGCCTCGCGGACGTCGTAGCAGACGAGCAGATGACGACGGCCGCTCATCGGGTCCACATCGGCGTGTAGTGGCGGAGCTCGCCGGCGAAGACCTTGGCGAGGATGCGGACCTCGAGCTCCAGGAGACGGCGGTAGCTCATCCGGTAGCCGAACCGTGGATGGGTGGTCTGCTCGTCGCCGCGCCGTTCGTAGGCGCGGATCATCGCGCGACGGCCGGCGTCGCTCAGCTCCACACCGGCGAGCGAGCAGTGGAAGTCGTCGCGGACGATTCCCGCGGTCGCGATGAGCCGCAGGACTGCGGTGTCGACCCACGCGGCGCGCAGTGGTTCCATGAGATCGAGTGCGAGCGCGGGCCGGCCAGGGATCATGGTGTGGAAGACCCCGAGCATCGGGTCCAGGCCCACGCGGCCGCAGGCCGCGACTGCGTCGCGGACCAGCAGTGCGTAGCCGAAGCTGAGCATGGCGTTGATGCGATCCTGCGGCGGGCGTCGACTGCGGCCGCGCAGCTCGCCCCGCCAGGCGGCGGGGAGGATCGCCGGCAGGGCGCCGAAGTAGCACGCGGCGGCGTCGCCCTCGTGACCGCGGAGGCGGTCGACTTCGACCGCACGCGTCGCTGCAGCGAGCGCGTGCTGCATGCGGCCGAGGGCCTCGGCGACCGCGCCCTGAGCGTCGCGCCGCGCGTCCGCGACCTGGGGGTCGGGCCCGCCGGCCCAGTGCGGGAGGTCGCCGCCGAGCACCGCGTCGGAGATCACGGCGAGCCCCCGTCGGTGTCGCCGCAGCACCGTCCGCTGGTTGCGGATCTTGGCGACGACGAGCGCGCGGGCGATCTCGAGGCACGCCTGCGGATCGTCGACCACGCGGAACTGCGCGCGGCGCAGTCCGACGTTGCGCGTGAGCAGTGGCGCGGTGGTCCCGAGCAAGCGCCCCGCACCGGTGTGGTGGGAGATCGCGACGCCTTGGCGCAGCAGGTGCTGCACACAGGGCTGGGTGACATGCACGGGCCCGAAGAGCGCGAGATGGGCGACCTCGGGCAGGACGAACCGCTCGATCCCACCGCGGCGGTCCTCGACCACGAGCGCGTCGCCGTCCTTGCGCACGGTGCTGCCGGGCGTGAGCACGTGGACGACGCTGCGGGGCTCGAGCCCGGTGACGATGCGACGCACGGGTGCGTTGGCGGGCACACCGATCGCCACGGCGAGCGCCTCGTGGTCTTCGAGGGTCTGCGGCGCAGTGTTGGTCGCGTCGGCATCGCCCGTGGCGGCGGGGGGCAACGCGGGGTCGCGGCTCGCGTCCGGCTGCGGCGGCGCGGCGCGTGCGGCCTGCTCGGCGAGCAGTGCGTTGTGCTCATCGGGGAGGCAGTCATCGTGCAGCGAGCATCCGGGGCACTTGGGGCTGTCGACCAGCGGCGCGGGGGCGTGCTCGCACAGCGCGACCGCACGGGCCTGGGCGATGACGGCATGGACGAAGCGCTCGAGGTGATCGCTCCACGCCACGACGACGCTCTCGTGACTGCCGCGATAGACCAGCCGCGCCTGGTCGCAGGGCAGACCGTGGTCGCGCAGCAGCGCCATGTAGAGCACCACCTGGGCGAGATCCGCCGGCCACGCGCGCACCGGCAGCTCGTACGGCCCCCACCGGTGCGCGTCGGTCCGGGGAGCGCGGCCGCGCTTGGCTTCGACGACGACGACGCTGCCATCGTGGACCTCGACGAGATCAATCTCGCCGCGGATCCCGAGCCGCTCCGAGACCAACGCGAGGCGCCGCGGCAGGAGAGCGAAGAGGTCGTCGATGGTGCTGGCCGCGGCGGGCTCGTCGTCGATGACACGCAGCCGCGAGCCTCGACGCTTGGCGCGCTCGTGCTGGCCCTTGCCCTCGATGGTGTCGGCCGAGTGCCGGAAGACGCCTTGCACGTGCTCGAGGTGGAAGAGCCGAGGGCAATAGACCAGCTCGTTGCACATGCGCACGGGGATGAGGTCGGCGTGTTCGTGGGCGCTGGCATTGATGATCGTCTCGGTCATGGGGCTGCTCCGTGGTCGGCGCGGGTCGGGCCGGTGTGGAGCAGGGATGACGTGCAGCGTGTCGTGGGGATGATCTGCGGCAGATCATCGAATCGCGAGCGTCTCGCGACGCGCGGCGTCAGGGCGGAGCACGATGCGAAACGCTGTCACTCGGGGCACCGGGCGTGGTCGGGGCATGCGCAGGGCCGCGGCACGACCACGCCGGAGCGGGACGAGGTCGCGATGATCTTCGGCGGATCATGGGGGCGGCGGTGATGCGCAGGACGCGGCCGCACGATGAGCGGGTGGGCACCACGAGCACGGTGAGAGGCGAACGCGGTCGAGAGAGCTGCTCGAGTTGGGCGGGCCGGGCGGGCCAAGGTGCGGCGCGAGTACGTCGGCCGCGACGCCCGAGCGCGGTGTCGTGTACCGTGCCCGGCTTTCGAGCGAGAGCCGCACGCTCATGGCCGCCGCGCGGGCCGGCGCGCGAGAACGCGACCGAACCGCGAGTCGCTGGTCGACGGCACGTGCACCTGCGGTGCGGTCGGGGCAGTGGCGGCCGGCGTGGATGTCCCCTCTCGAGGACGAGCCGACGCCCCCGCAGTGGTACCATGCCGACGCACGCAGGGCCGCGCGTGAGCGCCTCCGGCCCTTGCGTGCATTCCATCGCAGACCGCCCCGAACAGGGCCCTGCGACGCTGCCTGAGAACCTGCATGTCGAACACGCAACGCCCACCACTCGCGGGGTTCGACCTCCCGCGTGCACGGGTGGGTGGGAAGGCGAAGGATCCTGTAAGGTTGCGAGACGGCTCTCTCCGCGTCGATCAC